>CAZOLY010000007.1:31894-36473 GCA_964580815.1 uncultured Bacteroidales bacterium
TTTGTATAAGTTCAACAAAAGCAGCCTTATAGCCAAAGGGGTCATAATCTCTGGAATTACTGGCCCAGTTGTAGACTTGCTGAATTGTAAGATCACCTTTGTATTCGGAGTTACGCAGCAATAGTGAGGTGCCTGCAACTGATACGGCAAATCGCATGTCAGCTGAAGCATCTTCAAATGCTGTTCCCCCGTCATGCGCAGGTATGCTGATGAGCTTGCTCTGATTCTCACCGGACTTTTTATATCTGAAATCTATTGTACATATGGCAGAACCTGCATCAGGGGACTGTCCGGGCACTATTTCATAGAGTGCGGTAACTGTTTGTCCCAGGCCTATTTCTCCGGCATCTTCTTCATCGTTTTCAAAGTCCTCATTGTCCATTACCCTGTTTTCATATCCGATTAGGCGGTATTGTTCCACATTCTGATCATTAAAAGTAATTTGAATTTTAACATCTTTGGCGATATTAAAGAATTTGCCATACTCATCGACAAGTATTTTTTTTGCATCAGTATAATCACCTAAATATTCATAGGTGCCGTTGCCGTTGTTTGCAACCTGTTCCATCATTGCATCGTTAAGGTTTCCGCGTCCTACGCCAATAACTGTAAGGAACACGCCATTATCTTTTTTTTGTTCAATAAGATCTATTAGTTCATCCTGATCAGATATGCCAACATTAAAATCACCGTCCGTGGCAAGGATAACCCTGTTATTCCCGCCTTCAATATAGTTCTGCTGTGCTATTTCGTAGGCTGTGACTATTCCTGCAGCTCCTGCAGTGCTGCCCCCTGCATTTAGTGAATTAATAACATTTACGATAGTATTAATATCTGAACCGCTTGTTGATTCCAGGGCCACTCCGGCATTACCTGCATAAGTCACTATACCTATCCTGTCCTGTTCCCTGAATTGCTCAACAAGCATAAGGAAGGATTCTTTCAGCAAGGGCAGCTTATTCTCCGGTGACATGGACCCCGAAACGTCAATTAATAAGACAAGGTTTGATGGAGGCAGCGATTCATTCGGAACAGTGGCGCCCCTTATACCTACTCTAAGCAATTTATTAGCTGCATTCCACGGACACGTACAAATTTCACTGTTAACGGAAATATTATGTTCGCCTTCGGGAAGAGGGTAGTTATAGTTAAAGTAGTTAATAAACTCTTCAGTGCGAATAGCATCTGCAGGAGGAAGGCTCCCATTTTGAACATAGTCCTTTACATTGCTGTATGACCCTCCGTCAGCATCAATGGAAAAGGTAGATACTGCCTGCTCTGATGTAAAAACAAACGGATTTTCAGCATATTCATTATACCGGTCACCACTGCTGCTATAATCACCCAAAGAAGCACTCTCGGATGCATTATAACTCAAATAGCTATACCTTGTATTATTACTGTTATCCTGTGTATTCAAAACGTTATCCTCATCACAGGAAATAAAAGAGAATAACACCACTAGTGAGACGCATATAAAATTTTTCATGGCTAATTATATTAGGGATTTTTTATTTGATGAAATATGACAGAGGAAGGTTGCGCCTAATAATCAATTATAACATCGATCTCCTTAGGTTTTTATATTCTTCCCACCTGAATCCTTCGATAAATTCAAGTGCTTTCAGGGCACCAAGATTGAATAACCCTATTTTATCGCTGTCTTTCATATTAAAGTCAAGCCAGTTGTATTGTTTGTCGGCATCGATATTACATATCAGCCACTTGTAGTCATCATGTTTTAATAAGAAGTCGAGATCATGGAGTTGCCTCATAGTACTAATCATACCACCAAGGAATCCTGATAATTTATTAGTGTCTGCAGGGCTATCGCGATAGGCACTTAACCTCACTCCGAAGGTAGGTTTGTAGGGGACCCTGTGACTTACATGAAACACATTTATCGGGAAGTTTGAGATTAGTCCTCCATCCACAAATTTGACCTTATCAGGTACTTTCCCTTTGTACCTGACGTTTTCATACCATTCAGGAGCGTTGGACAGCCCATGTCCCGGGATATTATCAACTTCAAAAGGTTTAAAAAAGAAAGGTATTGACATTGATGCTCTAACGAATTTCGACGGATGAACTTTATTTATATTATGCCAGTAAAGGTGTGCCATTTTTGGGAAACGGACTTTGGATTTTGTTGTTACATCAGCTGCAATTACAGCTATTTCAGCCTTTTTATATTCAGCTTTGGTACCATCAGCTTTCTTTAGTTCCGGCAGGTTTTTTCTTAAGTTATTAAGTTCTTCAAGATTTGAAACACCATTTTCTTCAAGAATATTTTCAATCCATGTTTCAAATGTCTTACCGGGATTAAAACCCATATTTTGCGTGAGATTGTTTTTGATTCGAAATATGTTCCATAGAATTCTACAGATGATACCATTATATTTTTTATCAACGAGCCTTTGGGTAAGGTTTTTTACTTTTTCGTCGCCGTCAACAAAGTCAAACATATTTTGATCTTTGAGGTAGCCCAGTATTCGGGTTGTCTTTTTTTCCCGGATATTACCTAATGAAGCAAATAATATTGTATTTATTGAGCCGGCGGATGTGCCGGCGAGGTCAAAGAACCGTATGCCTGCCTCCTCAAGGACATAAGTATAGCCCAGCAGTGCGATACCCAATACACCGCCACCCTCCTGAACCAGGTCAACATACTGGTTGCCCTGATCATCGACTATGTCAGAAACTTTAAATTCGGGTTTGTTTTTTAGATCCCTGGCCTTTTTTATTACAGGGGCGACTTCACTGTTGTCCGTAAAGTCTTTAATTTCTAAAAGGGTATTCATTACTTAAATTTTTAACGCCAGTACACATATATTTTTAAATTTATAAATTTTACCATTCAGATCAAATATTTCAGTATAAATGAGGTATATCCCTATAGCAGCTTGTATATTATTTCCTGTTGCACCGTCCCACATAAATACTCCTTCAGTGCCAAGCATTGTATTCCTGACAAGGCGTTTAACTATGCGGCCTTTGGAATCGAAAACAGTAACATTGGCAATACTCCCGGGTTCATCAAAACGGTAATAAATATTAATATAGTCATTATAGCCGTCATTGTCAGGTGAAAATACTTCGGGATATACAGTTATCTGTCTTTCTGCCGGTTCAAAGTCATCATTTTGAGAATTTCTGTAACCGGGGGTGGCAAATTTGCAGTCTTCGGATGCTGAATGCCAGTTATTGGGGTCATTTGTCGGCCTTTCGCTGCTTATCCTTTCCAAAGATACTCCTTCCGGGGAATTCAGCAGTTTAAAGTGTATATCTTCGGAGTAATGGAATTCATCAAGTATGTTGAGCCTGTTATCTGTAATAATAACTATACCTTCGTTATCGGGGAATGATGGCAGTGTTTCGGGTTCGATCATGCAATTGGGATTGGTAATATTGTAATTATGCCCGATGATGCCGGTGTCAGCAGATATGATAACGTACTCACCGGGAAGAATTGGGAAGTGCTCCCTGGTAACAGGATTATAATCCGCGTTCTTTTCAGAAAAAAGCTTACTTACGGATATACAAAAATATTGAATATCAATATTTTTTTTACTCCGGTTATAAAGCTCCACAAAATCTGCTCCGTTATCACCGGCATTAAACAATACTTCATTTATTATCAGATCGAGACTATCTGCTGCCTCGGGTAATGCAAATCTTGCCTTGCTATCGTTATGCAAAGTATTGCCGGCACAGTCTTTAATTTCGTTGTCCATGGTTATTGTATACAATATTTCTTTTTTAAATACATTATCAAATCCCAGCTTTACATTTGAGAAGTCAGGATAGACAGGGATGATTCTTGCTGCATAACCTATATTGTTATCAACACTGTAGCTGTCGTAGTTTATTAAGGAAAGGCTATCCAAAGGTTCATTAAAGCAGATTTGAATTGCAGAGTCAGATGTTACTGCTACCCTTTTTGGGAACGGACTGGTATTGTCAGGGTTATAGCGGGCGGCTGAATTCTCCTCACCGGGGGTACCTCCTTTGATGTCAGTTGACTCGGTCCAGTTCTCCCCTTTCCCGCACGGATTATTTACATCTATAATTTCGAGCGACCAGCCGCCTTCGGACTTATAATTAGTTTTATACCATTTATCAGAGTAACTCACGGAATGTATGACGGAGTTGTTTTTGTTCTTTATGGTAACAGTTTGTCCTGAGTTATTAAGTGAAGGAAACCCGTCGGCATAAATTATGTCTGTTGTATATTCCAAGCCAAAATTGTTGCCGGATCTTGTAATTATTGAATAGTCTTTAGATTTGATAATAAAACGGGGAAGGGTGACCTGTGAATTGCCGGCAGCAATTCTCCAGCCTGAAAGGTTAATATCATAATTGCTCTTATTAAATACTTCAATATATTCGAATTCGGGAAGCTGAACAGGAGGTTCGGGATCGGCCATTATTTCGGTTATTAGAATATCATAAGGCCCGGGATTATAAAATAAATTGCTTATTGAATCATCATAAAAATAACCGTTTATATAAAGGTCATCAAACCAGAGTTTCTGGTCCTGGGTAGCAGAGTATTTATAGTATATGCCAAAGAATAATG
>CAZOLY010000008.1:0-8800 GCA_964580815.1 uncultured Bacteroidales bacterium
GCACATTTGTTTGTGAAATAACCGTTTGCCCCTTCATTTAGCGTTATGGCATCACAAATATTATCATTTGCAGCTAACAGGACATTTACAGATTGCTCGGCTGTACATGAACCGCTGGTTGCCGTCACAACATAAGTTGTGTTCTGTGAGGGACTGGCGATAACATGGTCGCCCGTTGTAATGTTGAGTCCGGTTGCCGGTGCCCATGTATAATTATGGTTACCTGCTGCATAAAGGTGAACCTGCCCACCCGAACAGATGGCTGTAACCGCAGGATAAGCATTAAAGTCTATTTTACTGACCACATTTACTATGTCAGTCTTCACCTCGCTGTACTCAACACCACTTTTATATACTTTCAATGTTACAGTCTTCCTTCCGGCAGAACTGTAGCTGATATTGTGGGGTCCTGTTGTTTTTGCCGTGGCAGGAGAAGCGCCGCTGCCGAAGCTCCAGCTTATACTATCAATACCCGGTGATCCATTATAAGTAAACTTTGTTGAGGCGTTAATACATATATCCGTATTTTCAACGATGTAGTCGGCATAGGTTGCAGAAGTCTGGGGGTATAAATCCGTTTCCCATAAACCCCTGCCGTATGTCCCTGCACGAAGCTTCCCTGCCCCGTAATGTATCGCCAGATCATTAACAATAACGTTAGGCAGGTTGTCGGAGTAATCTACCCATTGAGACATTGACCTGTCGCGGTAATATACTCCAATGTCCGTACCCGCATATAAAGCGCTATTAGAACTTTTCTCATATATAATGCAATTGGCAGGTACATTTGGTAATCCCTCCGAATAATTTGACCATGACTGGCCGCCGTTGGCAGAATAGTATACTTTATTTCCATCTGTATAACCCGAGAGGGTAACCCACACTTTATTAGGATCGCTCTCAGATATGGCAATATAAGTAATATAAAGTGAAGGTATGCCGTCAGAAATGTCAGTCCATGTCTCCCCGCCATCATTGGTTTTCCATATTTTATCCTTGGCCGAGGCATAAATATAATTATCATTACTACCGGCCACGGCTAAGGCATTCAGGTTAACTCCCCCTGTTAAATTATCAGAAATTTTCGTCCACGAGCTGCCGCCGTTAATACTTTTATACACATCCTTATATCCTGAGTATATGATATCCGGAATAACAGGATGCATAATAAACGGCGTGATCCATGCACCGTCATCATCAACATCAGGTTTAATACTTGTAAAGCTTGATCCTCCGTTTGTTGATTTTAACAAGCTGCCTCGCTGCATGGATGCATAAATAATATCATCATTATCATAGTCAATAAAACATTCCATGCCGTCGCCTCCATAAATCTCATACCAGTCTGAAGAGCTTCTTAATATAGTGCCGTTATCCTGGTTGCCGGTTATATTCATTTCAGGATTATTCACGGAGTTAGTGATCCTGTATATCTGAAGGATCTGCAATCCATCGCTTATATCAGTCCATGTTGTACCTTTATCATGACTTTTATAAATTCCCCCGTCATTGCCTGAAAAGAGCACACCGGTATAAGGGTTAAAAACCACCATATGATGATCGGCGTGCACATATTCGGCATCATGACCGTGGTACCACATACTAATAGGCCTCCATCCTCCTCCCCCGCTCAAAGACCACCATATATTAACACCCCCGACAAATACCTCCGTGGCTTTATCCGGTGACACGGCCAGTGTCAGATCATACCATCCCTGTCCGCCCTGGTCCTGCCCGTCAGCTTCCCATCCCAGCAAATTCAGGTAAGTCCCCGAGTATATCAAATTCCATGTTGAAGCACCGTTAACCGATCTGTAGAGACCATAGAAACCACCGTCATTAGCATTGCTGCAAAGAGCATAAACATACCCGGAATTTGCTTTTGTTACAGCAAGTTCTATCCTGTCAACATTTCCGTTTAAATTAATGCCGGTCATAGCCTCGCTGAAAGAACTACCGGTATCCGTTGATTTATATATCCTTGCATCTCCATCATAGTCATATGATGCTGCATATATTACACTCGGGTCGGAAGGATTAAACTCCAGATCCTTGAAATGTCCCGCTTTTACAAGACTATATGTAACCCATGCGTCCGTGGTTTTATATATACCCTTTGCCGAGGCGGCAATCATTATTTTAGGATTAACAGGGTGTGCTATTATCCTTCTGAAATGATTATTGCTTGCAACATCTTCGGAAATAATTGTAGGTACCCATGAAATACCACCGTTCGTGGATTTCAGGATTCCTATGCTGTACGTATCCAATCCGTCACCATCACCTGTAGCCAGATATACTATATTCGGGTTCTGGGGTATGACTACTATATCTGATATTCCTATCGCAGCGAGCTGATCAGTAGAAGTTGACCATGTCTGGCCGCCGTTTGTTGTCTTCCAGAATCCGCCGGAAGGTGCACCAACGTATATTATGCTCGAATCAAAAGGATGGAATGCTATACAGTTTATTCGTCCTGAGCCACCTATCAGACTATTATTGGTAAAATAGCGCGGTGTATCATCCGGACCCAGAAGGGCCCAGCTTGCTGAAGCAGCCATATCAGCTTTTTCTGCTGATTCCTTTTTCTGAATTTCATCCCATATTATTGTATTGGGAAATACTCCTGACGGGAAAACCCGTGGCTCCATGAAGTATTCCCACCTCTTATAGGGATTGTAACCCTTACTTCTTTCTATAGGCTTATCTTTCCAATAGTCATTAAAAGAATTCTGAATATTATAAAAATTAAACTCTTTTGCTGACTTGAGCCTGGAAGCTTTCATCCAGGGCTGTCCGTATATATATCCACCACAAAATAAAAACAGTATTATGACCGGTAATAACAACTTTTTCATTCAATTTCAGTTTATGTTACTATGCTTCAATATCAAGGTCACTGCAAAACCTTAAAGATAGCTAAAAGTTGTTTTACAATTGTTTTTATTCACAAAAAAAGAAATTCATGTTAATTAGTGTTGGCCCAAAATTCACCAAATATCATTATCTTTGCCATTTACTTTTTCTATATTATAAGTCTTATATATTATGGGTGTTTTAACAAGCATATTAAGCAAGATATTTGGCAATAAATATGAGAGAGATCTGCAGGAAATTGCACCATTTGTCGAAAAAATTCAAGAAGAATATTCTAAAATTCAATCCTTATCTAATGATGATCTGAGAGCAAAAACGATTGAGATAAAAAAAACAATAAAGGATTATATAAAAGCTGATGAGGAAAAGATAAAGGAACTGAGAGAAAAAATTGAAAACGATAAACCTCCGGTAGATGAAATTGAAAGAATATATAATCAGATAGATAGCATCGAAAAAGATATTGACAGGAAGATAAAAGATATTCTTGACGTGGTTCTGCCTGTAACATTTTCAGTAGTAAAGGAAACAGCAAAAAGATTTAATGATAATGAACACCTCGAAGCCACGGCAACAGAATTTGACAGGGATCTTGCCGCCTCAAAACCTCATGTTCAGATAAACGGCAACAAGGTAAGATATTATAACAAATGGATAGCGGGAGGTAATGAGATCACGTGGGACATGGTTCATTATGATGTCCAGTTAATAGGGGGTGTAGTTCTTCACCAGGGTAAGATTGCCGAGATGGCCACAGGTGAAGGTAAAACACTGGCGGCTACACTGCCTGTGTTTTTAAATGCCCTTACCGGTCGCGGCGTTCACGTAGTAACGGTAAACGATTACCTGGCCAAACGTGATGCCGAATGGATGGGCCCCATTTATGAATTTCACGGCCTGTCGGTTGACTGTATTGACAAACACCAGCCTAATTCCGATGGAAGGCGCAAAGCATACGCAGCAGATATAACATACGGCACAAACAATGAGTTCGGGTTTGACTACCTTAGAGATAATATGGCTATTAGTCCGAATGATCTGGTACAGAGAAAGCACAATTATGCAATTGTTGATGAGGTAGACTCAGTGCTTATTGACGATGCAAGGACACCTTTAATTATATCCGGACCAGTACCCCGTGGAGATAACCAGGAATTCGATGAACTGAAACCCAAAGTTGAAAAGCTTGTTAATGCCCAGCGAAAACTTGTTAATGAAGTTCTTGCCGATGCAAAAAGGCAAATCAACGATGGCAACAACGATACCGGGGGCTTCAAGCTTCTTCAGGCATTTAAAGGCTTGCCAAAGAACAAAGCACTGATAAAATTCCTGAGTGAGCAGGGCAATAAAACCCTTTTACTTAAAACAGAGAACTTCTATATGCAGGAGAACAATAAGAATATGCATAAAGTAACGGATGATCTCTATTTTATTATTGATGAAAAACTGAATTCAGTGGAGCTTACTGACAAGGGTATTGATTTAGTAACTACCTCTGCTGAAGAAACAGATTTCTTCATTCTTCCTGACATAGGTTCAGAAGTTGCAGATCTTGAAAAGTCTAATCTTGGCACAGCAGAAATATTACAGAAGAAAGACAAGTTGCTCCAGGACTATGCCATCAAATCCGAGAGAGTACATACGGTGAACCAGCTGCTTAAAGCATACGCACTGTTTGAGAAGGATGTTGAATATGTGGTTATTGACAATAAAGTTAAGATTGTCGATGAGCAGACAGGACGTATAATGGAGGGAAGGCGTTATTCCGACGGGCTGCACCAGGCCATAGAAGCAAAGGAGAGAGTGCAGGTTGAAGCTGCAACACAAACCTTTGCAACAATAACACTCCAGAACTATTTCAGGATGTATGACAAGCTTGCAGGTATGACAGGCACTGCTGAAACTGAAGCAGGTGAACTCTGGGATATATACAAACTCGATGTCGTTGTTATTCCGACTAATGAACCTGTTATAAGAACAGATTATGAAGACCTTGTTTATAAAACAAAACGTGAAAAATACAATGCCACAATTGACGAAATAGTCAATCTTATTAACAATGGGAGGCCTGTCCTTGTCGGCACAACATCGGTGGAAATTTCAGAGTTGCTGAGCCGCATGCTTAAAATGAAAGGTATAAAGCATAATGTATTAAATGCAAAGCTTCATCAGCGGGAGGCTGAGATCGTTGCTGACGCAGGTAAGAGAGGCACAGTCACCATTGCTACAAACATGGCCGGCAGAGGTACCGATATTAAGCTTACCGAAGAAGTGAGAAAAGCAGGCGGATTAGCAATCATTGGCACAGAGAGACATGAATCAAGAAGAGTTGACAGGCAGCTCAGAGGCCGCTCAGGACGACAGGGAGACCCCGGATCATCACAGTTCTATGTGTCACTTGAAGATGACCTTATGCGCCTGTTCGGTTCCGACAGAATAGCCGGATTAATGGACAGGATGGGATTGAAAGAAGGAGAAGTTATTCAGCACCATATGATTACACGTTCCATTGAAAGGGCGCAGAAAAAAGTCGAAGAAAATAACTTCGGCATAAGGAAAAGACTGCTTGAATATGATGATGTGATGAATTCACAGCGTGAAGTCATTTATACCAAAAGAAAACATGCCCTGTTCGGGGACAGGATACAGGTTGACGTGGCAAACATGATGTTTGATGTTAGTGAAAGTGTTATCAATGAATATCATGGAAATACCGATTTTGAAGAGTTTAAATTTGAAGTGCTGCGAATCCTGTCTGTTGATTCACCGGTTAATGAATCTGATTATCTTAAATTAAATGCCGAAGAAATTATTGAAAGGTTATATGCTGCACTAATAGATTCATATCAGAGGAAAAAAGAGGTAATTGCAAAACAGGCATATCCTGTAATAAAAGATGTATATGAAAAGCAGTCGAAAATATATGAAAATATTGTCGTTCCTATAACAGATGGAACGCGGACTTACCATATATTAACAAACCTTGAAAAAGCATACAATACAACGGGTGAGGACCTGGTGAGGTCTTATGAAAAATCAATCGTCCTTGCAATAATTGACGAATCATGGAAGGAAAACCTGCGTGAGCTGGACGACCTTAAGCAATCGGTACAGAATGCCACTTATGAGCAAAAAGATCCTTTATTAATATACAAATTTGAGTCATACGAGCTGTTCAGGGTAATGATCGATAAAATCAACAAAGATGTTGTCGGCATATTAATGAGGGGCCATATACCTATCCGTGACTCGAGTGAAGTAAGAAATGCCCCGGGCCCGAAGAAACTTGACTTAAGTGAGCTTGAGACCAGCAAGAGGGAATACCAGCCTTCATACGGTGATGGGCAGTCGCAAGAGGAAAGGCAGCAGAGAGTCCAGCCAGTGAGGGTTGAGAAAAAAATAGGGAGGAATGAATTATGCCCCTGCGGCAGCGGCAAAAAATACAAGCACTGCCATGGAAGAGCAGGCATGGGAGCCCAGGCCTGACAATAGCACCGATTTTTATTTTAACTTCTTAATAATGTCCGACATTTTACGGTAGTGTGCCTCGCCTACCTGCAAAAGCGGCAGCCTCACGTTGCCGGGGCAGATTTTAAGTATTTCAAGCGCCGCCTTTATACCTGACGGATTACCCTCTTCAAAAAGTGCATCAACGAATTCCATTAACCTGTAATGTATCTCTCCTGCTTTTGACATATCACTCTTTAATGCATGGTTAACCATATCTGACACTTCCCTGGGATAAGCATTGGCAGCTACCGAAATGACACCTGCTCCACCGACAGCTATTATTGGCAGGGTCAGGGCATCATCGCCGGAAATAACCTGGAAGCTCCTGGGCTTATTCTTTATTATGTTCATTATCTGGGCTAAATTTCCCGATGCTTCTTTTACAGCAACAATCCCTTTTACTTCTCTGGCAAGTCTTACTGCTGTCTCTGCAGAGATGTTCGAACTTGTTCTGCCCGGCACGTTGTAAATTATTACAGGAACCGGACAGGCGGAAGCAATTGCCTTGAAATGCTCATATATTCCCAGTTGTGAGGGTTTGTTATAGTAGGGTGCAACTGACAGGATAGCATCTATATTTTTAAAATCAGTGTCGTTTATACAATTAATCAATTCCTGGGTATTATTGCCCCCCATTCCTGCTACTATGGGTACCCTGCCGTCAACAACCTCAATTACATAATTTATAACCGCCTGCTTTTCATCTTTTGATATAGTGGCGGATTCACCTGTCGTTCCCAACGCCACAATATAGTCAACCCCATTTTTTATTATATGCTCAAGAAGCTTTTCGAGAGATTTGAAATCAATACTTCTGTCTTTTCTGAATGGAGTTACTATTGCAACACCCGTTCCGGAAAATTTTTTTTGAGTCATAACTTAATTGCCTTTTATTATTGAAAGATAGTACATCAATTGATTTATTAGAAAATTAAGCTGAAAATCAATATCTATTTTTTTTTCAATTTCTTTTTCTATTTCCTGATTGGAAGAAACACGTTTTTTATCTTCACTTATTTGTTTCTGCAAATCCCTCATTTCTTTCTTTTCCTTTTCAATATCGATCATAAAATCAAGGTAATTAGGTTCTTCAAAGTATTTTCCTGCTTTAAATCCGGAAGCGGACAGTGCTACAATATATTGAATAGGATAATATTCTTCAAGACATAAGTTAAAAAGTATGTCAAATGGTATGTTGATGAACTCTTCAACGGTATCTGCCACAGGTTTGTTAAACCAGTTCAAATTGTTTTTAGTAAAGAAATTAAATCCTTTTCTATACAGGTAATGGTCAATAAGTTTCTTACTATGTACATAGCCAAGTACAGAGACCTTGATCTTTTTTTCAGAAAGGTTCTTTGTAAAGTTTCTAATTATTTCAAAGCTAACAAGCTGGGTAGCGTTAAAAATAATACCAACATTTTTCGCTTCGTTAATATTGCAGACCTTTATTGTTCTCTCCCTGTTCCTGAGTTTTCTTTCCAAAACCTTTTTCCCTATATATGCTTTTGTATTATTCAACATTTTTATAGATCTGAAAATATTTTATTTTAATCTGCAATTTTATAAAATTTCATCCAATTCACGCATTTATAATCTTAAGAAATTCATCTTCAGAAATAATTTTAATTTTTAGTTTATTTGCTTTCTCAAGTTTTGATGGCCCGATTTTATCTCCTGCCAGCAGGTAATCCGTTTTGCTGGAAATGGAACTTACATTACGGCCCCCGTTTTTTTCGATGAGCTTTTTCAACTCTTCCCGGGAATATTTTTCAAAAACTCCCGATATTATTATTAATTTACCTTCCAGGATATTCGACACCTTTTTAACGGTCTCTTTACTTATACTAAGCTTTAATCCTGCATCTTTCAGCCTTTCATGGAGCCCGGCAGTTTTTTTATTATTAAAATAAGATATAATACTTTCAGCTATCTTATCACCTATTTCTTCCACACCTGTAAGATCTTCAAACCGGGCTTTTGCGAGGTTATCAAGCGACCCGAAATGAATTGCCAGTTTCCTGGCAACCGTTTCGCCAACGTACCTGATACCTAAAGCAAAAAGAACCCTGTCAAAAGACACTTTTTTTGAATTGTCAATACTTTTGATAAGATTATCAGCCGACTTGTCAGCGAAACGTTCAAGTCCTAACAGCTGGTCTCTTGTTAATGAGTACAGGTCTGCGATATTATTTACCAATCCGCTCCTGTATAATTGATCGACGGTCGCTTCTGCCAGACCGATATCCATTGCCTTACGGCTTACAAAATGTTCAATTTTACCTTTTATCTGGGGAGGACAGCTATCTTCATTCGGGCAATAGTGTTTTGCTTCGCCTTCCTCACGTATCAGATCCGTTCCGCATTGAGGGCAGTGCTTTATATATTCAACAGGTTTTGAATTTGCATCCCT
>CAZOLY010000008.1:8900-36364 GCA_964580815.1 uncultured Bacteroidales bacterium
GCCTGCTCGGCCTTATATTTATATGCTATTGCCCAGCGGGGGGACTTTGCCGTAAATCCGAGGTCGCTCTGCTGCCTATAGGAATTTACTTTTATTACAATACCGTCGATATCGTATGGCAAATCCCTGCGACCGGTTTCCCAATAATCTATGAACCTGAATACCTCTTCCAGCGTCAAACACTTACTGATATGTTCCGATATTTTAAATCCCCACTCTTTAGCTTTGCACAAGTTTTCGAAATGAGTACCGAAGGGCAGGTTATCGCCCAGGAGATAATACAATACACAGTCAAGGGGACGCTTTGCCACAACAGATGAATTCTGGATTTTGAGTGTTCCTGAAGCTGCGTTTCGCGGATTAGCAAACAGCGCCTCCCCTATTTCCTCTCTTTCCCTGTTCATCTTTTCAAATCCGGCATGAGGCAAAAATATTTCCCCTCTTATCTCAAAAAGTCCAGGATAATCATTGCCTGCCAGCACCAGCGGTATACTTTTGATAGTCTTCACATTGGCTATGACATTATCACCCGTAACACCATCTCCCCTTGTAACAGCCTGCATTAGCCTGCCGTTCTCATAGGCAAGGCTTATTGAGGCACCATCATATTTAAGTTCACATACATACTCAATATTGCCGGTAATAACCTTCCTTATACGATTATCAAATTCTGTGATCTCTTCTCTTGAATAAGTATTACCTAAAGAAAGCACCGGATATTTATGTGCCACCTGTTCAAATTCCTGGCTCCGGTCATCACCGATACGCTGTGATGGTGAGTTAGGATCGTAATATTCGGGATGAGCTGATTCCAGATCAACCAGCTCCCTCATAAGCTTATCATATTCGAAATCACTTATTGCCGGCTGGTTCAATACATAATATTTATAATTATGCTCATTTAATACTTCTCTTAGTTTTTTTATCCTGTCTTCAATATCACTAAAGAGAGCCATAAGAATAATAAGATATATAAATTTAATTTTTAATCTTTTGAAGTTAGGGAAATTATAAATATAAAAACTTTATGTTCTTATTTTTTGCATATTTTTATCTAAAATTTATCATCACAAATTAAACCCTCTTTAATCTGAAATGTCTAACAATTAAAAATAATAATATTATGAAGAGGTTAATATTAATATGTGCAGGTCTGACAGGTTTTTCGATACTATTCTCACAGGAGCCGCCTGTTACAGCTATCAGCAAAATGAATAATGCAGAAATTACATTAAGGCCAAATAGCAGGGATTATGCTATTACAAGGGTTGGTAACAACTATCAGAGAATCATTCAGATAAGATCACAGGCAATGACCCGGTACAGGAAAGCAATGTTGAACAGAAAAACAGCTATCCAGCGAAGGAGAAATATAATGAACATAAAAATGAACAGGCAAAGAAGATTACAGCAACAAATGATTCGCCAGAATAATAATATTATTCAACAGCGCCGGCGTATGCGTAACCAATAAATTTATACAACAAATCATTTTATATGAAATCCTGAAATAACTTTCGACCATGAGAATTAAAATATATTTGGTATTACTAATTTTTGCCTTTAATAATCTTCATGCCCAGCAATCATATGATGATTATTTGAAAAAAGGCATGAACAAACAAGAAAAAGGCAGTTATAAAGATGCCATTGCAGAATATGAAAAGGCTATAGAAATGAATCCGCAGCGTGAGGAAGCATACTTTTATAAGGGGAATGCAAAATTTGATATGGGTGATTTTTCAGGAGCTATTGAAGATTATTCTAAACTTATACTTATTAACAGCGGCCATTTTTATGCATTTTGCAACCGTGGCAATGCTTACTATGAGACAAAAAATTACCGCGAAGCAATAAAAGATTTTACAAGTGCCCTGGAACTCAAACCCGATAACTATGACAACTATTTCAACAGGGCAAACGCATACTTTAAGCTCGAGAATTATGACAAGGCTTTAGAGGACTTTAATAAAGGTATCGAATTGCAGCCTGATTATGCAGACGGGTATTACGACAGGGGAAATACATATTTTTATATGGCTGACTATAAATCTGCTATTGCCGATTATACAAGGGCTATTAAAATAGAGAACAAAGTATTTGATTATTATTATAACAGGGCCCTGGCTAAGTTTTACCTTGGCATGGACGAAGAGGCCTGCAGTGACTTAAAAAAAGCTTCCGGTTTAGGGGATTACCAGGCTGATGCCTTTTCTCAGGAGTTATGTGAGTAGCTACCTCTTAAAACTTATGATATAGGAAATTCCCAGGTCAAAAAACAGCTGGACCTTACCATCAAAATAATCCGGCTGATTAACAGGAATATATGCCAGTACATTAAGATCAATGATAAAATTGCCTATCATATAACTTACCGGGAAATATACACCAATGTTACCAAGGGCAAATTTTTCTTTTTCTTCGGTATAATCTGTGCTGATAATATCAAGTATCTCCATATTAGTGAGGTCAGGATTATTATTCCTCAGAATAACAAATCTTCTTCTTATATCAGGATAATCGTTAAAAAAATCCCTGAGGCTGGAGCTGGCGCTGAGGCTTTCCCAGAAGTACGTTTCATAATACGCCCGGGTAATGAAGTTTATATCAACAGTTGGCTGAAGATCTATAATGCTGTTTCTGAATATAAAGTTTTCTTTTGAGAGAATAATTGAATTTTGAACCGACAAATAGAAAGTATTATCCGCACCCAGCAGATAATTTGCTGAAAGTCCGTTTAAAAATCGTCTGGACTGGTAATAAATACCAAGGTTAAAATTATCATTAAATGCAGATTTAAGGGTGTTGGATTCTTTGCCATGGAAATAGTGAGAATAGCTCGGATAAATAATTAATTTTTCCTTAATCTGAATACTATACCCTGCGGTAAAGTCATATTCTGAAGTAGTACCTGTAAGGGAATCATCTGAATTTTCTATCCAGTACCCGCTTAACGATATATCAAAACCGTATTTTGAAATAAATGTCATTGAAGGGGAATATGACGGCTGTTTTACAAACTGGCTGAAAGTCCCAAAAGTACTTGTATTACTCGAATAATCAAATGACAGAAGCAATAATGATAAATCCGGGTCATTATCTTCAATAGTAATTATATTTCTTTTGAGCTGCCTCGTGGTATCAATCAGATTACCGTTAAAGAAATTCCTCTTTGCCAGGAGTGTTACTTCAATCAATGCAGTGCATATTATTGTTAAAATAAGAGTCTTCAATAGTACAATGAATTAAAACAGTACTTACCAGTTAAAAGATTCACAAATATAAAAACAAAATAATTATTATGCCTGGTGAGATATACCGGCTCTTGCTCAAAACTTGTTAAAAATATCATTATATAATAATTGTCGATCATTAATATTATTATTTATATTTGTACAGATTATGGTTTCTGTTCTTTATATCAAAAGTACAGAATAATAGGGAATCAGGTGACCTGCCTGCTGAGGGCGGGAAATCCTGGACAGTACCCGCTGCTGTGATCTCCGGTTGCTTTTTGAGTATCCTCGGCCACTGTTCGCAAAATAATGGATGGGAAGGCACTCAAAAAGGGAGTAAGTCAGAAGACCTGCCATAACAGCACCATTTTCTGGGCTTTCGGGATAAAGGCTGGGACTTGTCAAAAAGCATTCCTTCTTAACTCCTGGTGAGCTTCTGAATAATGGTTGTTAATCAGTTATTTATTAATGTTTAACAACTAAAATTATTTAATCATGAAAAGAACTCCTGCACTAATTTATTCTTTAATAGCCTTTTTGTCTGTTAACACAAATGTATCGTCACAGGACGAGGATTCGGTAAGGACATATCCTATAGATGAGGTTATTATCTCGGGTAAGAGGATTGAGATGAATCCTCTGGATGTTGGAAGAAGCGTTAGTATTTATAGTGAAGAGGAAATAAAGAATTGTCCGTTTAATAATATAGGTGAGCTGTTGTCCCTTCAGGAAGGAATAAATGTTATCGGCAGTTTTCAAAATCCGGGCGCATTACAAAGGATCTATATGAGAGGTACAAGCGCAAATCAAACACTTATTATGGTTGACGGGATAAGGATTACTGATCCCGCTTCAGTTGAAAATGCACTGGATTTATCCGAGCTGTCACTCTCCAACATTAAACGTATTGAAATAGTAAGGGGATCGCACAGCACATATTATGGAAGTTCGGCCATTGGCGGTGTTATAAATGTTTGCACAAGAACAAAACTTGAACCCGGACTTAATATTGATGCCGGGTTAAAAACAGGTTATTTTGGAAAAGAGACATCCGAGTTCAACCAGGATATATTCATAAACTATACATTTAACAGCGGCTTTTATATTAACACCGAATTATTCAACTCCACTATAAACGGACTTGATGCCGTTGTTGATACATCAAATAATAATCCCCGGTTTAATACAGACAGGGATGATTTTCAAAAGACAGACATAACAGGCAAAATCGGTTTTCAAAACTCACGGTGTGATGCGTATTTATCCTATAAAAATATTAGCCAATCAACAGATCTTGACGACGGGGCATTCAGGAATGATAACAACTATACACAGAAATTAGCCCGGAATATGATAAGTTATGGACTTGTTTACAACATAAATGATAATATAAATGTTAATTTTTATGGAGGTTATAATGATATAACAAGAATCGCAATAGATGATTCCTCAATAATAGGCCGCATTGAAATTGCCGGCGAGGCACCTGTCGATATTTATGATCAGACCTATATCAGGAATAACTACAGGGGAACAGTCAATAATAATGAAGTACAGCTGAATTATAAGGGTAAGTTTATAAATGCCTTTATTGGCGGGAATATTTACAGGGAAACAATGACCGACAGCTTTTACCTTTATTCAAATTCTCTATGGGGGATATACGAATCGGAAGAAAATCTTGATTCACTGGACTTAAGTTATGTTAATAAAAGCATATTTGCACATATTGACTTTAATGGCAGCATTATCAGTGAAAAACTCAAGAATTTCAACCTTGACCTGGGCAGCAGGCTAAATAATCACAGTGCGTATGGTAACAATTTCTGTTACGAGATAAATCCTTCAGTTAAGATAACCGGTAACTCGGTCTTCTACTTTTCCTATGCTACAGGATTTAATTCACCTTCACTCTACAGGTTGTATTATCCCAACGAGTATTACGCCTCAGGCATCTCCAGGGGAAATCCGTATCTGAAACCTGAGACATCACAATCATGGGAATTCGGATTAAAGCAAATTATTAACAACAATATTATTCTTTGTATTTCATATTTTGATACGAGGATTGAAAATTCTATTGAGTATGTTTATCTGTGGGATGGCAGCATTCCTATTGATTCACTAGGCACTGATTTCATGAGGGATGATCACAGGGGTGATACTTATCTTAATCTGGGTACTCAAAATATCAGGGGAATAGAGTTGAGTTACAGAGCCAAAATAAGCAATAAGTTTTCAGTAACGGCTAATTTTACAATTTTCAGCGGCGTTCTTAAATATGAACCTTCACAAATTGATACGGTTCATACATCGGGCAATCACGTTCAATTATTTACCAGCGGCGAATTCATTACAGGCAATGTTCAAAAATCGGGACTGGTGAGGAGATCAAATACTGCCAATATAACATTAAGTTATCAGCCTGCCAAGGCTGTTACAATAACAGCCCTCTTAAGGTATGTCGGACCGAGAACTGATTTGTTCTATGATTCCGACCTGGGACCATGGGGTGCCCAGGGTATTTTAAATGTTGATGACTATACCCTGCTTGATTTAAGCGCCCGGATACAGGTAACAGAAAACTTCAGGCTTTTTATGAATGCTGAAAATATTTTCAACACCACGTATTCTGAAATTCTTGGCTATACAACAAGAGGAAGGGGGGTATCATTGACTGTAAGATATACATACTAATCACCGGTTAACTTTTCAGCCAGTTCATGGTTATTAATTATTTATGTATGCCGGGATACCTTATATTAAATGTTTTGGATTTAAATATAGCACTTTCCGCGCAATTTTTTATATGCTATGTAATGTACATATACGATAAAATAACAGTAACATCCCGGCCCAAAAGCGACCAGGACGTGATTGCCATAAGAAATGTTATCTGCCTGATTAAGTCAGGGATTCTTTTAAACCATTTCTTTATTTTTTCAGAAGCAATTTCTTTGTTCCTGAGAATTCATTATTAATTATAAGAGTGCAGAAGTATATTCCATCTGCCATTTGTTGTCCGTATTTATTCTTACCGTTCCATGTCACTTTGTGGAATCCGGCAGGCTTATCATCATCTGCAAGAGTACATACTTCCTGTCCCAGCAGGTTCATTACCTTCAAAACGGCACGGGCCTGACCTGGAAGTTCATATTTTATTATGACCTCCCCGCTAAACGGATTGGGATAAACCTGGTAAATACCTAAGGATGCCAGGTCTCTGTCATGATAACTTTCGACAGAGATTATTAATACTGTATCAGATAAAGGGTCGTATACTTCAACAGCATCAGTAGGTGAAACAGAAGGAGCTGCTGTTAATGATCCACCAATAACATAGACTTTACCATCAACCGTACTGGTGGATAAAAACGATCTTGCTGTTGGCATATCGGTTTTCTCTGTCCATGTGTCTGTTGCCGGATCGTACTCTTCAACTGTCGAAACAGGGGATGAATAACTTGATAGCAATCCTCCGATAACATAGATCTTCCCATTTACAGCATTGCTTGAAAAAGGCGCTCTTGCTGTTGCCATATCAGACTTTGATATCCAGGTGTCGCTCTCAGGGTCATATTCCTCTACTTCCGAAGACATTTTCTGTTGACTTTCTGCACCACCAATGGCATATATCTTTCCATTCACCGTGCTTGCGGAAAGAAATCCTCTTGCTGTAGGCATGTCGGCTTTTGTCGTCCACGAGTCTGTTGCAGGATCATATTCTTCAACGGCATTAAAGCTGGTCTGACCCATGGCTCCTCCTATCGCATAGATTTTTCCATTTACCACGCATGTAGATAAATTCGCTCTTGCAGTCGGCATACCGGCTTTTGTTGTCCACGTATTCGTCGAAGGATCGTATTCCTCTAAAGTAGTAAGTACGGTTCCACCCCATGATAATGCTCCCCCAATAGCATAGATCTTGCCATTCACTACACTGGCTGATAATCCAGTTCTCGCTGTTGGCATTTGGGCTTTTTCTGTCCAGGTATTGGTGACCGGATCGTATTCTTCAACGGTTGAAAGACCTGGCATTCCACTTCCGGTCGTTCCCCCTATGGAATATATTTTCCCGTTTACCTCGCAGGCAGTTAAACTTAACCTGGCTGTAAGCATCTCAGCCTTGTCCGTCCAGGGATTAAACTGTGCCATGGCAGCGGACATTACACACAGCAGTCCGGTCAATACAAATCCATTTAATAATGCAGGACTTAGAATAAATTTTTTCATGATGACCTCCTTTTTTTTAATAAGTAATAATTGTATTGATTTGTCTGTTCAAAATTAGAGGTCAATCATTCCTAAGGCATTAAGAAATAGACCAAATGCTTTAAGAAATATTTCAATATTAAAAAACCGGGGAGTGTAATAGCCATAATCAGGTCCCACAAATATCTGCCGGAATGTATATTGGTAATTATTCCCTTTCAATAAATTCCGTAGGTGATTTTCCGAATTGCTTCTGAAAGCAATCTGAGAAGTAGGAAGGGCTGTTGAAACCCGTTTCATAGGCAACCTCAGAAATGTTGCCGTATTTTTGTTTTAATAAGCTGGCAGCACGTTTCAGACGCATTGTACGAATAAGCTCTACCGGTGTAAGATTAGTAAGGGCATGTATTTTACGATATAATTGTGAATGACTCATTCCAACTTCTTTTCCAAAAAAGCTGACTCCAAATTCCGGACTGCTCATATTCTTTTCAATTATATCCAATGCGCGGATCATGAACCTTTCATCAGCGGAGGTTACTGCAATTTCTTTAGGAGAGATTGCAATGTTACGGGAAAAACGTTCTCGTAACTTACGACGCTGCTCAATGAGGTTTCTTGTCCGTACTTTTAGCTCTTTATCATTAAATGGTTTTATGAGGTAATCGTCTGCGCCGGTTTCAAGACCTTCCAGCTTTTTCATATCAGTGGCCATGGCTGTAAGAAGTATTACCGGTATATGGCTGGTCCGTTCATCGGTTTTAAGTTTCTCACAAAGTATAAATCCGTCCATTACGGGCATCATCACATCGCTGATAACAATATCAGGTATAATCTCAAATGCAAGATCAAGTGCTTCCTGCCCGTTGGTTGCTATTCTAATATTATATTCTGCGCATAAAATGGATTCAAGATAATGTATAACATCCGTATTATCCTCCACGATTAAAAGTATAGGCAGATCTTTTGTTTTCTCTTTGTGTTGATTGTCTTTTTCAGTCCTTCGTATGCCGTCCTCAATAAAAAATGAAATTCCCGATTTCACTCTTTCCAGGTCAATATCATGTTTTACCGGTGAATTATTTGTTATTGGTAAGGTAACACTGAATTCTGTTCCGGTTGCCGGATGACTCTGCACACTAATCTTTCCTTTTAATAGGGTTACCAGTTCTTTTGTCAGGGCCAATCCAATTCCTGTCCCTTCTGATTTGGCTGAAGAGACTTCGTCAACTTTATAGAACCGGTTAAATATATAAGGTAATTTATCTGAAGGAATACCGATCCCGTTATCCTTTATTTTAATTACCAATTCATTATTCCCGTTGCCATCGATTGTATCAATGATCATATGAATTTCTCCTCCTTCATTCGAATATTTAATAGCATTTGACAGGAGGTTCGATATAATTTGCATCATCTTTTCCGTATCAACGTCCAGAACTAATTGATCTATATGAGAAAAAAAGTTTAAATTAATGTTTTTGCTTTCAGCAAGCGAATTAAAAGTGTGAAAAACATACCGGAGGTAGCTGATTATTTCTCCCTGATAATAATTTACTTGCATGGCTTTAGCCTCGATTTTTGACAGATCCAAAATCTGACTGATAAGATGCAACAGGTTTTTACCATTTCGCTTTATCATTTCCAGAGACTCATCCAGTCTTTCGTGTGGATTTTTCACAATCTGATCTGCCATACCCAGTATAATAGTTAAAGGTGTACGGAACTCATGTGTTAAATTAGTATATATCTTTGTTTTTACTTCATCAATCTCTTTTAACCGTAATGCTTCATATTGTTTTATTTTAATTGTCTGGCCCGCATAAAACCTCAGAGTGAAAAAATTAAAAACAACTACAATCAAGAATTGAACAACAAACATAAATATATTAATTGAAGGAGTTATTGGAGGATAGGGAGCGATAAAAGGCTGAAGAATAGCCTCAGCAAGAACAGTTAAAATATAAAATATTAATATCATTATAGCTCGTCTTCCATTCGGAAAAACCAGTGCATACAAAGGGCCCAACAATCCAACAAATACAATACCCCCAGAATGAAAGATTCCTCCTGTAATCAGGACACCTGTAAAAGAGAAAATTAAATGAAATAGATGAGTAATAAGCCCAAACCATTCTACTCCGCGTTTGACCTTATAAAATATAATCAACTGGATAATATTAAAGCCCACATAAATAATTCCCAGCAGGGTCCAATTTGGAATGGAAAGAATCAGGGATAATGGAATTAATGGAAAAACGAGAAAAATTGCCAGATGTAATGAAAGCCAGTGAATTCGTTTTAACAGGTATATATCTTCACTGTCGCCCTGATATTGTATTGAACTCGTAATCCATGTATTAAATTTTGGAATTAACCGCTTTAACATACCGTTAAAATTATATCATAAAAGTATAAAATCGAACAAATTTTATTTCATTAGCCCATTTATTATATGATGCAAGTTAATAATTTTCTATTATCCTAATTGAATGCCACTGGAGTTTACTGATTTATACTTCGTGAAGTTCAGGGTACAAAAACAGAAAACACATACCAATCGCTTTGATCTGGTATGTGCTTGCTGCAAGAAATATTATCGGCCAGAGTACGTCAGGGATTTGCCCTGCAGTTTCTTTACTTTTGCAGAATCAGTTTCCTTATTCCTGAGAATTCATTATTAATAGTAAGTATGCAGAAGTAAATTCCATTGGCCATTTGTTTTCCGTATTTATTCCTTCCATCCCATGTCACTTCGTAGGATCCTGCAGGCATATTATCATCCACAAGCGTACATACTTCCTGTCCCAGCAGGTTTATAACCCGCAACACTACGCGGGACTGACCCGGAAGTTCGTATTTTATTGTTACCTGCTGATTAAACGGATTGGGATAGCCCTGGTAAAGACCGGCAAAAGCAAGGCTTCTGTTTGGATAGTTTTCAACAGACGTTATTAATACTGTATCAGATAAAGGGTCATATTCTTCTACTGAAGGTACGAGAATAGGTTCTACACCCTTAGGATATGATCCGCCAATGGCATATATTTTATTTCCTACCGAACCGAAAAAGAATGTATGCCTTTTTTCCTTCAAGGGAGATTTTTGTGTCCACGAATCCGTAACGGGATCATAAACTTCATTTGTGGTAACTGTTTGTAGGTTATCAGAACAACCACCGACTGCATATACTTTTCCGTCCATGGCGCATGTTCCCAAAATTCCACGACTCTTTGGCATATCAGTTCTTGCTGCCCACGTGTTTGTTGCCGGATCATAGACATCAACATAGTTAAAGGCATAGTCATGTAAGTTCTCATCCATTCCTCCGAAAATATAAATTTTACCATCCACAACACAGGCTGACGCACCGGATCTGGCTGACGACAGCGGGGCTTTCTCTGACCATGTTTCAGTAACAGGATCATAGGCCATAACAGTTGAAATCGGGGGTGTATAAGCATTAATCGTGCCTCCTATAAGATAAATGGTGTCGTTTAATACAGCTATTCCGGGAAAGGCAATTTCATAGGGCATATTGGTTTTCTGAGTCCAGGTATTGGTTTGCGGATTATACTCATGGACGTTATTCTGAGCATAAGCATAAGGATTGGGATACAACCCTCCAAACACATAGATTTTATTATTAAAAGCACAGGTTGCATGAGCACAACGTTTTACCGGAAGAGAATCCATCTCGGTCCAGGTATCCAAAACAGGATCGTACATTTCATTAACACCTGTCACATCATAGTGGGAAGGGAATCCACCTATAACATAGATTTTTCCATCCACAACAGCTCCCCCGGTAAATCCCCGGGGTGTAGGTATGGGGTTTTTAAAAGTCCAGGGATCTACTTGTGCCAGGCTTACATAAGTTATACCCGATAGTCCTGTTAACAGTAACATACTAATGAATAGTATATTTTTCTGAGTAAATTTTTTCATAATATCCTCCTTTTTTGATTTGGTTGAATTAAAAAAACTATATGGACAATCAGGTATCCAAAACGGGTGCCAAAAGATTTTCAATTGCCATTAGCAAGTATAAATATTTGATTTACAAATATTTAATCAAATGTTATTAGGATGGATAATACGCATATAAATTCGGGAATATCTCGTCAATTTTGACGTATTTCATATTGAATTGATTACCATTGCGTTGTATTCGTCAAAATGGGCGAATTTTAGGAGGAAATTCTGTATATGAATATAACTATGTTTTTTTCTTTATTCCCAGCTTTTTTATTTTATACCTTATGGCATGTTCAGAGATACTGAGCATCCTGGCAGCTTTCGACTGATTCCAGTTACACTCAACCAAAACATTATAAATAATCTTTTCTTCGTATTCTGCAAGACTTTCACCCAGAGAACGACTGGTTGAAGCGGCCTGACCGGTTTTTTTAATTTTTTGCCATTCTTTTTGAAATTCAAGCGGCAGAATCCCCGGTTCCAGAATTTTTATATTTACCGGAGCTAAAGTAATAAGACGTTCCACAAAGTTTTCCAATTCGCGTATATTTCCTTCCCAGTTTCGTTGCCTGATAAAATCCAGGAGAAATCCATTAAATGACTCTGCTTTTTTGTTTTGCTCATTTGAGAATCTCTTAACAAAATGGTTTGCCAGCAATGGAATATCTTCTCGTCGTTCATTCAATGAAGGTATGGAAATGGGATAAACATTCAAGCGGTAAAACAGGTCTTCCCTGAATTGCTGCTTTTCTACCAGTTCCCGAAGGACATCGCTGGAGGCTGCAATAATACGTACATTAACCTTTCTAACCTGGTTACTGCCCAGGGGACGAATCTCTCCTTCCTGGAGAAAACGTAAAAATTTTGACTGCATCTCCAGGGGAAGGTTGTTGATTTCATCCATAAACAGTGTACCGCCATCGGCCTCCTCAAGAAGGCCCTTGTGAGCCGTGGAAGCCCCGGTGAAAGCACCTTTAACATGACCGAACAATTCGCTTTCGATAAGGCTGGACGGAATAGTACCACAATCCAGAGCTAAAAATTTATACTGACTTCGTGGACTGAGCTTATGAATAGCTGTCGCCACCAGCTCCTTTCCGGTGCCACTTTCACCTTCCAGCAATATTCTGACTTTACTGCGTGAGGCAGCTTCAATAGACTTTAACAGTTCAATGAATTTCTTACTTTTCCCCAGCATGCCGAAGGCTTCATACTTTAGTATTAAAGCTTGCTTTGGCAGGGGTGTAATAAAGTATTCTTCAATTTTCTGCACATTGCCAAGAAACGGTGAAGCTATGTTTGCCAGCTTACCCAGAATATCAAGATCATCTCCTGAGAAAATACCCTGATTCGCCTTATTCAGCAAAAGCAATGTGCCCACGATACTTGCTTCAATAAGCAAGGGTACGCAAATAGCAGATCCAATATCTATATTTTTAAACAGATTTTTCTGGAAACGATTATCTGAATGAATATCCCTGGTTAGAAACGGACGATCATTATTTATTACCCATCCGGCAATATTAGCGTGCACAAAATGATTTTTTTTATCATGGGACTCTTTGCCTTCAGCAAAAATTGTCTTGACAGTCTGGTGTGTTCGCGGATTAAGCATCAAAATCAAAGCATAATCACATTTGACCATAGCCGATGCTTTCTGCGCTATCAGCCGTAATACTTCCTGAAAGTCGCTTTGCTGACCTAAAATGGCAGCCAGGTCAATTAGTGGGTACAGCCGATTCACATCAGTATTGGTCATGCGATTTTGTTTTCTTTTTAAGTAGTATTCCCGCCGGCATGAGTTAATAGCCGGTACTGCCTCCTTGCATCAATCAGTTCCAATAATCCTTCATCTGCATCTTTCCAGAGTTCAAGGAATTTTTTATAGTGTTGTATTGCCTTGTTATTCTGACTTTTCTGCTGGTACAATCTGGCTACATAGTAATGGTATTTAGGATTCATTACCCGGCGATCTTTACCCGCAGGATTAAAATTGAGCAAACGCTCATATTCTTCAATGGCTTTATCTATGTTTCCTTTTTTTATATATGCACGTGCCAGTATATCTCTCGACCATGGCAGATTGTAGAATATAATTCTATCCGGAGTGAAAAAGTAACGGGGCAAGGCTAACTCTTTTATCTTCTCGCCTATAGCAATAGCAGCATCCAGAGAATCCAGAGCCAAAAGCAGTTCAGCTTTCAACAGTTGATAATGCAGATCGATCACCTCTTTTGTTGTAGTATGTGCACCTGCCAATATCTTATCCTTTCTATCCAGCCTTATTTGTGCAGAATCAAGATATCCCTGGCGGATATCGATCAATCCTAAAAATGGCTCGCAGGTAAAAGGCACAACACCTGATGCCTGCTGGGGATTCTCACCTCCATAGAATGAAAGACAGGAACCATGAAAATAGCCTGAAAGCATTACCTCTGATGCCTGCAGGTGATCTTCTCCTCCTAACATTTGCTTATACCTTGTAAAATGATACCGGCTTATTTCATAATCTTCCATTTCAAAATACATCCATCCCAGTAGCGCATGGCCAATGGTTGTGAAATACAAATTGTTCCATTCTTCGAATTTGTTCAGACTAAATTCAACATCACTAAGTGCCAGCTTATTTTGCCCTGTAAGAAAGTACAAATGACAACGCCATCCACGGCTCCCGGGATCCCTATACGGTGGAAATTCAATTACCCTGTAATTGTTTATATGTTCAAAAGCCTGATCAAAATCCTCTTTAAGTGTAAAGGCAATAGAAGCATAAACTTCTGACATAGCAGCCGGATCAATTTCCGAGGCTTCGTTGTATTTTTTAATGGCATCATCCAGTTTACCTTCAACAAAATAAATATTTGCAACTGTGATCATGGGCAGTACATCACCGGGATTTATAGAAGCCAATCGCTTTAAATATTTTTCCGCTTCCTGATAATTTCCCGACTCGGCATACAGGTAACACAACGAATTAGTTGCCAGCACGAAATCCGGGTCCAATTCAAGTGCCTTCAGGTATTCCTGAATGGCAGGCTGAAAGTCTTCATGAAATGCATAATGCTCAGCCAATCTGAAATGAGCATACTTTTCTTTGGGATATTGCTTGATGATCTGGTGAAATAATTTAATCTTCCTTTCATCATCTGTTACTACTTCGGCATCTATATAGAGCTGTTCCTTTTTAGTTGCCCGGTTTGCATATTGCTTTGCCTTTATGAAATAAACATTTTTTAATGTGATGTTCGGATTAAATAACCGTCCGAGCCATAAGTAAGCTGTGGCAAAGGTCGTATCCATTTCGACAGCTTTTTCGAAATATTTCGTTTCGTCACCCGTACCCCGGTAATACTCATCCATTCCCCGTAAATAATAACGATATGCTTCCAGGGAGGATGTTGTGACATCCATGATCTTTGCTTGAGTATATTCAATCTGTTTTCCTGGAAGTATGATGCCGCTTGATATTTCATTACTCAACTCGTCAATCTGATGTTTCAGTATGCTTTCGACACCTGTCCCCTGGGAACGAGCGCTTTTTAAAATATTTTTTGTTGTTACATCCAGAACCTTGACATTTGTTGCGAACATATCTCCTGCTTTTACAAAACTGCCCAATACAATGGCATCGATCCCTTCAAGGTAACAGATTTCAAATCCTGTTTCCTTATCAATTACTTGTATATTTTCTTTTCCAGTCTGTTTCAGTAGATCGTACAGTCGCTCCCAGGTCGTCACCTGAAGATAGGGCGATTGTTCCAGACTGGTGATTAACAGGTTCGGTATGGCATTCTGCAGATAATCGTATGCACTGTTTCCCGTCTGATTTTCAAAAGAAATGACAGCTATTGATAAAGGTTTTTCAATAACTTCCCTTTTAAATATGATGGATTTTAGAATAAAGAAGGAAACAGCAAGAAGTATTAATAGACCTATAAATGCTGAACGCTTTATAATTTTTCGTCTGTTAGGAGGTAAAGCCCATTTTTTCAAAGAAGGGACATGCATTTCCCGCTCTACATTCTTTAAATCGTTTTCAAGATGTTGAATGTTCTGGTATCGCTTACCAGCATCTTTTTGCAACGCTTTATCTATTATCCTTTCAACTTCAGCTGGAATATCACCGGAAATAGATCTGGCCTTTTCTTGCTTTTCGTTTAAGATTGAATAAATGATTGCCTGTTCATACTCACCCCTGAAGGGTAACCGTCCGGTTACCATTTCATAAAAAGCAACACCAAGAGACCATATATCTGTCCGGTTATCTATCTTTGCTCCTTTTACCTGTTCAGGTGACATATAAAATGCTGTTCCCGGAGTGGAACCGGTCCTGGTCAGGGAGGACTGACTGGCAAGCTTTGCCAGTCCGAAATCAAGTATTTTCACTACCCCGTCATCAGTAATAAAAATATTTGCAGGCTTAATATCACGGTGAATTATTCCCTGTTTATGAGCTTTTGCAAGACCCCGTGATACATCTATGGCAATACTGACTGCCTCTTCAATTGTGATCGGACCATCTTCCAGCTTTTCTTTGAGAGTCCTGCCTTTATAGCAGGCCATAGCAATAAAAAGCTGTCCCTCTTCGGTCTCATCGATTTCATAAACAGTGCAGATATTCGGATGATCAATGCTTGAAATTGTTTGTGCTTCCCTTATAAAACGCTTCTTAGCTTCCTTGTCGCGGGTCAACTCCGGAGGCAAAAACTTAAGGGCAACATCGCGCTTAAGCCTTGTGTCCTGAGCCTTATAAATAATACCCATTCCTCCTTCACCAATCTTGCCGGTGATTTTATAATGAGATATTACTTGTCCAAGCATGCAAATTTCTTTTATTTACTGGTTTTGTTCGTCTTATACTCCCCTGATATTTATGACCTAATTTACTGCCTTGTATTCAGAAATTGATTATTTGTTTATAACTATTTTTATAACCTTTATCATTACCAACACGAAAACTAAAATCAGCTGATCCTCCTGAATTAACCCTATATCCTGACAGTTGCCAGTCAACTTCGACTAAATATGTCTTGCTATTTAACTTCGTAACTTTACTTGGATAGATAATCCCAATAAAGATTTGACCCTGAGAAGTCATGGATACAGACAGGCTATTCTCTTTCAGATCATTAAGTTCCCCATATTTATCAAAGACTTTAAACCGAAAATGGATACCTGCAGGATCTAAAGACGTTCTAATAATCTTAAAATCCGAGATCTTTGGAATATGTGTAACAACTTCTATTTCTTCAGGTTTTGTCTGTCCATCCTGAGTTACAATTACTATTTGTCTCTTACCCAAAGCAGCACTTTTACTGACAGTCAAATCAAAAGACCAGCCAACTCTATTATTGTTATTTATCCATGTTTGTCTCCAATTTGTAGTCGCAATATCCCCCGGGGGATTAAATAATGCTGATTCCGGAATATGGCCCGGCTCCAGAATTGCCTCGAATGTTACTGTTTCTCCTATCGGAATATGATCTGGCAGTCCGTAAACGTCGAGTTTGCCACTATTAAAATTAGACTCATAGCGCATTTTTCCTATCTCTTCCAATACTTTTTTACTTTCAGTAATTTTTTCAACGGCTGCAAGGATTTCTTCACTATGTTCATTACTAACAATATCAAATAACACATCCTGATCAGTAATCTTATCAATGGCTGCTATACGGATAGACTTGTAATCATGACCTTTTGCAATCTCAGTTAATATATTCGGGTCAGCTATTTCATTAACCACCATCTTCCGGATACTTTCAGATATGTAAATATTTTGAGCAATATCTGCAATCAAATTCTGATCTGTTATTTTTTTTACACTTTTTTCTCTGATAGTTACAGAAACACCAGGATCTTTTACGATATCTGCAATCAAATTCTGATCTGAAATTTTCACTAAAGCTATTTCGTGAATACTCTCAGATAAAGAATTATCCAGTACAACATCTTTTAGTATTTTCTCATCTGTAATTTTTTTAATGCTTTTTTCACTGATACTTGCAGAAACACCAGGATCTTTTGCAATACCTGCAAGTATATTCTCACTGGTTATTTCATCTATACATTTTTCTTTAATACCTGCCGGCATATCAGGATCTTTGACAATATCTGCAAGTATTTCCTGGTCTTTTATTTTCGCAACAGCAATTTCCTTGATATCTACTGAAAGACTATGTTCTTTGGCAAGATCTGCCAGGACACGCTCGTCGCTGATATATCCAATAGCTGCTTTACTGACTGATTTATCCTCATGGTTTTTAACAATATCGACTAATTTCAAACAGGCTTTTTCATTGCCCTCCCGGCACTTAATTGATAACTTATCCAAATTCTGTGCATTAATAGCAGAACTAAAAAAAATTAACGTGACTAAAAATAATACTTGTTTCATGCTTTATAATTTAAAAGGTTGTTACTAATAAATACTATAATATTTTTTCGACTCAAAAACTTAATCTCTTTTAGTTATTTGTTCATTAATAATTTCTAACTTATGGGGATATGCAAATGAATTCATGATGATTGTTTTTAAAATTGTATTAAATATTTTCAAGATAATATTATTTAAGTCTCGTATAATTGTATGCCATCAAGCTGTCAACTATCTCCCGGATTGAAATTTATGTGCGATGTCAATATGGGTATAAATCCTAATAATACCCACCAACCATTGTGGTTTGAATCATGAAGCCATTTTACGGATAATGCAATACTACCTGTAAATAAAACTAAAAATATAATAAAATAAATAAGACCGGCCAATAAATTTACATATATATTGATATTTATATGTATAGAATTTATGATATAATTATAAATACCAAATGTCTTGGCTATCCAGTGGGATATTATTAGCTGTAAAAGAATAAATATTAAATTGGGGATTATAAATTGAATCCGGTTCATTCTTCTGCGAAAACAAAATAAAAATAATTCTATTCCACCATATTTGCAAATTATGCTCGGGGTTGTTTGCAGGCTCCTGTGCAATTTAAAAGAAGAATCAAGAAGGACAATTCAATTTTTATTAAAATGGTCATTTAAATTCTGTAAAAAAGCAACCTTTATTATTTTCTTTTGTCTTTAGGTATATTAACACTTAAATAATAACCCTATGAAACCATCATTACTTTATATTATAACCGGACTAATAGTCATTTTATGCTTCTCCTGCAGAGATCCTTATCGTGATGATTGTCCCGATGGGGATTGTCCGGACAGGCCTTGCAGGGATTGCGATAACAGAAGAATTGCCGGCCGTGGTGATATCGTATCTGAAAACGTCACAGTTCCACCTTTCCATAGTATCAAGAATATAGGTATTGCTGATATTTACATAACAAGGGGTAATGTCCAGGAAATTACTGTATATGCACAGCAGAACATCATCGATATAATAACATTTGAGGTACTTGACGGAGAGCTTATCATCAGCATTGAAAAAAACGTGACAATAGAAAGTTCAAAAGGTATATCAATTGATATAACCGCCCCGGAAATCAGGAAAGTTTCTTCCCTGGGCACGTCAAATATGAGGCTCAGTGGTAACGGACAAAGTAAGATTTATATTGATAATACAGGAACAGGCAGCATAAATGCATTTAACTTTGAAGTTGACACCTGTTATGTCAACCTCACCGGCACAGGTGACTGTAAAGTAAATGTAAATGAACTGCTGAATGCTGTAATTACAGGCACCGGATCTGTTTACTACAGGGGATATCCTGAAATAGTATCACATATTACCGGATTAGGGAGAGTTATCAATTCAAACTGAACTGAAATAACAGATCTTTTTAAGGAGCAGTCCTAAACGTGTCTGTCCTTTTTTAATAATAGGAAATATCAAGTAATATTCCTACGGCAATTAATAAATCTGTCGTCAAAACAGTAATAACATTACTCATAAGCGCCGGGATAAGCCTGTTCAGGTCACCATTGAATTTAAATGCACTGATGCTGGCTTTTAAAGCCAGGGGCAGCGGCAATAATGCAATATATAGCCACCATGAAGCATATCCTAGTATCGGCAACAGGACGATAGTTCCAAAAGTCATTATTAGTCCTGCCGTATAAATATATGCTGATGCTTTATATCCGAATTTTATAACTATATGTTTCCTTCCTCCCTTTTTATCGGCTTCAGCATCCGGAAATTCATTTAATAATAATAATAATGATGTTAATATACCAGGAGGAATGGATATTAATATTACCCCTTTTGGCAGCAGTCCGTTTACACCGGCTGCCGGTGATGCATTCATAGCCAGATATGTGCCTATGACAACCAGTGAGCCCAGGGTTAATCCTGCAAAAAGCTCACCCAGCAGGAAGCGGGTCAAAAATTTTGTATAGTATATTATTGTGAATGTTCCTAAAAGAGAAATTACCAGAATTGACCAGTGTGAAGTAATGGCAAAATAAATTCCTGTTGCCAGGGATAAAACGAGTGTTGCAATGGCAACCCGCAGCACTTTTTTGGGTGCTATGAGACCCTGGGTAAGAATCCCGCTTCCCCCACTGAAAGGGGTTCTTTTTGTGCCAAAGTCTATCTTCGTATTGAAATCAGAATATTCATTGAATAAATTAACGGAAATATGAGCAGACACTACTCCTGCCAATATCATTATGGCATGAAGCCAGTTAAAATTTACTTCATGTGATTGATACTTATATGAGACAGCCAAACCTATTGCGACCAACAACGCTGCAAGCAATAGAAAATTGGCCCTTATCTGGGCAAGCCATAAAACAATAGTCTTTTTGTTCCGCATACAGATATATATTATTTGAATATACTGCAACAACTAAGTGCTGCAATATTATCAAAATTTATGGAAAATCAACGTTTTTTCAATTAATAAAAAAAACAATAATGGATTGATAAATACTAAACACAGGTTAATTAATGCCCGATGTTAATAAACCTTTTTGAATAATATTAAAAATTTTTTATCTTTAACAAAACAAAAACACTCCTCGCCATATGATGAATTTACGTACCGTCCGAAAAAAGTTGCAAAAAAAATACAATCTTCCTGTCATTGGTCATTTTGCCAACAAAAGTGTGAGGTTTAATTCCATAATTGAGGCAGAAAGATTCACAGGAGTTAACTATACTTTGATATTCGAAGCATGTGTCGGAAAAATATATAAGGCAGGAAATGTATTATGGGAGTTCGAAAAAGGAACCCATTATATTAAATACAAAGCTTATTACATCAGGGCAATAGAAAAAAACCGGGCGCAGGGAACCCGCCATAAATAAATTACTTAAGCTCAACCATCGAGAACACTTTTGAAATTTCATCCGGACTCTTAGCCTTCCTTAATTCATCTTCAAATGATTCTGTATTCTCAACAAAAACGGACAAAGCTATATCCAGATACGAATTTAATTTTATTCTTGCTTCCTCTTCTGATATTAATTCATCTTTAACCTGTTTTTTATAATATCTGTTAAGTTTCTGCAACGAGTTATAAATACTCGGCTTGAATATTATCGTTTTCTCTCCCGGTGACGTTGGTGTCGGCTTCTCAATATGCGTATATGTTTCCTTAAGCACATGTAACTTCCTTGCTATATTATCTCCTAACGGATGGCTGATCAACTCATCCTCTTTAATTGAAAAAAGAGATTGTTCATCAACACAATACCTGTAACAAAACTTGTATGCTACCACAGAATCTGAACTATTCCCATCATTGTATGCCTGTTGCGAAAACAGATTAACAAAACACAGCATTAATGAAATAGCAAATAATGTATGTTTCATATCTAAATATAAATATATTGCAGGTACAAATTTAATAAATATTTAATAACTACTGCAGATTACTAATAATACAACTTAATATTATTTTTTAACCGGTAGGTTCAGATAATTACTTATTATAACGTAAATTATCAATGATCCCTTTACAAATAACCTGTCATTTCTATAGTTGAACAAATCATTAATAAAAAAGTTCATTTAAGAATAATAAAATATCAGGAATAAAATATTCAAATAATCAGATTTTTACCATACCATCAGCCCCAGTTTATTCCTCCCGGGCATTAAGTTCTTCCATTTTTTTCTGAATTTTTTCCTGGAATTCAGGAATATGCTTGTTCATCATTATTGTCATTATATCTTTCTGGATATCGGGCATAGTGTTAATCATCTTTTGGCCGGTCTGAGATTTATAAAATTTGATTAACTCCTTTATTTCTTCCCATGAGAAATATTTATCATATATATTGACCATATGTACATTTATAAGATCGTCTATCATTATTTTGACTTCTTCATTTAAATATGAAATGAACTCGTCCTGGTTTTCAGGGCTAATTTGTGTATTACCATGATGTTTAAACACGTCTATCATGTTCTCAAAAATCTTATCAATCATCTGGCCTGGATTCATTAGCTCAAATAGTTCATTAATATCATCTTTTTTGGTCTGAGCTAAAATAATCCCGCTAAAAAGTAAGCAGGATAACATTATAATAATCACTCTCTTCATAATTTTAGTCATTTATATATCCGGTTAATAATTCTTATAAAGATATTATAATAATTAACTCGAAGTTCATTTTTTTGTCTTTGCATAGTTAGTAATCACAGGATTGTTTCAGTAAAGTATTGGCATGATCTTCGGTTCCTTCAAGAGCACTTTGGGTTTGCTGCTGACAATTTCTTCTATGGCGTTCTCGACCTGTTCAAGTGTGCAGGGTGTAGTGGCAACCGAAAATACTGCCCTGTCCTTAATATGCCTGTTATGTCCAACAGTATCTATATTAATATCCTGATGTCCTATGGAAGTTGTCACCAATCCCGTAATACCCGGAATATCAATAGTATTAAAAATAATCATGTATGGAAAAACAAAATGTTTGGAATTTATAAAACTAAAATTTGATTTTTTAAAATCATTTAACATATTATGAGAATACCTGGCAATGAAAACAATATCGGCCACTATTGAACTCGCCGTTTCCAGCGAACCTGCGCCACTTCCTATAAGAATATGTCTTCCTGAATACTTATTAATAACCCTTACGGCATTTGTCGGTCCGTTTACTTCAGCAAGGAAATTGCTGTTCTTAACCATCATAGGACCAACAGTTGCATATATTTTACCGTCAATCCTTTTAGCATAGCATATTAATTTTATTTTACTGTCAATTTCAGCAGCAAAACCAAGATCTACTTTATCTATTTTCTCAATTCCCTTGACCGATAATTCGTTTATCGTAATATTAATACCAAAGGCCAGTTTTATTAAAATAATAAGTTTGTGTCCGGCATCATATCCGTTGACATCAAGGGTAGGATCAGCTTCGGCATAGCCTTCTTTCCTTGCCAGCTTTAATGCATCCTTAAATTCAAGATTTTCGTTCTGCATCATGGAAAGGATATAATTACTTGTACCATTCATAATGCCTGATATAGAAACAATACTATCACCGGTAAAGCATTCCTTTAATGTTTTGACAATGGGGATAGCACCGCATACGGAAGCCTCATAGCCTATAATGACATTGTTTTCATTTGCTGCCTTGAATATTCCTTTGCCTCTTTCTGCCAGTAATGCCTTGTTAGCTGTAACAAGATGCTTTTTGGATTTACATATATCAATTGCAGTATTATAAACAAAATCGTCACTGCCGCCAATAGTTTCGACAACTATGTCAATATCATCCGAATGTATCACTTCATGAATATATTTGCCTGCTTCTTCCCTGGTTAATTCCTTTCCCCCGCCACAAAATAAATTTTTCGGCAAATTAAATTTCTTAAGGCTGTTTTCCGGGGAGAGCTCAACAATCTTTTTTAATTCCAGTTTACATGATGCCTTTAATGATAATTCCTCTTTTAGCTCCGTTAAAATCCGGGCCACTCCTCCCCCAACATTTCCACATCCCAGTATCGCGATATTTAAAGATTTCATAATAGCATTTCTTATTATTTATTAAAAATGAAGTGCCAATATAATAAAAAAATTACTCTTAGATTGAGAAAAATGAAGTTCGCAGCTACAAAAAAGGAAGAGGTTAACCGGGTGCTTTTCTGTATTTCATTATTAAGTTAAGCAGTTCCTCCTGTTTTATTGGTTTGGCAATATATTCATCACAACCGCTTTCCAGGGATTTTTCCCTGTCACCGGCCATTGCATAAGCAGTTTGTGCTATAACAGGTATATCGGGATTTATTTTCTTCAGCTTCCTTGTTACTTCGTATCCTGACATATCCGGTAATTTAATATCCATTAGAACAATGTCAATTTCAGGATGTTTATTAAATAACTTAATTGCTTCGGAGCCATTCCTGGCATGTAACACCTTTGCCTTTACACTTTTCATTATTTCCTTAAGATAAATATAATTAACTTCATTGTCCTCAACAATAAGCACCTTTAGCCCCTTGATGAAATTGTCATTTTTATTTTTTGAAGGTTTCTTTTCTTTTTTATCAATATGTTTATACGGCACTGTAAAGTAGAACCTGGAACCCTTACCTGGCTTTGATGAAAGCCATATCTTTCCCTTCATCTCTTCCACATATGCTTTTGCTATGGATAATCCCAGTCCGGTGCCCCCGTAATTCCTTTCCAGTCCCGTTTCGACCTGTCTGAAACGTTCAAAAATCCTGTCGTGTAATTCAGGATCTATCCCAATTCCAGTATCCTCAATATAAAACTCCAGGAAATCATTCTTTAATTTGTATCCGAATTTTATAACCCCACTTGCAGTAAATTTTATAGCGTTGCTCAGCAGGTTTTGCAAAATCTGTTTCAATTTGGTCTGGTCAATTAAAATATTAGACTGATTATCATTAAGAGCTTTTTTAAGAAACAGGTTAATCGAATTTTTCTTCGCTATGGGATTATAAAATGTAAACAGTTCGTTAAGAACTTCATTGAGGCATGTTTCTGATTCAGTGATTTTTATTTGTCTGGCTTCAATTTTGGAGATATCAATAATATCGTTTACTATCTGCAGCAGTCGTTGCCCGCCTTCCTGGATAATTTCAATGAAGTGTTTGCGCTTGGCGTCAGTCAGTTCAGGATTATTTAGCATGTCGGCAAAGCCCAGGATACCGTTTAAAGGAGTGCGTATCTCATGGGACATATTTGCAAGGAATGCTGATTTAAGCCTGTCACTTTCTTCAGCTTTTTCTTTGGCTTCCTTAAGTTCTATCTCATATTCCTTCTGTTGAGTAACATCGCTGGTAAATGCCAAAATAAGCGGTTTTAGCCTTATTACAATTTTTACAAGGCGCACTTCTGCAGGATAGGTTGTTTTATCTTTCCTTTCATGAACAGCGTCAAGTACAACGTGCTCACCAACCTTCATGCTCTGCCAGTAAATTCTTCTGTGCTCTTTAGCAATAATTTCATGATCAATATCGGCAACATTTTTTGTAATGATCTCATCAGCAGAATAACCGGTAATTTTACATGTCAGGCTGTTGGCAATTAGAATGTGTCCCTTCATATCATGCACAACAATCCCTATGGGTGCTTCTTCTATAAAGGCCCTGAATCTTTCTTCACTTTCCCGCAGGGCATCTTCCATAAACTTGCTTTCAGTGATATCGCTAATAAAGATAGTCCGGATGCCGGTACGGGAAATTCTGGAAATAAACTGGCAGATTCTCTTTTTACCATCCTTGCGTGTTATAACTGCCTCTTTAATCCTGGGCTTCTCATCACTACTAATTTTTGCTCTTTCCCTTGTAACAGCACTCCGGTATTTTTCTTCAGGATAAATTTTTCTAATCCAGGTATCTATATCAGGGAATTCTTCCTTTGAATAAGCCGTGATATTCTCGAGTTCATTATTAAATACCAGGATCTCGCCCTCTTTGTTGTGGATCAATATCCCCAGTGGAGATGACTCAATATAATCGCGATACCGTTCCTCGCTTTCAATAAGTGAATCTTCTGCTTTCCTACGTTCGGTTACATCTTCAAAAACAGTATATACCATAAACGGTTTTTGTTCTTCACGCTTAAATAACGGATATGCATTTATGTTTAACCATTTGTATTTGTCTGCCTGCGGATGAAAAACGCCCATAACATTATTATAAACAGCATTACCTGTTTTTAATGCTATCATCGAGGGATGTGTATCTCCGGGAAAAGGTGAACCGTCTTCATGAATTGCATGCCAGCGTTTATCAACTGATGTTCTTCCCAGCATTTGATTCAAGGTTAATCCCAGTATTTTTTCTGCAGCGGGATTTGCAAGTATTATTTTGCCTTTATCATCCTGGAATACAACTCCCTGGGGCATAGTCCCAAAGAGCTCCTTAATAATGAATATAAAATCCTTATCATCTTTAAAATGCCCCTTTTTTCCTGTAAAATAGGATGAGAAATCTTTATTGTCAGTGCTCCTTAATTCCTTTAGCTCCTCATTAAGTTCTTTTATCCTGTGCTCCAATTCTTCGTATGTGGGCTTAACTTTTGTCATTATTCAGAAAATAAGTGAAGGCTTATTTTAACGATTTATATCAGGTCAGAAATTTAATCATTAAGTATACAAACATTTGCTTGGTATATTAAATATAATCTTTTTTTATGAGATATTTACCAGGGAAAATTTATATTTTTCATTTAAGGAAAATTTATATTTTTCATTTATTGAGGTGTGAAGGCCTTAAGGCCTGTATTTTTTGCACACATCAATGACGGTAACAATTTGTTGCCGGGGTTCTTTTTTTAATTTTATGAATGTGCTATAATTGCAATTAATTTATTACAGAATATAAACCGGTTGTACAAATTTTTAAGCAGCATTATACGATGAATAGAATAAAAATACTGACGTTAGTTTCTTTGTGCTGTTTAGGTAGCATTTCAGCCCAAAACAGGATAAAACACAATGACAGGGAAATTTTTTTAAGCGGGATTAACCTGGCATGGATTAATTTTTCAAAAGACTTAACCAGCTTTGACAAATCGGAATTTACAAGGGCTCTTGATGAAATTTCTTCTGCAGGAGGCAATTGTGCACGATGGTGGTTACATCTTAACGGACGACACAGTCCGGTTTTCACTGACGGAAAAGTAAGCGGACTGGGAAAGTCAGAGATTAATAATCTGAGGCTGGCACTTGATCTGGCGCAGGAAAGAAATGTATCTCTCATTTTATGCCTGTGGTCATTTGACATGTTACAGCCCAACGCCCTGGGAAAAAACCATGAAAGAAATATGCAGCTTATTGAAAACAGGGAATATACGCAGGCATATATTGACAATGCTTTAACTCCGATGGTAGAGGCATTAAAAGGGCATCCCGCCATATTATGCTGGGAGATATTCAATGAACCTGAAGGCATGGCTTCAGACATAGAATGGGGGGGTTGGACTCCGGCCAGAATAACATTTGAACCTCATGTACAAAGATTCATAAATATGGCTGCAGGGGCTATTCACCGTGCCGATCCAAATGCACTTGTGAGCAATGGCTGCTGGTCATTTAAGGTACTGACAGATATTAAAACAAGCCGTGATAATAAAAACCTTTATAGTGATGACAAGCTGATTGAAGCCGGTAACGACAGCCTGGGAACACTGGATTTCTATATGGTGCATTATTATGACTGGGCAAAGGAAGAATACTCGCCTTTTCATCATCCTGCATCATACTGGCAGCTGGATAAGCCGATAGTGGTCGGCGAATTCTCTGCTAAGGGTCCCGTTGAAGGAATTGATATTATTGCTGCCTATGATTCGCTCTATCATAAAGGCTATGCAGGAGCTTTATCATGGTCATGGCAGGGCCATGACGGACAAGGCAGCCTCGAGGATGCCGCTCCCGCACTGCGCTTCATGAAGAATAAATATCCGCTGGATATTGTTATTAATTATGCAAAGGACATACAGGACTTAAAACACAAATAGAAAAAAATAAACAGGAAATAAAAATTAATACTATGGCTAAGAATAGAATTAATCTTTTAACCAGCCGTTATGAAGCACTGGTAACGAGGAAAAACGAGAGGCTGGAAGAGTCCGAAGGTATTTATGACAGATACA
>CAZOLY010000009.1:0-26755 GCA_964580815.1 uncultured Bacteroidales bacterium
TGTTACTGACCCCAAAACAGGCAAAAGAGCTAAAAGGGAAACAAATACCATGCCCCAGTGGGCCGGCAGCTGCTGGTATTATTTACGTTTCTGTGATGCCACAAATGACGGGGAGCCGTGGTCAAAGGAAACTGAAAGATACTGGATGCCCGTTGACCTTTATGTCGGAGGGGTAGAGCACGCAGTACTGCACCTGCTGTATGCACGCTTCTGGCATAAGGTACTGTACGACCTGGGTTACGTATCTACAAAAGAACCTTTTAAAAAGCTTGTAAACCAGGGGTTAATACTGGGTGAGGACGGGGAGAAAATGAGTAAGTCACGGGGAAATGTTATAAATCCCGATAAGGTCGTTGAAAATTATGGGGCTGACAGCCTGCGCCTGTACGAGATGTTTATGGGCCCTCTTGATAAAGTTAAGCCGTGGTCGGAGCAGGGAGTAAAGGGCGTATTCGGATTCCTGAACAGGGTCTATACTTTCTTTACCGACCTTAAGAATATGCATGACGATGATGAAGATATTGAGATCCTTAAAATACTGCACAAGTCAATAAAAAAAGTAGAGCAGGATATTGAGAACCTGCGCCTTAATACAGCCATTTCCCAGATGATGATTTTTACAAACACCTGCCTTAAAAAGGGCAAAGTGAAGAAATCCACTGCCGAAGCGTTTATAAAGATACTGGCTCCTTTTGCGCCACATATATGTGAAGAGATATGGCAAAGGTACGGTAATGGCGAAAGTATCAGCAAAGAGTCGTTTCCCGCATACAATAAAGACTATCTTGTCGAGGATACATACGAATACCCTGTTTCGTTTAACGGCAAGGTGAGATTTAAAGTTGAGCTGCCCCTGGATATGGAAGATGAAGATATCGAAAAGGCAGTCCTTGCGCATAAGAATGCTGAAAAATGGCTGGCAGATAAGCATGTAAAGAAAGTTATTATAGTAAAAAGCAAAATAATTAACATAGTAGTTGCATAGTAATGAAAAAAAGCAAAATCCGCCCGGTTATAATTATTATTGTATTATTACTCTCATTACCTGCACTTTATTATCTCATATTTGTCAGGAATATATTAAAAGAAGGTATTGAAATTTGCGCCAGGCCTGATTCAACAGAAATTTCTGAACCTGAAAACACCTTATATGGCATTCCGGTCGATTCGTTTTATATTGAACATGGCAGAATAAAAAAAAACCAGAACTTATTCGAGATACTCGCAAAATATAATCTCCCGGAAGGCAGTTTTCAGCAGATTCTGAATAAATCAGAAGGGGTTTTTGATTTAAGAAAGATAAGGTATGGCAACAGGTATACGGTTTTTTTAACTGTAGATACCCTGTATGAGGCCAGGTATTTTGTTTATGAGCATACGCCTGTGGAGTATGTACTTTTTGATCTAAGAGACAGCATAAGGATAGAGGTAAGGCAAAAGAAAGTAGATATCGTTGACAGGAGCGCAGGGGGAACAATAAACTCATCCCTGTGGGACATAATAATGGATAAGGACCTAGAACCCGAGCTGGCCCTTGAACTATCAGAAATTTTTGCATGGACAATAGACTTTTTTGAGTTGCAGGTTGGTGATAGTTTTAAGGTTGCTTACCAGGAGCTTTATGTTGACACAAATCTGGTCGGAATGGGAAGGATTCACGCCGCTTTTTTCAGGCACATGCAGAATGACTATTATGCAATACCATTTGTCCAGGATAGTGTGGAGAGTTATTATGATATAGACGGCAACAGTCTGAGGAAAGTATTTTTAAAGGCTCCCCTGAGATATTCAAGAATAAGTTCAAGGTATTCCCATAGCAGGCTGCACCCCATATTAAAAATCCGAAGGCCTCATCATGGCATAGATTATGCTGCACCTATCGGCACGCCAGTCCATGCTGTAGGAGATGGCGAGGTTATAAAAGCCGGTTATGATGAAGGCGGAGGCTACATGCTTAAAATCAGGCATAACAGTGTTTATATGACAACATATATGCATCTGAGCAGGTATGCAAAAGGAATAAGAAAGGGCTCTTTTGTCAGACAGGGTGATATTATTGGTTATGTTGGGAGTTCGGGTTTATCAACAGGCCCCCACCTTGATTTCAGGTTTTACAGGAATAATGAGCCCATAGATCCTTTAAAAGTTGAAGCTCCTCCTGTGGAGCCTGTAAGAGAAGAAAACAAAGTGGCTTTTGATTCTGTTAAAGCTTTTGCCCTGCAAAGGCTGTCATCATTCTGACCCTTACAGCGCCATATTAAAATCATGGTTTTATTTATCAGCAGAATTATTTATAAGTTGCTCAATTATTGACGGGTAGTATTTATATTCCAGCTGGTGAACCCTGTCAGCCAGGGATTCAGGTGTATCACCGCTCTCAACCCTGCATCTTGTCTGAAAAATAATATTGCCTTCATCGTATTTTTTATTCACAAAATGAATTGTTATTCCTGTTTCCGGTTCTTTATTTTCAATTACGGCTTTATGGACATTCAGTCCGTACATACCTTTACCTCCGTGTCTGGGGAGCAGGGCCGGATGTATATTAACTATCCTGCCAGGAAAAGAGTCTATAATATTTTCAGGAACAAGCCAGAGAAAACCCGCTAAAACAATCCAGTTAATTCCTTTTTCAACAAGAAAATCCAGGACTTTGCTTGTTTCGCAAAACTCCTGCCTGTTAAATGTAAAGGTAGGAATATTAAGGTTTTGTGCTCTTTTTAAAACATAGGCATCACTTTTATTGGAGAGCACACAAGATACGACAGCCGTCTTTTTAGCATTAAAATATTCGATAATATTCCGGGCATTTGTGCCGGAACCAGAGGCAAAAATGGCAATTTTATTCATATTCAACGTTTTAATAAAGTTTTACCGGCAATAATAATTATATCACTATTTGTGATTAATAAGTATAAATATTTTATATTTGAATTAATAAAAATAATTTTTTTTGTTTGTTTTTTCTCAATTATTGCATTTCTTTGCATTTTTATTTCAAATAAATTATTAATTAAAATTTAATAATTATGTCAGATATTGCGTCACGCGTAAAAGCTATCATTGTCGACAAGTTGGGAGTTGATGAAAACGAGGTTACACCTAATGCAAGTTTTACTAATGATTTAGGTGCTGATTCACTTGATACCGTTGAATTAATTATGGAGTTCGAAAAAGAATTTAACATAGGAATTCCGGATGATCAGGCTGAAAACATTGAGACCGTTGGGGAAGCAATAAAATACATTGAAGACAATGTCAAGTAAAAGGAAACTCATCAAATTTTTACTTATTTATGGAATTAAAGAGAGTAGTTGTTACAGGGCTAGGAGTGCTCACACCTTTAGGTAATAATGTCAAAGATTATTGGGAAAACCTGATAAACGGAGTTAGTGGTTCTGAGATAATTACCCGTTTTAATCCAGAAAAATTCAAAACAAAATTTGCCTGTGAAGTAAGGAATTTCGAACCCGGTGATTACTTCGATCGAAAGGAAATCCGCAAGCTAGATTTGTTTTCTCAATTTGCCATAGTGGCATCTGACCAGGCAGTTAAAGATTCCGGAATTGAAGATAGTTCACCTGACAAATCCAGGATTGGTGTGATATATGGATCCGGTATAGGGGGGTTTAGAACCTTCTATGAGGAAGTGCTGCAATTTGTCAGATTTACTGAAACCCCCAGGTTTAATCCTTTCTTCATTCCCAAGATTATATCTGATATTGCAGCAGGTCACATATCAATAAAATATGGATATATGGGACCCAACTATGCTACAGTATCGGCATGTGCAACTTCAACCAATGCCATCATTGACGCTTATAACCTGATAAGGCTGAATAAGGCTGATGCCTTCGTTACGGGGGGGTCTGAAGCTTCGGTAAATGAGGTTGGAGTTGGCGGATTTAATGCTATGCAGGCAATATCAACAAACAATGATGAATATAAGACCGCTTCACGCCCGTTTGACAAAACCAGGGATGGCTTTGTTATTGGAGAGGGAGCAGGCACCCTGGTTCTTGAAGAGCTGGAGCATGCCAAAAAGAGGGGTGCCAGAATTTATGCCGAATTGGTTGGGGCAGGAATGTCAGCAGATGCCTATCATTTAACGGCTCCCCATCCTGAGGGTCTTGGCGCCATTTATGTGATGAATAACGCACTGGAGGATGCAGAAATAAATTATGATGCTGTTGATTATATAAATGTGCACGGTACAGCTACACCACTTGGTGATATTGCAGAAGCAAAAGCTATTACAAAGGTATTCAAAGAACATGCATATAAGATGAATATCAGTTCTACTAAATCGATGACCGGCCATTTACTGGGTGCTGCAGGCGCCATCGAAGCTATTGCTGCAATTTTAGCCACTGTACATAATATTATTCCTCCGACAATAAATTTTACTACTCCTGATCCTGAAATTGACAACAAACTGAATTTTACATTCAATAAGGCACAGGAGAGAGAAGTAAATATATCATTAAGTAATACTTTTGGGTTTGGAGGGCATAATTCATCAGTGATATTTAAAAAATTTTCTAATTAACCTTGCTTAAATTAATCTCACAAGGCCGATACCTTTTTAAGCCCGAGAAAGATTTTTTAAAATACCTTAAAAGAATTATCGGTTTTAATCCTAAGAACTGCACACTGTATCAGCTTGCCTGCATACATAAATCTTCATCGTTTGTTGTTTTCAAAGATCTTAAAATAAATAATGAAAGGCTTGAATTTCTTGGCGATGCAATTCTTGATGCATTGATAGCGAAACGTCTTTTTCAAAAGTTCCCGGAAAAGGATGTCGGATTCCTGACTCAAATGCGTTCGAAAATTGTAAACCGTGACAACCTCAATAATATTGCCATTAAGTTAGGCATTTCAAATATGATTATTACCAAAGTCAACAGTGAGAATCACAAATCTTTATATGGCAATGCTCTTGAAGCATTAATCGGTGCATTATATCTTGATAAAGGATTTAAGAAAACAGAGAAAATTGTCCTTGAACGGATAATCTATCCCTTTATAAATCTGAATAAGCTCCAGGATACTGAAATTGATTTTAAAAGCAGGATTATCGAGTGGGGGCAAAAAAATAAGAAGGAAGTTAATTTTGCCTGTTTTGAAGAAGTTGATAATAAAAGAAATACAACCTACTTTGTTTCTCACCTTTTAATAGCAGATGTTTTAACCGGGAGAGGTATCGGGAACTCAAAGAAAGAAGCTGAACAAAATGCAGCAAGACAGGGATTGGAATCATTAAATATAACAAGCATTTAAATCCGACCTTTAATCGGACTGCCAGCCGACCTTAATTTGAAATTTTTCATAGCCTGCCTGTCCGTCATAGGTTATTCCCTCTACAATAATGTCGAATATGTCAGTGTCATCCGAAGTATAGAAAGATACTGAAGTCCCTTCTGTGCCTGTTAGAACTTCAGGGTTCCAGTAAAGTGTATTCCTGTAATCAGGGATCCTTCCTTTAATTAACATTTCCGAGTTATAGAGGGGTGCGGCAAATACTTCGGGGCCGCCGCAATCTTCAAATTTATAACGTATGGCTGTTTTGAGTTTTGCAACATTGTCAAATTTATCATTCTGCGTATGAATATCAAGTATCCCGTCAAAAATCATATCGCCATAAATATACCTGGAAGTCACGACCTTGATGCTTTTTACTTCAGACGGCTCAAGGTTTAATATTATTGACGGATCAAATACCTGTACCCCATCGATAAGGTAAAGTGGTAAATTTCCTATTATTTCATTGTTGTTCTTGTTTATGATAAGTATGTATTTGACACCTTTTTTAACACTTATGTAAACACTTTTTAATAGTTCCACGAGCACTTCCTCCATTACCGGAAGCTTAACGAAATCCGTCAAGAGTATTGATTCATCAGGATTACCATAGAAGTCAACCATCTTATTATGGGCGCTGTCCCTCTCGCAGGCACTGTTTCCATATGCCTCTGAAATCTGATAATTAATCATATTGCGGAGGATATAGTCTTTATATTCGTTGTTCAGGGCATAACCAGCATCATGTTCCTTAAAGCTGTCTGAGAACTGATCATCCAGAAGCAATATATATTCGCCCTCTTTGTCATCCAGCTGAATTATCAACTCGTCATTGCCGTAATTTTCATCCAGGGAGAAGCTGAATTCACCCGATCTGTTTGTTTTGCAGGTATATATCTGTGCATAAGGTCCTACATATGACAGATGTACTTCATAGTTCCAAACAGGCTCCCTGGTTTCTTTATTGATAACTTTACCGCTTACTACCTGTCCTTTTATCTCGGGAAGATACTTAATATCGGGCTCTTCAGTCAAAGAGCCGGCAAAATCAATACACGCCAGCAGGGCATCGTTAATTTCAAAATAATTAAAATTATTAAGAGGATTTGAGTAGTAGTCAAAGATTTTTTCAAACAGCATATTGCCCAGGATCATTTTATTCTGAAAGTCTGTTTCCTGTCCTTCAAGGGGATCGCCGGCCTTTTTTACTTTTACCGACAGATTGGCTGCTACCGGCTTGTTATTTACCGAGGTTCTTATTATCAAATTCACTTTTTCGCGTGTATTATAAGCATGCTTTTCTGCAAGGATATCTATATCCAGTTTTTCTTTTGGTTTTTTATAGACCGCTCGTCTGCACAGCAATTCATCCTTATCATTTAATAAGCTTACATAATATATACCTTCGGGAACATATAAATCCGGGATCCTTATCATTTGAACACTGTCATATAAGGATAATGACTCAGTGTAATATACAAGTCCGTTTTTTTCAATATTTATTTTAAATGCCGGATCATCAGTTTTGTTCTCATGTAAAGTGGTACTAATACTAAAAATTATGCTTTTTTCACTGAAATCGGATAAATGCAGATTTGTTCCCTCATCATGCACCCCGGGTAAAGGGAAAGACGCTGCAACAGAATCATGCAACATCACTTTAACATAATATTTGCCGGTATCATATGGTTTCAGGTCAAATGCCCCTATTCCCTTGATGATATCAAATTTCTGAAGAGCATCATTGTTTTTATATAATATTCCTTGGCCATTAATCCCTTCGTTATAGCGGTTTAAAACCCTTATTATAATATGATTGGTTAAGTTTTTTATTACGTTGCCTGACTCGGGGAAAAAGGCAGCTGTTAGTCCTGTTTGTCCGTTTTCCCCTGGTTTCCGAAAGACAATCTCTTCATAGGGATTTATAATTATCACATTTTTTTCAAAAAAACAATCATAACCGAAATTCTTCATCCAGTTTGTATAAGCCCTTATCCGGTAATTTCCCGGGGCAAGTTCTTCGGGCAAGATTATACAACCGCTGCCGAATCCCCCTTTAAGTTCTGTTTTATGCCTGGAAACTGGATTGTTATCAGTTGTTAATAATTCAAAATAGACAACTTTGCTTAAATCAACCGGCATATTATATATACTTTCAGTACATATAATTTTAAACCATATGGTTTCACCTGTAAAATATATGTTCCTGTCAGTTATTACATATATTCTTTCTTTTAAATAATTATCCCTTGTAAGTAATCCGATTGCGAATGTCTTTTTATAATTGCCGTTCAGAAGCAGGGTGAGCGCGGCAGGCAGGTAATATTTAAATATAAGTTTATGCATATATTAATATTTTAGTCTGTCCAGAAATCGGGCCTTACCGGTGATCCGCTTACAGAGCAATCACAACAGGCCACAGAGTTTGTCAGGTATGTGTTGATGTCATTACCGCTTACTTCCTGGTAATAAATTATCCACCCTTCGTTTTCAACCGGGCCAAGATAGGAGGGCCTGGGAGTACCCAAAGTATCGGTAAACATCTGCGATTCACAATAGTCAAAACCGCCTGATACGTAAAGTTTGTGAACCATAAGCTCGGACCTGTCAATAAATATCCTGCGGCTGGTTACCGCAGATGCCTGAAAATAGCCCAGCACAGGCTTATCCGGATTGCTGAGGTCTGTAATATTTCCTGTAACCTGTGTTGGTATAGCATCGAAAAGGGTACCTGTATTTTCATTTGTTTCCTTGATGCGTGACCAGTAGTTAAAGGCTTCTTTTGTAAGGGAGTATTGTTTTACAAGCACGCTGTATCTTCGGGCAAGCCTGTTTGTGCTGCCTGAAATATAATACAGCGGATAATTTTGTAAAATATCTTCTGTAAGGTGGTCGGTGCTTCCTATTTGAATGACCCTCGAAGAGTCATATTTCCAGCAGTGGCTGGGCAGTGTGTCTTTCTGATAGGGAGTAAGGAACTCCCAGGTCTCATACCAGTTCCAGCTATAGTACCTTGTTTTGTTTTCAGGGTCATGAGTGTCAACAAGTATCTCAATTCCTTTTACCGGGTTATCGGGATCGATTGAAGGTTTTTCTTTATATTGCCAGTGTATGCTGTCAATGTCAGGGATCTTTTTCAGTTCTTCAAAAGCTGATTCATATTTATTCCCGTCTGTTGTTTCAATCAGCAGCTTGTATTTCCTTCCGGACCGGCCGACGAATTCATTGGGATCTGACCGATAGGTCCCTGATGTTACCTCGGTGAACATATATGTATTCCCCAGATCATCAATAACCTGCACTACAGCACCGGGCACGGGTTTCTTATCTATATCGTCAAAGTGCAATGTTCTTGATAGCCTGACCTGGTATGCCACATTTTCATCAGTTATCAGTCCGTCTACCACCAGCACATTTTCATATTCTTCAATATCGGGATAAAACGGGTCTATACATCCGTACAGCATGAACAGCGTTAAAGCGGAGAATATTAATATTTTGAGATACCTGATCATCAGTTAAAATTTTATTGAATAAGAAATTGTATAAATGGGCTGGCCAAAGATCGATAATTTATAACCATTGACCTTTCCTGCTTTGCTTACAAAATATATTGAGTATACATTTTTTCGTCCTGTAATATTATATACTGAAAATGACAATGAGCTGTGAGCTATTTTTTTTGATTTGAGGTTACCTTCGACATTTACTGAAAAGTCGAGCCTTAAATAATCAGGAATGCGGTACTCGTTTCTTTCAGTATAATATAATAATTTGTAATTCCTGATATAGTATATGGCAACGGGGAATGTAATAGGTCTCCCGGTGCTGTAAGTAAAATTGCCGGATACATTCAGCCGCCTGGAAAATTTATAATTGGCAACACATGTTAAGTCGTGAGGTTTATCAAAATTAGCGGGGAAATAATCACCCGAATTAATTTTTGCTTCTTCAAAGCGGCTGTCGGCCTTTAATAATATTCTTGAATAGGTGTAGCTCAGCCAGCCATTGAACCTGCCCGTATTTTTTTTAATTAAAAGTTCTGCTCCATATGCTTTTCCCGAGGCCTTAATCAGGTCTGTTTCAATAGTCTCGTTAAGTAACAGCTTTGCACCTCCCTTATATTCAATGAGGTTTTCTATTTTTTTGTAATATACCTCAGCCGAAGTTTCAATGTTGCCGGAGAGGAAGTTTTTATAATAACCCAGTGAGAACTGATGCCCTACTTGCGGACTTACATATTTATCACTTAATTTCCATGTGTCAGTAGGTGAAATGGCTGTGGTATTGGATAACATATGCAAATACTGCCTCATCCCGTTATATCCGAATTTTACAGAATTATTGGGGTTAAGCTTGTAGCGGAGTGACAGTCTTAATTCAGGTCCTGAATATGTTTGTATTATCTTTCCCCCGGAATAGTGAATGGTATCATCGATATAAGAGGTGCTCCTCGGGATGCCCTCTGTATATTCGTACACCGTTTTTGGCCCCAGCAGGTTAAATAATGAGTACCTGAGTCCTGCATATGCTGAAATTTTTGAACTTATAATATATTCATCACTAACATAGACAGCCGATTCAATAGCCTTTTCAGTTTCCATTACAACAGGGACAACAAGGGATTCTTCGTTTTCAGACATGTATGATCCCGGATTTAAATTATAAATCCCGCTATTCAGTCCGAAATTGATTTTGTGGGATGAATTCAGGAAGTAATTAAAATCCGATTTCAACTCCGAATATTCAATATCATAGGTCAGGTCGGCTCTCTCATGGTCATTCACATTCTCGTATATACTGTAGGAATAATGACTATATGTTCCTGACAGGTCGAGAATAAGCTTATTTGTGAAGATATGCTTAAGCTGCATACACAGGTTCCTGTTTGTATAATTGTACTCTGTATTTGTACTGAACTTAAAATAATCGCTACTTAAGTATGCCGAAACGTCAAGTATGTTTTTATCATTTAGATCATATACAACTTTGCCGATAATATCATAAAATGAAGCTTTGCTGTTGCGTATGTCGGCTCTTTTTATGCGTCTCAGGATCCAGTCAGAATAGGTTGTGCGGCCGCCAACAATAAATGAAGCTTTATCTTTAATTATAGGTCCTTCAATAGTAAGCTTACCTGTGACCGGACTAATACCGAAGCTGCCCGAGAGGTTTTTCCTGTTCCCGCTTTTTGTGTCTATATTAAAAACTGATGACAGCCTCCCTCCATACTTCGCAGGAATCCAGCTTTTGTATAACTGGAAATCCTTAATCACATCCGGATTAAAAGCTGAGAAAAATCCAAATAGATGTGATGTATTAAAAATGGGTGATCCGTTCAGCAGTACCAGGTTTTGATCGGTATTTCCCCCCCTTACATTAAATCCGGATGCCCCTTCACCCACTGTCTGCACTCCGGGCAACAGAATGGCTGACTTAATAATATCGGTTTCACCAAGGGTAGTAGGAATTTGTTTTATGGTTTTTATTTCAAGCTTATCCATACCCAGCTGAACGCCTGCTATATTATGAAATTTATTGGCAGTCACCACAACACCGCTAAGCTGTATAAGTTTCTCTTCCATCTGGAAATTCATAGTCCCGTCAGAGTATGCAATAATCTCTTTCGTAACATCCTCCTTGCCAAGACTATGCAAGGTAATGCGATGTTCACCCCTGGGCACGGTGATAATATAATGGCCTGTTACATCACTTATTACACCTTGCTGCAAATCATCGATATATACGACGCATCCTATTACAGGTTCTCCTGTTGATTCTTCTTTTATGAAACCCGAAATAGTAGCTATCTTCTTACTTCCATTCAGGGCAGGATTGCCAATCTTAATAATATCCTGGGTGGCATTTGATGAAACTGACCCGGGCCTCTCAGATACCGGAATTTTATATTCAACAGACCTGTCCTCAAACATCGCTGATAAACTGGCGGTGTCATATACTTCATTTATGCTGGTTTTTATAACATAATCCCTGGTTAGTATGATGTTATTATTAATTATGAAGTATGAAATGCCGGTGTTGTAAAAAGTGCCGTTTAATATGTCTGACAATCGATTTTTGCCGGCAGGATGATTGATTTTTAAAGTATCTGTCCATTCATTTTTAAAGAAGAACTTATAGTTATAGTTTTCTTCAATGTATGTTACCAGATCACTGAAGGAGTGGCCATGGAAGTTCTTATCAATATGAATATCAATATCTTGTGAAAAACCCGCGCTTATCTGCAAGATTAATAATAAACCAATAAAATACTTCACCATATCCTGATATTCAATTCAAACATTTAATAAATTCACAGGCATATATCCCAACGGCCCGCTTATTGTTGATTGTCAATTTTTATAATTGAAGGATTATTTATAATGTATCATAATACTTCAATAACTCAACAAAGTCACCAGGCTCCGCTGTTCTTACAAAAAATTTTTTACGTTTTATATAATTCCCGATGTTCTTACCCTGATCGGATAAACAGTCAATAAGTGTTTTTCTGTTATTTATTTTAACCAGTTTGTCATTTGACTTAATGTATATTATTCTTTCAAGGTAAGAAACATCATTATTAGGGTCGGATGACTTGCTTATGTATTTTTCCCATTTCAGTAACAGCCTGGCCTTACCATCATAAATCAATTCATAGTAGCCACATTTTTGTTTTGGGCTGTCGCCGGCTGTAACCTTTATAAACTTATGGCCATTAATATAAAAACCCTCAACATCATTTATATTTAATTCAATACAACGTGCCCCCTCAGGATAAAATTCATTGGTTATCAGTTTATCACTTACAATATCGTAGTTAATAAGCAGTTCCTTTTTCACATCATTTCTAAAGTACACTATTCCTTTTTCCCATCCCTTTGATTCAAGATACTGATGGCCCAGCAATTCAGGATAATAATCAGTATAAATCCTTCCGTTAACCAGGGGTCCGTAAGTGCAGTTTGAAGAATAAAACAAATCCCTCACATTATTCGTAAGGGTTTTGATGTTTTTATTTTTATCCAGAATGTTTATCTGCTGCCCAAAACAGCTATTTAAATTTTTTAGCACTAATAGTAGTGTAATGATTAAAAAAATGTTGAACCATATGTTCTTTTTTTTTCTCATATACCAAATCTTCAAGGGATTATTTAAATGACAAAAAACCCTGGCAAGAATATCCTTATACTTTTAGTGCATAAAAAACTTTGAGTATTACCACTTAAATATATATTTTCGTGCAAAATAAATTTCCTGCAAAAATATAAAAACCTTTCTATTCTTATTAATTACTTATTAAATTAACTTGAAAAAGAAAACACATAAATTGTCAATTAACGCTGAAGACAGTTCAGTAATAATTGCAATATCCTCGCACGAGAATGATTACAGGCTCAGCTGGGCAATAAACAAACAGCTGGGTACTAATTTTGTGAAAACAGATAACCTGGTAGTATTTAACGAAAAATATAAAATTGAACAGGAATTCAGTTTATTTGTGTTTGAAGATGATGATAATCTGATAAAGTATCATTTAATAGCCAACAAGTGCGATAATGGATACCTTATTCCTGAGTTGAGCAATATGGATTTCTTTTTTCAAATCTATGGTGATATTAATGCTGATTATATGAACCGGTTATTGGAAAAGTTAAAGAAAATTAATATAGTAACAGGTGCTTTTGTGATCGACCCATCCTTACTGAAATCGGGGAAGAGGCTAATATATTAAAAAAAAGGTGGCATGCTGCCACCCTAAAAACTAACCCAAACCAAACTATTATCTATGAAAAACTAATACTCCGTTCTTTCCAAAACGCATATTTTTTTGCTAAGATATAGCTATTATTAGTTAACGAAATCCAATATATGTTAAAGATTGTTAAAATGTTATATATTAATTGCTTCTGAGACTATCTTTGTACTACTATGAGCAGGAAGTGGATATGGATACTGGCATTATTTATGGGCCTGGCGATGATAAGCCTTATTTTCGTTCAAGCCTGGTGGATCAAAAATGCTGTGGATGTCAAAGAAAAGCAATTTGACCAGCTAATCAACAAAATCCTGTCCGATATTGCCAATGAATACCAGAATCAGGAAACAGTCCAGCAAATAATTGATGAAATAAATCCTTTTTATTTTGATACATCAACAAGTGTTTATGATAATGAGTTTAAGATTGAAAGTGAATTTTTCTTTTATAGTAAATCATCGGGGCTGGAACTGACGCCCGACTTAAAAAGGAAAATTCTCGACAGGAAAGCTTTTGTCAACAATGTGCTGTCAAGGATGCTCAGCTTCAATCCCGAAATAGAAGACCGTATAAATCCGGATAACTTTGAAGCCATGATAAAGAAAGCATTTGTAAATAAAGGTATCGATCTGGATTTTGAATATGCCGTCACAAAATGGAATTCGATGCTGGCATTTAAATCTGATAGTTATGTGCCTGATGCTGATGCAGAATATTACAGGGTCCAGCTTTTCCCTGATGATTTATTTGCCAAATCAAATTATCTGACACTATATTTCCCGTCAAAAAAGAATTTTATTTTCAAATCGCTGGGCTATATGGCTGTTTCTTCAATACTTCTTACAGTAGTAATTGTAGCATGTTTTGCAGTAACAATATATATCATTATAAGGCAAAAAAGGTTATCTGAAATACGCAGTGATTTTGTGAACAATATGACTCATGAATTGAAAACGCCTATATCTACAATTTATCTGGCCTCACAGATGCTTGGCGATAAAACTATTCCTGACGGATCAAAAAACGTTGACAACCTTTCTTCCGTAATAATAGATGAAAGCAGGAGACTGGGTTACCAGGTAGAGAAGGTCCTGCAGACGGCAATTTTTAACAAAGGGAAGTTGAAATTGAAGCTGAAGGAAGCGGATATTAACGAAATAATTCTGGGAGTTATAAATAATTTCTCAATACAGATTAAGCAGAGGAATGGTCTAATCATACCTTCATTGCATGGAGAAAATAATATTTTAAATATTGATGTTGTTCACATTACTAATGTTTTATCAAATCTGATTGACAATGCGATAAAATATTGTACGCGTGATCCTGAGATATATGTTGAAACACAGGATTACAAAGAATACCTTGTGATAGCTGTACGTGATAATGGTATAGGCATCAACAAAAATGAGCAAAAGCGTATATTTGATAAATTTTACAGGATATCGACAGGGAATGTACACTCGGTTAAGGGATTCGGACTGGGATTAAGTTATGTTAAAAAAGTTATTGAAGAGCATAAAGGGTATATAAAACTTGAAAGTGAACCATATGAAGGAACAACTTTCAAAGTATATCTGCCTGCAAAAAATAATGTTACAAAGCTGTAAAAAGACTTAAATTTTATAAACGCATGTACAAAATAAAAATATTGCTAACTGAAGATGATGAGAACCTGGGTTCTTTGCTTAAGGAATACCTGAATTAAAAATAATTAGATACCGACTTGTTATTAAACTGATAAAAAGCATATAAGAGCTTTATTAAAAACCATTATGACCTTTGTATCCTTGATATCATGATGCCTGTGAAGGATGGATTTACGCTGGCCAAAGAAATAAGAATGACCAATTCTGAAATTCCCATTATATTTCTTACTGCCAAGTCATTGAAGGAAGACGTTATTGAAGGATTTAAGGCTGGTGCTGACGATTATATTACCAAGCCGTTCAGCATGGAAGAGCTATTATTCAGAATTGAGGCAATATTAAGGAGGACTAAAAAGGACGGTAAAAGCATTTCACAGGCAGAATTTAAGATAGGGAATTATATTTTTGATGCACATAAGCAGCTGCTTAAACTGAGAGAGAAAGAACAAAATCTTACTACCAAGGAGGCAGAGTTGCTAAAGTTATTATGCACCAATAAAAACATCATCCTTGAGAGGAACTTCGCACTTAAAACCATATGGATAGATGATAATTATTTTAACGCAAGAAGCATGGATGTTTATATTGCGAAGCTCAGAAAATACCTGAAGGACGATCCTAAAGTTCAGATAATTAATGTGCACGGAAAGGGTTTTAAGCTCATTGACTGACCTTCTTATTCACTCTCCGCTCCAGCCGGCAATCCTCGCCAGGATCCACCACATGGCATATGCTTTTCTGTTTGCTGTTATATGTTGTGTGTTATGGGCTCCAAATGATGCTGAACCTCCCGGACTAACCTTGTTTTCAAAATAATCTGTTCCCAGAATATGCTCATTCTGCCAGTCCAGGTAAAACATCTGGCTTCCATCGCCTATGCTACCTGCATATTCCGATGAATTACCGTCGTCTCCCGCATCTTCCCAGTAATTATTATCCATGTCGTGTGTATCTATGCCGTAATAATCGAGACAGAACTGGTTGTTATCGTTGCAGTGATTAATTATTAATTCTGCCTGATTTTTCGGGCAGCCCGTCCCGACATTGCTTCCTGAATTTGCATGGCCGGTCATGAATATGAATGTCACCGGATTAACTCTCTGGCCCGCGTTACTGCCTATCTTGGTGCCGCCCACCCCATATTCGGAAATCAGTGAATCCATTCCCGGTAAATAGTTGACTGAAACATCATGCCCTCCAATATTGCACCACGACCACATTATAACATTGATTTCAGCATTTTCAGGATCATCAAGGTAGTTTCTCGTGGCCTGGATAAAGGCTGTTTCTTCCCTGCTTAAATCGGCGGCGTCATCACCCGGTGCAGCATAATTTGCTAACACACAGTCACGGAAGTCAAGCTTATTGGATAGCGGTGAGTTATTGGTTATACCAAAAAGTATATCATCACCAGCCTTATAATCCTGCAGACCAAACACTCCGTATGATACATGCGTGCCGTGTGATGTGTGCTGATAAGCAATATGAAGATTATTACGCGCTGCATTTATATATTGCTGTGGTATTGACCTTAGTACGCTTTCTTTGGCCTTTGAATAGCCTGCAATATAAAGACCGGAATCGGTATTTCCATTATTCGCATCATCTCCGTCATCAATATCGCCGTTGTTCGCTTTTTCACAGGCAGCGAATATGCATGATATTAATACAACATAGAAGAAGGGGTTGCCAATTTTTTTCATGATAAAACAGGTTTTGAAATTAAATACTTGATAAATTAGTAGAATTTGAATTAATATAATCTCTTAAACGGGATTATTGGTTTTTTAGTTTCGTCTCTTATATTAAGATATATACTTTTCAGGAATATTACAGCGATAATTATTATTATGCTTTTAGCAGCTGATTATTCCCTTAATAGTTCTATAGCGCCTTTAATCTTTTCTTCCAGGGGCATATTGCCATCAAGCCAGTGTATTCCGGCACCCTCCCTTTCCATTTTCCGGAACCATGTCATCTGCCTCTTTGCAAACTGCTGAATGGCGGGGTTTAGCTTTTCAACCATTGTAACATAATCAAGATCACCTGTGATATATTGGGTTATATATTTATACTCCAGTCCGTAGTATATAAGATCTTCGGCCCCCAGTCCCTCTTTAAGAAGATTTTGAACCTCCTCAACCATGCCGCTTTTTAAGCGCTCCTGCAACCTGCTGCTTATTCTTTCCCTCCTGGTTATTACATCTAATTTTATTCCTAAGAAGATGTTGTTTATTTGCGGGTATTTATGTTCCGGAATGCGACCGGATTTATAGTACTCTTCTATTTCAATTGCTCTTATGGCCCTTTTCCTGGTGTCTATGTCAGTTATATTATGTAGTTTTTTGTATGCTGACAGAATTCCTGCAAGTTCCTTAAGTGATTTGGATTCAAGGTCCTTTCTGAGCCTATTATTTTGAGGTACGGGGATTAATCTGTAGCCTTTGGTGACGGCATCTATATACATCCCTGAGCCCCCGCATAATACAGGCATTTTGTTCCTGGCCTTAATTTCTTTAAAAGCTTTGAAAAAGTGCTTCTGGAACTCATACACATTATACTTATAGCCTGGATCCAGGATATCAACCAGGTGATATGGTATTTTTTTACCCTCAACTATATAGTCGTCATAATCCTTTCCTGTGCCCAGGTTCATTTTCCTGTATACCTGGCGCGAGTCGGCACTGATTATCTCACCATTTATCCGGGCAGAGAGATTAGCTGCAAATTTTGTTTTGCCGCAAGCTGTTGGCCCAAGAATTGTGATTAGATCATATTTTATTTTGTGCATTAAATAAAAATAAACTTATTTTGTTATCCCTCAGCAAATATACTAATGGCCAATAAAATTAATATTAAAAACAAAAAAGCCTGGCACAACTTTGAAATTATTGAAAAGTTTACTGCAGGCCTCGAACTAACGGGAACAGAAATCAAGTCACTGAGGCTCGGGAAGGCCAGTCTTGTTGATTCATACTGCTTTTTCGATAATGGGGAGCTGTGGGCCAAAGGGATGCATATTGCCGAATACAGCCAGGGGTCGCATTATAATCATGATCCTAAACGGTTAAGAAAGCTCCTGCTAACAAAGAGAGAATTAAAAAAGCTTGAAAGAAACGTAAAGGAAAAGGGATGTACAATTGTGGCTTTGCAGTTATTTATTGCTGACAGCGGTTATGCAAAACTTGAAATTGCCCTTGCTCGCGGCAAGAAGGAATATGACAAGAGGGAAGTCATGAAGAAGCGTGATACGGACCGCCAGCTGGAGAGGGTCAGAAAAAAGAAAGGAAAATAGCAGGAATTGCAAGGGTCTTATTGCCTGTGTTAAGTGGATTACTGTGAAAAGAAAAAGTTATTGAGCTCGTAAATATCGTCAGGCGTCAGATTACTTTCAAAGTCGAAGAAATTATCTATGGTATGGAGCATCTCATCAAAAGATATGTAATTGTCTTTGTCCGTATCTATGGATTTGAATTTATCAGGGATCTTTACAGCTTTCGTTTTACGTTTTACCTGGTAGCTGTCAGGGGTCCTTATATAAAGGTTAATTTCGTTGCGGCCCACGGCCATCGACTTGTCGAGCAAAGCGGCCAGGTCATCCTCTGTGATTTCCACACCCCTGTCATCCACGTAAGCCCCTGCCCTTGTTGAGGGTTGGTCGTCCATATAGTCAGGTACGCCATCGTGATCGGAATCTATGGCGCAGCCTGATGAATCGGTCTTGGCGCCGGGAGGGGTATCGGGACAGTCGTCCCAGCCGTCGTACCAGCCATCGTTATCAAGATCGGTATAGAAGATTGAATAGTCATAGTCTATATCTGCTATGAGCCTTTCAACCTGCAAGGTTTTCGGACTGGAAAACAGGTCAAGGTGAAATGTTACATAGGTAAAATTAAACCAGTCACCGATTTTATTTCCGACAATCACTGATTCGCTGACAGCAGGATCATTCTTGCTGCTTACGTGATCAATAACATCGGAAAAAGCATAGTGGACAGAATTTCCCAGGCGCAGCATCAGCCTGTCTGACAGATGGAAGTCAAATCCCAGGTCCAGAACCAGGGCAAAGGCGTACTGCGGATAATCGCCAAGCCCCCAGTCATATTTTCGCAGGGGCGTTTCATATTTATAATCCCTCTGCATCAGTATGCTTATATTTTCGTTGGCAGCACTTTCGGGGAGGTTCCTTATCGTGCCGTCTGTCCAGTAGTACATTTTACCTTTTATTTCGGCCGGACTGCCATTCTCAAGTGATATATAATATCCAATACTGTCGGCCTTGGAATCAAATAACACTGTCTCGAAGCCCAGCGACACAAAAGGGTGGATGCTTCTTTCCTTCTTTTTGTAAAAGTGGTCAAAGTCATAGTTAATATTAAATCCGAAGCTATAAATTTCTGACTGGAAGTTGAAATTACGTTTGGGGTCAGTAAAATTTCTTTCATTCCCTGAAATTTTACCTCCCATGAAATAGAAGTTTGCTTTATAGAAGTGATTGTTGTCGATATATGTAGCTATATTCACTTTGTAGCCTAATTCACCCAATGCAGGAGAATAATTGTTGTTGCGTATATCGCCGAAGTAATTTAATATGCCCGCCCCAAATCCGACTACCGGTTTATAAACAGGATTAATATTCTCTACCGTCTGCTTCATTATCTTGTCAAACTCATCCTCCTGTCCGTTTAACTGACAAACGATGCCGCTTAATATGATTATTAAAATGTATCTGAAACGAAGCATAGATCAGTAGTCTTGTTTTTTATCTCTTCTATTTATACCATTGCTGGTTGGCAATCATCAGTGCCTCCTGAACAGTTATTCTTTCACCATTATTGTAGGCTGAAACAAAAGCATCATCAATATCAGTGGTATTCCAGATATTAACCCTGTAATCCCTTGCTTCTTTATATACACTGAATGAACCAACCGAATATTTGAGCCAGCCTTCATGATATTCCTTCCTCACTTCCCTGTCGAGTTTGTACTGTTTGAAGTAATGCTTAATATCCACTGGTTTATGGCCGGCAGCAATCTGTACACGGTAATATACGCCGGATTCGGGCTCCAGTACATATGCCAGGTCGCGCTTGAATTTATATTCGCTGGTTTTTACCGCTTTAGGCTTTGTTACTTTCTGCTTAACCTGCTGCGCCGGTTCTTTAACTTCAGGCTTTTCCTCCTTCTCAGGTTCGGCAACTATTTCTGTCTCTTTCTGTTCAGCTTCGGCCAGCAATGCCGGAGGCTGGGTTTTCAGTTCTTCCAGGATATTTTGCAGCTGTTCATCAGTTATGGATGCCAGGTCCACATCCTTTTGAACAATGTCTATGCTTATTGTTTTTTCATCTACAAGGTAAGAGAATTTACCATGTATCAGGGGAAGGCCTGGCCTGGTATCATTTTTAGGTATTAGCCTGTAAGATACCATGTAATAAGACTCTGAAGGCAGGTTCATCCACAGGAATTTTGCTTTCTGGTCTTTGAATGTGAAAATTCCATCCTTATTGTCAATATCAACAGCTGTATAACCAACAGGAACGATTTCTTCTATTTTAGCAAATTTCTTCTTATCTTCTTTATTTACCAGTAAGTTAACTATATATTCGGTCCCTGCCTGGTTAAGGTATGGTTTTTGCCTGATGCAGGCAATATTTTCGGAAACAGTGGAAACGGGCGGAATATACTGAATAACTTTTTCCTCAAAGTCATTTATATCAACGATAAGATTAGGATCAATGGCCGGTGAGGGATTTATAGTGATAAGCTTCGACGCAGGGGATACTGATTTCCGCTCGTTATCTTCAATGTACGAGAATTTCCCGCCTATGGAGAATGTACCTTTAAGCCTTTCATCAACCCGTATTTTATAAATAAATGTGAACTCATCACTGTCGGGCAGCTTGAGCCAGATCATCCTTACCCTTTTATCCTGGAATGAAAAATCTGCATTTGACGACATATAAGAAGTCGCTGTGAGTCCGGCAGGTATAACTTGCTGAAAGCGGGAGAAGCTTTCAACATCACCTTTATCTACGGTAATCCTGACTTCAAACTCGCCTCCTGCTGTGACTTCCGCAGGCACGTCAATCTTTACAGAGACATCGGTAGTCTGTAATAAGTTGATAAAAAAGACTACCAGCAAATACATGAAAGTAACCAGTAATCGAGACATCAGACCATTGTTATGTTGGGAGTTAAAATTAGTTAATTACTGGATTAATAGCAACAGGTTTTTAAAACCAATTGTTAATAACTTTTAACCAGATAAAATAATCAGAAATTCGGGCTGAGCAGGTATTTGGAATAGAAGCCATCAATGTGGCCTACCGCTTCATCCGCCGTATCGACTATTCTAAACAGGTTCAAATCTTCGGGATTTATATTTTTTTCTTCATCCAGCATCATATTTTTTAACCAGTCTATGAGCCCCTTCCAGTATTGCCTCCCTACGAGAATTATCGGGAATCTCCCTATTTTCTCAGTCTGTATAAGGGTAAGAGCTTCAAAAAGCTCGTCAAATGTCCCAAATCCTCCGGGAAGCACTATAAATCCCTGTGAATATTTCATAAACATCACTTTTCTTACAAAGAAATGATCGAAAGTTATGAGCTTGTCCGAATCAATGAACAGGTTAGCATCCTGTTCAAAGGGCAATGCGATATTTATGCCTACTGATCTGCCTTTCCCCCTTTTTGCGCCGAGGTTGGCTGCTTCCATAATGCCGGGCCCCCCGCCTGTTATTACACCATAGCCTTGCAGTGTAAGCTTATAAGCTATCTCTTCGGCAAGTATATAGAATTTTGTCTGGGGAAGTGTGCGTGCTGAGCCGAAGATTGAAACACAGGGGCCTATCCTGGCAAGCTTTTCAAAACCTTCAACAAATTCAGACATTATTTTAAATATTTTCCAGCTGTCATATGTCTTTATTTCATTCCAGTTCTTCTTCTTAAATGCTCTCTTTATCTTTTCTTCATTTCTCGAGAGTTTTGGTATTTTGTTCATTGCCTGATTATTAGATTGTTAAAAAATTCTTTCTTAAGTTACATTAACTCCTTAAATGTCATTAACCAGTTAAATTTACGATAATATTTACGATAGTATTTACGATAGTATTTACGATAATGCTCACTAAAATGTTTACAACTATTGACAAAGACATGAATTGACGATATTATCATGCATATAATTCTCTCTTAAGAAACCGGGCTGTATAGCTATCCTTATTTTTACAAATATCTTCGGGTGTCCCGCAGCAAATGATATCCCCTCCTTCAAGTCCGCCTTCTTTGCCCATGTCTATTATATGGTCGGCCACTTTAATTACTTCCATATTATGTTCGATAACAATAATTGTATTTCCTTTATCAACAAGGCGGTTCAATACTTCAAGCAAGACTCTCACATCGTCAAAATGCAGTCCGGTTGTAGGCTCATCCAGGATGTACAGTGTATTACCGGTATCACGTTTTGATAGTTCGGCAGCCAGCTTTATGCGCTGTGCCTCGCCTCCCGAGAGAGTTGTTGAAGACTGCCCGAGAGTTATATAACCCAGTCCGACCTGCTTGAGGGTTTTCAGTTTCTTAAGGATCGAAGGTATATTTTCAAAGAATTCGACAGCTGTATTTATTGTCATTTCAAGCACATCGTTTATTGACATTCCCTTATATCTTATTTCAAGTGTCTCGCGGTTGTATCGCTTACCGTTGCAGTCATTGCATTCGACATAAACGTCAGGCAGGAAATTCATCTCGATAGTCTGAACGCCGGCACCCTTGCATGTTTCACATCTTCCTCCCTTAACATTAAACGAGAACCGGCCGGCTTTATAACCCCTGATCTTTGATTCCCGAGTCTGTTCAAACAGTTTTCTGATATCCGAAAAAACCCCCGTATAAGTTGCAGGATTGGATCGTGGTGTCTTCCCTATGGGAGCCTGGTTAACTTCTATTACTTTATCAATATTTTTTATGCCTTCAACTGATTTATATGGCAGTGTTTCCTTGTTTGACCGGTAAAAATGTTTGCTCAGGACAGGATACAGGGTCTCATTGATAAGTGATGACTTGCCGCTTCCTGACACTCCCGTGATACAGATAAATTTACCTAAAGGAAATTCAATATTTATATTTTTTAAATTATTGCCCGAGGCTCCTTTTAATATTATCGATTTGCCTTTGCCTGTGCGCCTGTGTGCAGGTACAGGAATCCTCTTTTCGTTTTTAAGGTACTTTGCCGTCAGGCTATCGCTCTTCATCAGCTCTTCGGGGGATCCGCAGGCTATGACCTCTCCACCGTGTTTTCCTGCATATGGTCCGAGGTCAACAATATGGTCTGCAGAAAGGATCATTTCTTTATCATGTTCAACCACTATTATGGAGTTATCGGCATCTCTGAGTTCTTTTAAAGCAGCAATTAATTTGCGGTTATCACGCTGATGGAGGCCAATGCTTGGCTCATCAAGAATATATAATACATTTACCAGCTGGGAGCCAATTTGAGTTGCAAGCCTTATTCTCTGACTTTCACCGCCTGACAAGCTCCTGGCACTCCTGTTAAGTGACAGGTAATTTAATCCGACACCAATAAGGAAATTTATTCTTGAGCGCAGTTCTTTCAATACTTCAGCGGCTATCTTCTTATGTTTTTCTGATAAATATTTTTCGACATTATTAAGCCAGGATGCCAGCTCATTAACATCCATCGATGCCAGCTGGGCAATATTTTTATTGTGGATCCTGAAATAGAGAGATTCTTTCCTGAGCCTCGTGCCATGACAATCCGGACAGGTAATTCTTTTTACAAATTGCTGGACCCATGTATTCTGATTCTTCACATTGTTTCCATTCTGGTAACCTGCAATATAATTTACTACACCTTCAAAGCTCAGGAAATAGTTGGATGATGTTCCCAGAGGGGTATTTTCAAGCTTAAAGGTCTCCTCTGAGCCGTAGAGCAATACGTTGAGCCCGTCCTCAGGAATATCTTTAACCGGCGTATTAAGTGTGAACTTATACTTTCTTGCTATGGCCTCAATCTGCCAGAAAATAAGTGAATTCTTGTGCGGCCCCAGAGGCTGGATACCGCCTTTTTTAATGCTTAAATCGGGATTGGGAATGATTTTGTTTATGTCAATCTCATTTATTTTTCCCAGTCCGTTGCATCTGGTGCATGCTCCGTGCGGAGAATTAAAAGAAAAGGTATGGGGAGCCGGTTCGTCATATGATATACCCGTTGTCGGGCACATCAGTCTTTTGCTCAAATAGCGGGCTTCATTACTGAGGGCGTCTAAAACCATTATTACACCTTTACCCTGCTGCAAAGCTACAGCAAGAGAGCTTTTAAGGCGGGTCCTCTCATCTGACGATATTAAAAGCTTATCAACCACAATTTCTATATCATGGGATTTGTAACGGTCAACTTTCAGCCCGTATTTAAGTTCAGTAATTTTGCCGTCAATTCTTGCATTTAAGAATCCTCTTTTCCTTATCTGTTCAAACAGTTCCTTATAATGTCCCTTACGTCCTTTAACAACGGGAGCGAGTATTATCATCATTCTGTCCCTGAATTTTTCCAGCATGAGATTTATTATTTGCTCATCAGTATACCTGACCATTTTTTCATTTGTCATGTAGGAGTAAGCTACACCGATCCTTGCGAATAGTAATCGCAGGAAATCGTAGATTTCGGTGATTGTGCCTACTGTGGATCTGGGATTTTTGCTTGTTGCTTTTTGTTCAATAGATATTACAGGACTTAGACCTGTAATTTTATCCACATCGGGGCGCTCCATATTTCCAAGAAACTGCCTGGCATAAGCTGAGAGAGTCTCAAAAAATCGTCTCTGCCCTTCAGCATATATCGTATCGAAGGCGAGTGATGATTTGCCACTGCCACTTAAACCGGTGATTACCGTGAATTTATTTCTTGGTATTGTAACATCAATATTTTTGAGATTATGAACGCGTGCCCCAATGACATCAATCCGGTCATCCGATTCAACGGTATTATATGTTTTATCAGTATACAAAAATTGAATTTATATAGAAATTATGAGTTCACAGGTTATTCTGACTTTTCCAGTACGAAGTTCTTCCTGGAATCCTCTTTTGGAATTTTAATTATATAGTTTTTATTGTTTTTATTTGTCAGGAAATTTTCCCTGAGCCACGGGTTTAATAATTTCAATAATTTGTAATTCGTTGAGTGTGCTTTTGCAAAATCTGCCATATCGGTGATAGAGGAATCCACTTCAACTGTATAATAAGGTATTTCGGGATATAAGTCGCTCTCGTCGAGTTGAAATCCGTATTTTTCAGGATCTGTCAGAACAAGCTTTAAGGCCACAGCCCTGAATACATACCTGGCTGTCTCCCCGCCCAGAAGCAGATCATAATAACTGGTCTCTTTCTGTCTCTCTATTTGCCTGTCAATGCCTCTGACACCGGCATTGAAGGAGGCTGCAGCCATGGTCCAGCTATTATATTTTTTATATGATTCTAAAATGAACTTGCATGCTGCTTCAGTTGATTTCTCTAAATCGTATCTTTCATCCACCTCTTTGGAGACCTCAAGCCCACAGTCTTTGGCTGTTTCTTCGAGTAGCTGCCAGAAGCCCACAGCCTCGCTGGGAGAAACAACATTTGATAATCCGCTTTCTGCAATTGCCAGGTATTTGAAATCATCAGGCACATTATACTCTTTGAGAATTTTTTCAATTACCGGGAAGTACCTGTTGGCTTTTTTTATCAGCAGGAAAGTCTGTGAATGCCAGTAAACATTTATTAATAATTCCATATCGAGACTTTCGCGCGTATCGAAGTTTTCGACAGGCACTTTTTCACCTGCAAATTCAAGATCCTGCGGTATTTTTATGGCCTTAACACTGTATAAAGAATCGTTATTGTCACTTTTGTTCCCGCTATCAGAACCCCTGAAGCTCTGAATAACCAGGACCAGTCCGGATACCACCAGGAAGGCAATAAAATAAATCAAAGCCCTCGGTATAAAGGATGAATAAGATTTCAACATGATAATTATTTAAGGGGACAAAATTAGTTAAATTAAAGGGATTTTTTATTGTTGATTTTCAACAATTAAAAGATATAGCTTATGCCTGTATAAATTCCCAGGGAATAAGGATGTATATTATAGGACGGGTTTTTAACCAGCGGGTTAATATAATATTTGAATTTTGGTTCGACATTAATCAGTAGCCTGGATAAAACAGGATACTCTATTCCTATTCCCAGTGAGCTGCTGTAATTTATGGTGTTAACGATAACGTTCTCGGAAAATTTACTATTCATATTGTTATAATCAAGATAAAGATTATTGCCGATAAGAAAATGGGTACTTATCCCGCTAAGGATATTAAAGTCTATTTTTTTATCAATGAGCTTATATTTTATGACAAGCGGTATTTCAAGGTACTCAAAATACTGTGTTGCTGAGGCGTTATCCTCTGTTTCGGCATTTTTCACATTAAAGTATCTGAGCTCATCGCTATTCTCCGCGCTGGCATTAATAGACTTGTTAAATTTCAGCAGGTCATCATTACTGGAAACAGTACCTATGGATTGTGAAATCAAGACATTTGTAGTTTCTTCGCCGGCGCCGGGCTGGTTATCCCACCCGAACTCACGGCTGTCGGCAGTTGACGTAAATATGTTTACAGCATCGGTTTGCTGCCCGTATTTTGAATAATATATGCCCGACTGTATAGATAGTCTCCTCCCCGGAGAGACAGCAACATTTAATCCTGCTGCATATGTAATCAGTCCCGATTCTTTTGAATTTATCTGATCCTTAACATAGCTGTCAAGATAATTTGAAGATACGTTCCTGTATGAATAGAGGGGTGCCAACTGACCTCCCACTGTCCACCTTTTGTCATGTGATTTTTCTTTTTCATGAATAATATTGTCTTCAGTAAGATAGTCTTCATATATTAAGGATTCTTCCGCGGGTTTTTGTCCGGTTATCTCTGCAGTGCTTATATCCTCTTCAACATTATTTTCAATTTTATCAGCAGCAATACTTTCAA
>CAZOLY010000009.1:26855-35772 GCA_964580815.1 uncultured Bacteroidales bacterium
TCAACTGATTCAGTCAATACGCGTGAGGAATCTTTATTAAGAAAATAGTATCCCAGTCCGATTGAAACAGCCAGCAATATTCCGGCAGCAACCCGGCTCATAAAAATCAGCAGCTTTCTTTTCCTGGTATGCCCGAGTTTGTCCGCAATATTATTCCATACTTCGGGGCCCGGAGCATCTTCAAAATTTTCTAACCTCTCCTTGAAATAACTGTCAATATGTTCATTTTTTTCTTTCATAAATTCAATTTATTTGAATCAATGTCTTATAGAACTTATTAATTTTTTCCTGCAATATTGCTCTTGCTCTTGATAAATTTGACTTGGAAGTCCCTTCAGATATTCCAAGCATAGCACTTATTTCCTTATGTGAATATCCTTCTATGGCATACAGGTTAAATACCGCTCTATACCTGGGAGAGAGCTCCTGAACAAACTTCAGTAATTCCTTTGCTGATATATCGGCTATAATATCATTTGCTGCTTTCCTGTCCACTTCTTTAATGTTATCATTTATATCAATCATCTGGTATTTTGTCCTGAACCTTTCCAGGGCGGTATTTACCATTATTTTTCTGATCCATCCCTCAAAAGAACCTTTAAACTTAAACTGGCCGACCTTTTCATAAACTTTTAAAAAGCCATCCTGCAAAATATCCTGGGCGTCATCATAATCTTTTGCATATCTCAGACATATTCCGAACATTTTTGTTTTAAACAGTTCGTACAACTCCCTTTGCGCCGCGGGATCGCCTTCCTGGCAGCCATATATAATCCTATTTAACTTATCAACCAACCTTAATGAAAAAGTTTTATATGAGACTAAGACATTCTAATAAATAAATACTTAAATTTATCCTGTAACAGGCGACAACTGATAGATGCATAATGTGTTAAATGGTTGCGTCGGTTTAACCTGAATATTTATTTACTTGATGCAGCAACCATTTGATGCACTATTTCATCATGTAATAAATTATTTCATCATGTGATAAATATTATAAGTCTATAATTTAAAATTAAAATGAAAAAAATTATTAAAATATTAGTATCGGCCGCTGCAATTTTATCTGTTGTTGCATGTGAAAAGGATAACGACAATGTTACCGACAATAAAATACATATAGACAAAAGTACGGAAGAATTAATTAAATCCGATAATGAATTCGGTATTGATTTATTTAAAAAGATACTTGACTACCAGGATCCTGACAGTAACATAATCATTTCTCCGATTAGTGCAGCACTGGCGCTGGCGATGACATACAACGGTGCCGATGGTACCACGAAAACAGCAATGGAAGTTTCACTCAGGAAGGAAGGTTTTACTGATGAAGAAATAAATCAAATGTACCACGATCTGATTGGCGCGCTTGTATCCGTTGATGCGGATGTTACGCTGAATATTGCAAATTCTATATGGTACAGGAATACTTTCTATGTTGAACAGGATTTTATAAATACAAACCAGGATTTTTATGATGCTGAGGTGAGGGCCCTTGATTTTGGCGATCCTTCTGCAAGGGACATAATTAATAACTGGGTTGAAGAGAAGACCAATGATAAGATAAAAGATATTATTAAACAGGTTTCTCCCAGTACGGTTATGTTTCTTATCAATGCCATTTATTTTAACGGGACGTGGACGTATGAGTTTGATAAGGATTACACGGCGGATAATGATTTTTACCTGTCGGGGAGCAGCATTATACAGGTCCCTACAATGCATGTCACTGGAAACTTAAGATACGCTGAAAATAATATATTCTCTGCTGTCGAGCTTTTTTATGGGGGTGGCAGTTACAGTATGGTAATACTCCTTCCGAATTATGGTAAGACAGTTGATGATATTGTTAGTGAGTTTACGAGTGATACATGGGCTGACTGGACCTCCAGTTTTGCTGAAGAGGAAGTGTCAGTAGGTCTTCCTAAGTTTAAGTTTGAATTCGGCGATTCTTTGAACAAACCTCTGACTGACATGGGCATGGGAGTGGCGTTTGATCCGGGGGAAGCTGATTTCTCAAAAATAAATCCCGATGAACAGATATTTATTTCAATGGTTAAGCAGCAGGCTTATATTGACGTAAATGAGGAGGGGACCGAAGCTGCTGCAGCCACTGTTGTGGAGATGGAGTTAACCGCCATGCCTGATGGCATTCGATATTTTACAGTGAACAGGCCGTTCCTTTTTGTGATAAAAGAAAAAGATACAAATTCCATTATATTTATTGGCAGGGTTATGAAGCCCCGGTATAAACAGGACTAATAAGTGAGCATAGTAGCTTAACCTCCCTGGGGCACTTTTATTTTATCTTCAGTTGTGAGTCCGGATACCACTTCAATATTTATACCGTCGGAAAGTCCTGTTTTAATATAACGTTTTTCAAACTCCTGGGTTCCTTTTTCTACTTCGACGAACACTGAGTCCTCACTATCACCTTCAAACTGAAGCAGGTTTTCGCTAATGGCCAGGACACTGTCACGTTTCCCGAGGACTATGCTGGCATTGGCGCTGTAGCCGGCACGGATAAATAATGTGTCAATTAGCTGGACATCAGCTTTTATAGGGAAAAGTATTGTCCCGTTTTCTTCAAATCCTTTTGGAGAAATGTGCTCCAGGGTTGCATTAAATGTTACATTTTCTATAGCACCGACAGTTATCAGCAGCTGCATTCCGAGTTTTATCTTTCCAACCTCCGATTCATCGAGATTACCTTCGAAAATCAACTGGTTCATATTTGCAACTGATGCGATAGTAGTACCGGGATTAAAGGCATTGGTATTAATTACGGTATTTCCTACCTCTACCGGCACATCAAGGACCATGCCTTTTATTGTTGAACGTATGAGTGTGTTTGTTGTACCTGCACTTTTAGTTACGCCTTTTTTTATAATATCCAGGTTGTTATCAGCAGCTTCAAGCTCTGTTTTGGCATTATCGAAGGCTACGATATACTGTTGGAATTCGAGCTCAGGAATTATGCCGTCGTCAAATAATTTCTTTTGCCTTTCATATACTTTCTTGGCATCATCAAATTTTATTTTTGCCTGTTTTAGCCGGGCTTCGGCACCATTCAATTCCCTCATTTCGGGAATTACGCGTACCTTTGCGACAAGGTCTCCCTCCCTTACCATTTGTCCGGCTTCAACATATATTTCTTCGATTATCCCCGGCACCTGTGATTTTATTTCTATCTCTTTCCTGGGTACTATTGAACCTGTAGCAACGGTTTTCTTGATAATATTTGTTATAACCGGGGATTGTGTTTCATATATAACAGGGGCTTTTTTGTTTTTTCCTGCTAAAAATACAAACAAGGCTATTCCACTACCTACAAGGATAACAATCAGCAATATTCTAAATACTTTTTTCATTTTAATTAATACTTTATTTACAATTTATATTTCAGAGCGTAATGCATCAATTGGTTTTATTTTTACAGCGCGTATGGCAGGAATTAATCCGGCCAGCGCCCCGGAGACAATCAAAATAAGCAATGCCAGTGTTGCTACTTTAAAGTCAACCTCGGGATTTCTGAAGAAGAAAGATTCAACCTGCGCCTTACGCAGCATGAAGCCTACTGTCTCCACAATGCCGGCAGCCAGCAGTAAGCCAATATATCCGGCGATAGTTGTTAAAAATACGGATTCGAGCACTATCTGGCTGATAATCTTCATTGGCGTTGCCCCGATAGCTCTTTGTATTCCTATTTCCTTTGTTCTCTCCTTTACAATAACAAGCATAATATTGCTTATGCCTATTACACCGGCAATAAGGGTTAATGTACCGACAAACCATGACAATAAAGAAATACCTGTAAACAGGTTACTGACATTTTTTATATTCTCTTCAACATTGGCAGAGCCGAATGCCAGGTTGTCATCAGGAGATACCTTATGGCGGCGGGCGAGGAATGTTTTCATCTTATCTTCTACCTGGCTGACAGGTACTCCGCGCCTGGCCAGCACAGAGTAATATCCGACAACATTACCGAAATTGTATGTTTTCTGCAGAGTAGTAAAAGGCATAAAAATAATTTCGTTCTGGTAGTCGCCTCCCCTGTTGGGAGCTCTTTTTGAGCTGAATACGCCTATAACTTTAAAATATACGCCCTGGATCTTAAGGTATTCACCTATAGGATCTTCATCGGGCTCAAATAATACGTCCCTTGCTTTCTTGCCAATGACTATTACTTTTCGTTTTTCTTTAAGGTCTTTCCTGTTGATAAAGCGTCCTTCATGCATTCTTACAGGGTCAATCTTAAAATATTCAGGTGTGTCTCCGACAATACGGAAAAAGTCGCTTCTCTTTTCACGTGATATTTCTACTCGTCCCTCCCTTACATTAATGCGGGGAGCAAGGACTTCAATCTCCTTTATATTATCAAGCAGGGCCTGGGTATCTTCATTTGTAAAATTCCAGTACCGGTCCCTGGGGAATCCTTTGTATGGGACCGATGTACGTTCGGTCCATATAAAGAGGCTGTTTAAGGCAAAATCACCCATCCCGTAAAAGACTCCGTTATAGAGTCCTTTCCCTGCGCCCAGCATAACTACAAGCATAAAAATACCCCAGAACACGCCAAAAGCAGTCAGAAAAGTACGTATTTTATTTTTTCTGAGTGCATAAAGTATTTCCTGCCATCTGTCCCGATCAAACATAATGATTTTTATTTCAGTTAATATTATTCATCCCTGAGGGCAACTATCGGCTTAATCCTGGCTGCCCGCCGTGACGGGTAAAATCCGGCCAGTAATCCTGCAATGATAAGCACTATCGTCGCTGCAACAGCAATCCTTATATCTGCCTCGGGATTATAAAAGAAATCGTTCTCCGGAATATATCTCCTGATCAGTTCCAGCAGTCCGGTCCCCAACAATAATCCGACAAAACCTGCCAGGGACGTAATAAAAACAGATTCCTGCAATATCATGCCTATTATAGAGCCGGGCCTGGCACCTATAGCTTTTCTGATTCCAATTTCCTTGGTACGTTCTTTTACAACAATTGTCATAATGTTGCTTACACCTACAATTCCGGCAATAATGGTCATGACACCAATTACCCATACAAAAAATCTTATCGAGAAAAACAAATTCATGAACATATTCATTTCTTCCATAGAGTTTCCTACGCTTACAGCGCTCTCATCCTTAGGGTCGAAGTGATGTATTTTGCTGATCTCGGTTCTTATTTTTTCTTCAATACGCTTTGATTCTTTCAGTGAGGAACTGACAGGGACTGTGAGGGACAGCATAGTAATATCATTACTCCCCCCGTACAATAATTGTGCTGTGGTTACCGGCAGATAAACACACCTGTTATTGTCCCAGTCGTCAATATCCTCGAAGACACCTACCACCTGTACCGAAAAACCGTTTACAATAACATATTTACCAATGGCATGGTTAGTTTTGAATAACTCCTTTTTTACATCAGTTGATATAATGGCCACCTTTCTTTTTTTGGCAATATCGATATTATTAATAAACCGGCCTTCCTTCATAATAATGTTCTCGATGGGCAGGTAGTCAGGGAATACCGTTCTGATCTCAAAATTTACCGATTTGTCCTTGTAAGCGACATAGTTATTTCCCGGCATATGGTAGCGCGAGGAAATTAATTCAACATCTTTAATATTTTGTTTTACTCTTTCATAGTCTTCGTTTGTCAGCTGGATGTACCTGCCGGCCTTTAAACCCTTGTAAGGCACAGTCGTTTGCCTGCCAAATATCCACATACTGTTAATCATAGAACTTTTAAAACCTTTTCTCATCGCATTTTCAAGTCCGTTTCCCGACCCCAGCAGGATGATTAGCATAAAAATTCCCCAGGCAACGCTGAAGGCTGTTAAGAAAGTACGCAGTTTATTTTTCTGCAAAGTACTGAATATTTCCTGCCACTTGTCTAAATCAAACATTGTGTGTTTTATTTAATACCTGTTTATTTTGCGATAATACCGTCATGCAATTTGATGATCCTGTCGGTCATGTGTGAAATATCCCTTTCGTGTGTGACTATCAAAATAGTTATACCCTGTTTGTTTATTTCTCTCAAAATTTTCATTACTTCAAACGAAGTTTCACTATCGAGTGCCCCTGTTGGCTCGTCAGCGAGTATTACTTTGGGATTAGAGATCATGGCGCGCGCTATTGCCACCCTTTGTTTCTCACCTCCCGACAATTCGTTAGGCGAATGCTCGGCCCATTGCTTCAGTCCCAGCCTGTCAAGGTATTCCATGGCCAGCTTGTTTCGTTTTTTACGGCTTACTTTCTGGTAATAGAGTGGCAGGGCAACATTCTCCATAGCGTTTTTAAAAGGGATAAGGTTAAATGACTGGAAAACAAATCCGATCATCTGATTCCTGAAATAGGCCGCTTTTTTTTCATTCATGTTCATGATGTGCGTGCCATCGAGCCAGTAGCCACCTTCATCGTAATTATCGAGGATCCCGATAATATTCAGGAGTGTGGATTTGCCCGAGCCTGAAGATCCCATTATCGATACGAATTCTCCTTTCTCAATGTTGAGATTAATGCCTTTAAGGACATGAAGCGGACTCCCGTTATAGTAAGTCTTGTGAATATTATTAAGTTTAATCATGACAAAAAAGTTCTCCTTTACAAACTTCAAACACATACCAATTATTGTGCCAGAACCGGCAGAATGCTAAAATTCAATCTATTATTGAAAAACAGCTTTCAGTATTAGACGCATAATGTATAAAAGTGTTACAATAGTGTACGAAATCGGATAGGGGAGAGGGAAGGAAAAAATAGGGGCGCTGTCCCTATATTAAACTTTTGAGTCTTTCTTCCAGGGCTTTAATTTTGTTCTCTGCATCTTTTTTCTTTTTCTGTTCCATTTCAATAACTTTCTGAGGGGCATTATCCATAAACTTTTTGTTGCCAAGCTTCTTCAATACTGAGGACAGGAAGCTCCTTGTATATTCGAGATCTTTTTTAAGTTTCTGTATTTCTTCGCCGTGATCTGTCAGGCCACCCAGGGACAGGTAATACTCGCCATATTTGGTAATAAAACTTACAGTTCCTTCGATCTTCTTATTTATAAAATATATTTCCGACAGGTTTCCAAGCTTTTTAAGAACAGGAATAAAATCCTTTTTATATTCAGTGGTCCTGATGCTCAGGCTTAACTTCTCTTTGTTGGGTATTTGCCTGGCGGCACGGGTATTCCTGATAAAGGTCACTACCTCCCTGGTATTTTCGAACAGGAGCAGTGTTTCCTTATTATAGGGTTTCGGGCGGGGCATATCGGCAACCATTATACTTGCATTCTTCCCGCGTTCATCTATAAGGTGCCATATTTCTTCGGTGATGAAGGGCATAAAAGGATGAAGCATCCTTAGCAGGTCGTCAAAAAATTCTATTGTTGCACTGTATGTTTTTTCATCAACCGGCTTTTTATATGTAGGTTTTACGGTTTCGAGGTACCATGAGCAGAAATCATCCCAGAACAGCTTGTAGACGTTCATCAGCGATTCGGAGATCCTGTACTGCCTGAAGTTGGAATCTATGATGGCAACGGACTGGCTGAGACGTTCATTAAACCATGTTATTGCTGCCTTTGAATGGTCGGGCTGTGCGGCTGCTTTATCTACCTGCCATGATTTAACCAGGCGGAAGGCATTCCATATTTTATTGGCAAAATTACGGCCCTGCTCAGGAAGGTTCTCTTCAAACAACAGGTCATTACCGGCAGGACTGCATAGGAGCATGCCCACCCTCACTCCGTCGGCCCCGTATTTTTCAATAAGCTTAAGCGGCTCAGGCGAGTTACCCAGCGATTTAGACATCTTCTGCCTCTTTATGTCACGCACTATGCCGGTAAGGTATACATTCCTGAATGGCTTATCACCCATATATTCGTAGCCTGCAATTATCATGCGGGCTACCCAGAAGAACAATATTTCCGGTGCCGTTACAAGGTCATTTGTAGGGTAATAGTATTGTATATCCCTGTTCCGGGGATCGCGAATTCCGTCGAACACTGATATTGGCCACAGCCATGAGGAGAACCACGTGTCGAGAACATCCTCGTCCTGCTTTAAGTCGGAGATTTTCAGATGAGGATTATTTGATTTTTCACGGGCCAGTTTCAGGGCTTCTTCGGCTGTTCCGGCAACAACGAAATCATTGCTGCCGGGCAGATACCAGGCAGGGATGCGATGGCCCCACCATAGCTGCCTCGAAATGCACCAGTCCCTGACATTTTCCATCCAGTGCCGGTATACATTCTTAAATTTGGGGGGCACAAGCTTTATATTACCATTTAGCACATTCTCAAGAGCCGGCTTTGCAAGCTCCTTCATCCTGAGAAACCACTGCATTGAAAGCCTGGGTTCTATAATAGCATCCGTTCTTTCAGAAAATCCGATATTATTAACATAATCTTCAACTTTTACCAGCAGTCCCTCCTCCTTAAGTTTGTTTACAACAAGCTCCCTTGCCTGAAACCTGTCGGTGCCGACAAAAATGAGGGCATTTTCGCCAAGCGTCCCGTCATCATTAAAAATGTCAATGGATTCCAGGTTGTGTCTTAATCCTATCTCATAGTCATTAATATCATGAGCCGGAGTGATCTTAAGGCAGCCCGTACCGAACTCCATGTCGACATAGTCATCTTCTATTATGGGAACCAGCCTGTTTACCAGGGGTATATATACTTTCTTCCCCTTTAAATTCTCATAACGCTTATCACCGGGGTTAACGCATACGGCAGTATCCCCCAGGATGGTTTCGGGCCTGGTGGTAGCAATTGTAATGTGCTTATCATTACCTTCTATTTTGTAGTTTACATAATATAATTTTGATTTTAACTCTTTATAGATCACTTCTTCATCTGATACCGCAGTTTTTGCCTGCGGGTCCCAGTTGACCATCCTCACACCGCGGTA
>CAZOLY010000010.1:0-22257 GCA_964580815.1 uncultured Bacteroidales bacterium
ACTGTTAAATGGTATAAAAATAATTTATAATTTCAAGGTTGTGCAACAAGCACACCCTGTATATTGTATGCCGATATTTGATAAGTTTTAAGAATTACTTAACTTATGCTAAATTGGAAGAAGTTATAAACAAGAAACAATGAATGCACGGCATTATACACCTAACCGGAAGCTGCCATTGAAAAAACATTTTATATGATATTAAAATATTCTAAAACATAAAATTATGAAAAGTATAAATAGGTTTATTTACATAATAATCACTATTGGGATGATTATATTTCTTTCTAATTGTAAAAAAGACAATGAAAGTTTGCAAACTACTATTAAAAATGTGATTGGATATGCTCAAAAAGGACCTTTTATTAATGGAAGTTCTGTTACTGTTTATGATTTACAATCTAATTTATCTCCTACCGGTAAATCATATAATGCTCAAATTACAGACAATAAAGGTACATTTGAACTTAGTGACATATCATTCACTTCAAATTATATAAGTCTTAGAGCAGATGGTTTTTACTTTAATGAAGTTTCAGGAGAGCAATCAGCCGCTCAAATAACATTATATGCACTTTCTGATATTTTAGATAAAACCAATATAAATGTAAATTTATTGACACATCTTGAGAAGGCACGAGTTGAGTATTTAATGAAGAATGGAAAATCGTTTTCAGATTCAAAGACCCAAGCTCAAAAAGAAATATTGACAATTTTTAATATTGAAAAAAGCAATATTAAGCCTTCTGAAAATTTAAATATTTCAGAAAGTGGTGATGATAATGCAATATTATTAGCAATATCAACAATTTTACAGGGTTATCGTTCAGAAAGTGAATTAACAGAACTATTATCAAATATTAGCAATGATTTAAAGGATGATGGCATTTTAAATAGTGATACACTAGGTTCAGTTTTAATAAACCACGCTGTATATTTAGATACAATTTCAATTAAAAATAACTTGGCAAAAAGATATAGTGATATTGGCGCAACATCACATATACCGGATTTTGGTCAGTATATTACAAATTTTATATCAAAAACAAAGTTTCAAATTACTCAATCGCTAATTGATTATCCTGTATCTGGTATTAACGGTGATAACATACTTTACTTATCAAAAATGCTGTTTAATGCAGGGATAAATAACATATATAGTCTTGCTGCCAATTTGCCTAAAGGTACAGCACTAAAAATAAAAATAACATCATTGAGTACATCTGATACAAGCACAGTTATACCATCAGATACAGGCACAATTAATACAAATGATACGAGGGCCGCCTGGTATTACATGCTGGGAAGCGGAATAAACTGGTCTATTTCTGATTTTGATTTCAATTTATATACGCAAATATTTACTGCAATTGAATCAGATAAATCATGCGATTTAAAAATGTTTTTTGATAACGGTTCGTTTCTTATAGAGTATTTTGAGATGAATTTAAGTCAGCCAACAAGAAAGAAAACAATTACTGTAAATTAAAAAATATACAAAAGCAGATTACACGCGGCATAACCAATAAGGGTTTTAGAGGTACGCGAGGCACAATAGCCCGCAGTAATGTTTGGTCACGTTGGATAAGAACGCAGCTTCTCCTCCCTTACTGTTCATACCGTCAACGGGTTAACAACCAATGTTAACCTTGCGTTACTATATAAAATTTTATCTGCACTAAAAATAAATGGAATATGATATAGTTCGTCAACCAAATTTTAATAAAATGAGAAGTCTTTTGATTATTCTTATTTTCAGCTGCAATCCAAAAATTACTTAGTAAGAATGAAAAGATTTGGAATGGGGAAAGGATAAAAAAACTCCTATGGCAATCAGCAAATAGTCCGGGATTTTTTCAGGTTTGTTGAAAAGCCTGATATTTTCGACTAAAATATAGTAGCGCGTAGCAGAATCGAACTGCTATCTTCGGCTTGAGAAACCGATCTCCTAACCATTAGAGGAACGCGCCATAATAAGTATTTTAATAAATTAATATGTGTAAATTTATATTTTTTCTATAAATAAATAAAAACCTGAATGCCCTTTTTGGAATAGTTTAATTTAATACAAAAAGAAATCATTGATATAGTTATTTCCACTTCGTTTGACGTCCATTGAATGATCAAACCTTTAAAAGCATACAACTAACAAGATTAACAAATAATAATACTCATTGCAACATCGTGTATAATTCATTGCAGGATATTGAGGTTGCCAATAAAATTAAATAACATTCTCTTATAAAATATTTATAATAGAAATTAAAATAAGATAGATTAGAGGATTTTAAAGAATGGGGAAAAATTTTTAAGTTTGAAGTTTTTATTTAACTATATAATATTAATCACTAAAACATCTAACTATGAGCAATTTAACTATTGACCTAAAAAGTAAAAAAAATAAACTCTTGCTTATTTCAGGAGCCTTTTTTGTTTTATTACCTTTTATCGCCTGTTTGGGATTTAATTTTTATTGGGGTAATTCTTTTGGCCATTCATTTAAAATGTTTGCCAGAAGTGGTGCTTTATATCCATTAATAATTTTGTTCGTTATTGGTGTAATATCACTATATTCTCTTATTTATGATAAACTTATGAATCATAATCTTTTTTTTATTCTATCTTTTTTTGCATTAATTATTAGTATAATTTTTTTTATGCGAGGATATTATCTTTCAGATATTAACTTCATTAACTTATTTGGTTCGTATAGAATTAGCTATTCTTTTGTTGAAGGTTTTTTGGGACCTTTAACTTTTCACTTAACTTTTATTATAAGTTTTATTTGTTCATATTTTCTATATCGGATTGGACAGATAATAAAAATGGGGAATTAGTACCACTCGGCACATAACACTGCTTCATCAGGTATAGCCGGGTTTGGTGGATTTCGACAACGGTTAATATACGTTACCGCTGTGCAAAATCCTGAATCCAATATTAATGGATCTAAAACTATGAAACAAACAAACTCTGATTTGAAAAAGTACCCGACAATTGGTATATGTGGTCTTGATTGCGGTTTATGTCCGAGATATTATACTATAGGGACCTCAAGATGTCCTGGATGTGATGGCCCCGATTTCTATAATAAACACCCGTCATGTTTTTTCATAACCTGTTGTGTCAGGAAAAATAATCTTGAAGTTTGTGCTGAGTGTCCGGACTTCCCGTGCTCTAAATTCAAAAGTGATGAAGAATACAGGCAATTGAAAGAATCTTCTTCATATCCATCTTCTAAAAAAATTATGTCGAATTTAAATTTTATAAAAGAATATGGAATTGAAAGGTTCATAGAACAGCAAAAGAAACGAATCAAATTACTTGAAACAATGATAGAGAATTTTGATGATGGAAGGTCAAGGAGTTTTTTCTGTAAAGCAACAGCTTTACTAGATTTAAAAAATCTTGAGGACTCAATAGATAAGGCAATTCAAAAAATGAGATCAGACAATATCAAACCAAACGATACAAAAATAATTGCCAGAATTCTCAAGGACATCATTAATGAAATTGCAATTAAGAATGGCGCAGAATTAATCAAAAAGAAGTAATCTAAATGAGTAAAGATATTATTTTAGTGGAATTTGAAACTTGGTGCAACAATCGTATATAGCCAATGGTGGGGATTACAGGTATTCGAAGCTTTGTAACCCGCTCCAGTGTATGTGTACCATGATTGGAAAGTGCCACGCACCCCACTGACTATATGTCCAAATGTTGTAAGCCATAGCAAAAACTAACATATTATGCACAGTATCGCAGAGGAAATATTGGACTATGAAGAATCAAAGGATAAATTATTATCATTTCTTGAAAGTAAGGAAAATGCAATAATGATTTTAGCGACATCAGCGAATGATGTTGTAATGGCAAGGCCTATTCTCATAATTAACGATGCCCTGGATATATATTTCTTTACCTGGAAACATTCCAGGAAATGTGCTCAAATTGAGAAAAACCAGATGATTTCATTATGTAAAGATAAAGTTGAAATAGAAGGTACTGCTGAAATAATAGGACTAATGGCATCAGAGGAAAACAAAGAGATTTTAAAAATATTAAGAAAAAAACAACCTGATGCAATAAAAAGGTGGGAGAATAAACCCAATATGGTCATTGTAAAAGTAAAACCTATATTTGCGTCCATAGACGGATATTTCATTAACGATGATGCATTTATTGAATATATAGATCTAAAAAAGCAATATGCATATAGAGAAAAATGGGGATATTATTAATAAATAGCAATAGCTTGCAACAAATGGATAAAAAAAACGATACATCACACATAGTAAAAAGGATTGCATCCAGGGGAATATTTCCTCATCAATTAGCATTTACTTTGTTGATACCATTAAGGAATATATTTCTTTCTCCAAACCAACTAATAGAAAGACTTGAACTGGAAGAAGATTTAAATGTATTAGAAGTGGGTCCCGGACCAGGATATTTTAGTCGACGAATAGCAAATACTTTAACCGGAGGTAAACTGATTTTAGCAGATATTCAGAAAGAGATGCTTGAATATGCCCAAAGGCGTATTGACAAAAAAGGGATTACAAATGTAGAGTATTACCTGTGTGATGGGCAAAAGTTTCAATTTCAGGACAATACTTTTGATAGGATAGTACTGGTGACCGTAATTGGAGAGGTTGAGAATAAGAAAGCATATATGAATGAATTTAATCGAATAATTAAAACAGGGGGCATTCTATCAATATCAGAACTAGCAGGGGATCCTGATAAATTGACTATTAATGAAATTAAAGAATTGGCGCTGAATTCAGGTTTTGAATTTTATAGGATTTACGGAAATAATAGAAACTATACTATAAATTTTAAAAAGTGTAACGGCACCTAACAGCAAATATAATATGTGCACAGACAAAATTGTCATCAGGACTAACAATTTGACTAAAAACTTTGGGAGCAGAGTTGCTGTAAAGAGTTTGAATATTGAAATCAAACATGGAGAGATTTTTTCGTTACTTGGCAAAAATGGTGCAGGTAAGACAACGACTATTAAAATGTTGTGTTGTTTATTGCAGCCCACATCAGGAAATGCTTCAGTAATGAATTTTAGCATTAAGAAAGATCCTTTAAAAATAAAAGAAATCATTGGCGTTTCGCCTCAGGATACTGCAATAGCAGGACATTTAAATACATGGGAGAATCTCCTGTTAATGGGTGGCGTTTTCGGCCTGAAAATGATTGAATCGAAAAGGAGAGCAAAGAATCTGATGGAATTAATGGAACTTGAGGATAGAAAAGACCAGACAAGAAAACTTTCAGGAGGTTTGCAACGCAGGTTAAGTATTGCAATGGCTTTAATGTCTGATCCACAGGTATTGTTTCTTGACGAACCGACATTGGGACTTGACCCGCATGCAAGAAAATCTGTTTGGAATTATATTGAAAAACTTAAAAAGGAAAAAACCATTTTACTGACAACTCACTATCTGGAAGAAGCGGATTCGTTGGCTGACCATATAGCCATTATGGATGAGGGGGAAATAATTGAGATAGGAACTTCGAGTGAATTAAAAAAGAGATATACAAGCAATCAGACCCTTAAAATTTCAGCTGAAAACATAACAAAAGAAATTTTTGACATCCTAAATAAACAAGGAATGGAAGTAAATATTACATCCTCGGGGGTAGAGATAAAATCTAAAGAATTGGATTTTTATTATATAATAGATTTGTTGCGGCAAAAAAATGTAAAAATCAGGGAGATACAAATGCCAGAGCCAACTTTAGAAGATGTTTTTCTTCATCTGACAGGAAAGGAGGCAGCCATATGAAATTCTATAGTCTAGCCAATCGAAACATAAAAGAGGTATATCGTGATCCTGTTTCAGTACTATTAGGTTTAGTTATGCCCATTGCCTTATTGATACTCTTTTCTTCCATTTATAAAAGGACCCAGTTAGAAATGTTTTCTCCTCAAATGTTGACACCTGGGATTATTATTTTCAGTTTTGCCATTTTAATCATGTTCTCAGCCATATTACTGGCTAAGGACAAGCAAAGCGCTTTTCTGATAAGGCTTTTTACAACACCATTAAAATCATCAGATTTTATTCTGGCATACATGTTACCATTTATACCTTTAGCAATTTTTCAAACTCTGATATGTTTTATTGTAGGAGCATTACTTGGGGCCACATTTAGTAATGTATTTATTTCCCTGATAATATTCCTTCCGGTTGCTGTGATATGTATTAGCCTTGGGATTATACTTGGGGCTTTGTTTACAGTAAATCAGGTGTCGGGTGTTGGTTCTTTGCTGGTTACAGCTATCGGTTTGTTTTGCGGCGCATGGACTCCTCTAAAAATGATGGGCGGTGTTTTTGAGACTATCGGTTATGTGCTGCCATTTGCCCATGCCGTTGATGCTGCTAAAGAATTATTATCAGGATCCCCATTTGTAGCTATTTCTGACAATTTTTATGTTATTTTAATTTATGCGACTATATTATTTATTCTTGCAATTTTGTCTTTTAGATGGACTATGAAAAAATTATAACGAATGAAATAGGAAAGGTATTATGCTCAATTGAATAATTTGGTTTTACGGCAGGTTACATACTTACCATGGCTGCATCTCCATCTGTATTTTCCCGGTTCACAGGTAAATCCTTCCCTTTGCTTTGGCTTACCGGGTTTTACCGCAATATGTGCATCAGGGTCAACTATCCGGATACTTGATAAAAAATGCGGGCCTGTGGCTTGCTGATATGAACGCAGAAATTCTTATATTGCAATGCTAAATAACCTGCAGGGTGTGCTTACGCTCTCATTTAGCAAACATTAAATAAGACATAGACTATGAAAAAAAGCGTGATAATAATATTTTTATGCATTTGCTCTGTGGCAATTTTTAGCCAGTCAAATGTTGAACTTCAATTTCAATTTATAACACCTGATCAGATTGCAGAAGTAACTTTGGATACAGCAACTTTCTTTGACTGGATTAAAAAGGTATACGATGAAGTTGAAAATCATCTGAAAAATGAAAAAGGAGATAAACAGGTAATAGTTCTAATCACATTGCATAAAAACAAAGAGGCAACAATTGATATTGGGGCAAGGCCTGAGCTTGACAAATTAAGCATTCAGGCTTTATCAGCTAACATTTCAAAACATGAATCACCAAGAACAAAAATTACCGATTATTCGTTTGCCATCATTGCAAAACTTAATGATGGCTGTAACCAGGATATAGACGTTATTCCTAATATTGTTTCCCCGAAATACCGGGAACTTACAGAATACAAAGAGCTTGATTTATCCGGTAAAAAGGCTGCTTTACAGAATTGGGTGCAGAATGAAGTTATTCCGATTTTGGTATATTACGAGACAACCGTTGATCCAAAGTTTGAAGGAGTATTAAGTGTTGGAAGAATTCTTGAACAAGAAAAATATGTTAATTCAGAAGTTGAAAAACTAACGGAAACCAATCCTGGCTATTGGCGAGCAACTATGGAAATGAGTTTAGATAATCAATTAATACCATTCACAAAAATCTGCATGTATATTGCAAAAGGAGAATTTGATAAAGCGACCCGTTTGTTGCCTGTTATCAGTTTCTTTTATAATGAATCTACGCTTCCTGCAATTTTTCATGATGAAATCTCAGCTAAACTTGATATATTAAGAGAAGAATTAAGCCTTGCCATAAATGAAGGTATTGCCTTACATGACAAAGGAAAGTATAAAGAAGCTGTTGCGCATTATGAAAACCTGCTGAAGATATTTCCTGAATCTGCCTGGTTAAATTATGAGCTTTATTATTCGAAAACGGCACAAATGAAAGATGCAGATGAGATTGATAATGAGTGGAACAAGTCGAAGGAAATAATATACGCGTGTGATCCATTGTACTATATGAATGTAAGGGCAAAATCCGGGAAAGAAGGTTATCTCTTATTCAGAAGGCGGGAAATAAATATGCTGTTTAATTCAAAAGAAAATCTTAAAGCTGACTTTGTTAAATATGCAGACATAGCCTTAGACCTGGAAAATTATGGATTTGCAGCCCAGTTATATTGGTTGATCGTGGGTAACTTTTCTGAAGAAGACTATGACAATAGAAACATTTTAGCTCATTATCTATACTGCTTAGACAAATTGGGTGATAAAGAGAGCATTAAGAATTTCGCGGGAGACTTCCCAACAGAGTTTGGGAACATTGAAAAAGAAAGAAGGGAGATAATGGAGGGAAGTCCGTTATATAATGCATTTGAAAAGAAGGACTAAAAAATGAAAATAAAAATATATTTCGCTGCACTATTGATTTGCATCGCTGGTTCTTTATTTGGGCAGGATGAAAAACCAGATTCAACAGAAACAATTCAACTGAAAGAAGTAACTATCACTGCAAACAGATTACCTGTATTTTTAAAAAGTAATCCGGGGTCAGTTTCGCTGGTTACTGCTGAAGTACTTTCTATCATGCCTAAGGCAATAGCCGCAGAGGAGGCTCTGCGATTGGTTCCCGGGGTACGCATTGATAACCAGCATGATGGAGAACGTGTTCATGTTTCTATCCGCGGACAAGGTATTTTGACCGAACGTGGTTTGCGTGGAATTGGAGTAATGATAGATGGCATTCCGGTCAACGATCCCTCAGGTTTTGCCCCGGATTTGTATGATGTGGATTGGGGCACTTTAGAAAAAATTGAGGTTTTACGTATCCCCGCTGCAGGCTTATACGGAGGTGGCGGTGCTGCAGGAGTATTAAATATAACTACGAATAATGGCGGCTCAGAACCAATTGGCGGCGAGTTAAGTCAAACGGTCGGTTCAAATGGATTCACTAAATCATTAATACAGTTAGATGGCCGTAAAGAAGTTGCCGACTATCGCATAAGTTTTTCGCGGACAGATGGTAATGGATATCGCGACCATCAGGCTTTTTGGAGCAATAAGCTGTATGAAAAAATCAATTTTCATCCTGGTCAAAGACTATCAATTACACAAATTATCGCTCACACCGATTATTTTCAACAAAATCCTGAAGGATTAAACCTCGGACAATTCGACAATTTATTACAAGCAAATCCGGATGCATGTCCATTTAATGAATACCAAAAAACGAATCGCACAACCATAGGTTTTCATGGGACATATAAAATCAGCGACATGCATGATATTCAGGCATCCTCATTTTTTCGTTCATGGAACTACAAGGAAACCAGCAACAGATGTGCAGAGTACAGAAACAATACATTCCCGGGCTTAAGTGCTCAATATAATTTGCACTTAACCTCCGGAAAGATAAAACATCACATGAGCGTTGGTACGGATTTTAAATGGCAGCATATTAATATGTACAAATTGCAAAGCGCCGGCAATCCGCAGAGAGTTGAGAGCATTGATGAAACGAATATCGAGACTGACTCGTTGCTTGCCAACCAGATAATCTCGCAAAATAGTATTGGCGGATTTGCTTTATACAAATTTGAAGTCGGCAAATTTAATCTGATGGGAAGCCTTCGTTATGATATAATGAACAATGAGTTAACTGATAAAATGTTGGCATTGGATATAGCAAAAACTTCAAAGAATTTTACAAAAGTATCTGCACGTTTAGGAGCAAATTACGCTTTTACCGATGCTCTAATTATGTTCGCTAACTGGAGTCAGGGTTTTATGCCACCATCTACTGAAGAATTAGCCAGCAATCCGGTTGGCTATAGCGGTTTTAATACCCATCTTGTACCGGCAATATCAAATTGCAGTGAAACAGGTATACGTGGTTTTTATAAAGACATACTCAATTATGAACTTACCTGTTTTATAATGAAAACAGAAAATGATTTTTTCCGTTTCAAACAAACCGGCAGGGGAAATCAGGAAGTGTTTTACGGAAATGCGGGAAATAGTAAACGTAATGGTATTGAATTGTATTTTTCTTTCAGTATATTAAAAAACCTTAGTTTGCAAGTTGCTTATACATTTGCAGATTATAAATATATATCGGCAAAGATCGATCCTGTATATACTGATACTGCTTATGTTCTGACCACACCCCCGGCTGCAGGACAATGGTTACCTAATTCACCCAAGCATCAATTTTTTTCTGAAGTTGTATATTCAATAAATAATAACTTTAAAGTGAGTTTGGGAACCGAATACCAGTCAGAGTGGGCCATTTATACGGATGCAAAAGCGTATAATGGTGAATTAGACCCGGCAATCTATCAAAACTGGCAGGAAGGATTTAATTTATACCATGCCCGCATTTCATATCAATGGAATATTTGGCGATTGAAAGGAGAGTGCAGCATATTTGCCCGTAATTTCACCGGAGCAAAATATATGGCGTTTACTGAACCTGACCCTGACGGTAATTCTTATCAACCTGGCCCAAAAAGAGAATTTTTTGGAAATATTAAAATAAAATTCTAATCAGAGATAATTTAAATACCTTTGGCAAAGGTGTAGCAATAATAAGGGATTAAGTTGTTTATTGAGCATTTTGCCCCGCTTTAACTTTTGTGTTGGCGGACAAGGACGAAGTACGTAATTCCTTACTATTGCTAAACCGGATCGTTCAGGCGCAAAAATATTATCATCCCGGGAAAATTAATCGCTATGACGGATCAGTAATAACAAAGAATAATTATTAGCGTGGCAAAAACAGAAAATATATTTCAATTCGCCTGTCCAAAGTGTAAACAGGATGTTCAATTAGCAGATAACAAATATTTTTGCAATGGCTGTAAAAGGAGCTATCCGATTGTAAAGAATATTCCGGATTTTATTTCATTGGATCAAGAGGGAAAACGTACCAATATTACGCGGATAGCGAAAGCAATGGATTATATTGCACCTATTTATGAGAGCAAAATATGGTATCAGTTCCTTCTTAATTTATCCGGGGCCCGAAATACTTCATTAATTAGTATTGCAAATTTCTATTCTGAGACTTTTAAGAATATAAATGGTTATATTCTTGATGTTGCATGTGGCCCGGTTACTTTTGGCCGGCGTATAGCTTCATCAACCAGGATTGTTTGTGGCATAGATATATCAACAGGAGTATTACTACGTGGTTTGAAAAATATTATTAAAGATGGTGTTTCAAATGTCTGCCTGGCACGATCTCGTATTGAAGAACTGCCATTTATTAACTCTTTTTTTGACGGAGTTATTTGTTCCGGTTCGCTACATCTGTTCCCTGACACCATTCTGGCCTTACGTGAAATATACAGAGTAATGAAATCCGGGGCCACTCTGGCAGTTCAAACATTCATTGCCGGAAATACAATCATGAACCGTATATTAAAAAAAAGAAGCTATATACATACTTTTAAACTTAAAGAATTACAGCAGTATATAATTGAGGCAGGTTTTGGAGGATTTCAATCAAAGCTGGACGGATGTGTTATAATATTCACTGTAAATAAACCAAGTACTAACTAAAAATCAATTAAAGAAGAATAATTATGAGGATAGATAAATTAAAATACGTTTGCCCCAGGTGTAAAAAGCCGGTTCAAACGGTTGATAACGCTCTTCAATGTAAAATTTGTGGACGTATATATCCTGTAATAAAAAACATACCGGACTTTACAGCAGAAAATCTAAAAGTTAACCCTATTTATCGTTCAATAAAAAAAATGGAATTTCTTGCACCTATTTACGAAGGATATCTTTGGCATTCGTTTATTCTAAAAGGTGTTGGAGCTAAAAAAAGTTCGCTTGAAAGTATAGTTGATTTTGTTTCGAAAACTTTTAATGGAATAACTGGTAATATCTTAGACGCGGCTTGTGGACCAGCAACTTATGGCCGACGCATTGCATCAAACGATAGAAGAGTTTATGGGATAGACTTTTCAATGGGTACATTGAAACAGGGAATGAAGAATATTGCCCGGGATAATGTAACTAATATAAGTCTTGCAAGGGCCAGCGTCGAAGAACTTCCATTTGAAAATAATGTATTTGACGGAGTAATTTGTAACGGTTCGCTTCATTTATTTCCTAATACCCAGCGTGCTTTGCAGGAAATATCCCGGACTATGAAAAATAATGCTGTGTTGGCAGTAACAACATTCATTGATGGAGACGCATTTATTATTCGTCGAATAAAAAGACATAAAAAAAAGCTGGCTCGTGTTTTTATAATCTCAGAATTAGAGGAATATCTGAGATCTGCTAATTTTGGAAATTTTCAATCACAAACAGATGGTAGTTTTATTTTATTTACTGCAAGTAAAACAGAAAATATATAATTTTGAGATGAAATTTCAGCACATAACAGCAAATTTAGGCAAGCTGGACTAAAAGGCTAATTTAAAAATAAGTACTCAAAACAAACATATTAGCGGTCTGAAAAGTGGGTGGCCCGGCTATTCTTCGCTAAAGCTTCGGTTGGCAGGATAAGCGCAGCCTTCCCATATTTTCAAACAGTTGTAGCTGTGATTTTAAAAGACTGATCTTATGAGTGCTATTCACATATATGCATTTATTGTTGGAATTTATGGTTTTTTGGATATTTTCTTTCAGAAAAATTCCCGGACAATCATACTTTCTAAAAGTAAAGACAACACATATTTGCCTATATTAATAACATTTATCCTAACCTTAACTATTATTCCATTCGAGTTTTTATATTTTCACAAACATATCAGCTATTTCTTTTTCTGGATAGGAATATCTATATGCCTGATAGCAATTTTTATAAGGGTTAAGGGCCAATTGGACTTACGGCATGGATTTTCTACAAGAATTGAAAAACAAGAAAATCATATTCTTGTAACAAAAGGACTTTATAGTATAGTCAGGCATCCATTATATCTGGCTATGATTTTATTATTAATTGGAGCCAGTACAATGTTATCTTCGCACTACTCATGGATTATTTTGATTATTAACGTATACACTGTAAAAATACGAATTGACAAAGAAGAGAATTTCTTAATTAAAAATTTCAAAGAATATACTGACTATAAAAATAAGACAAAAAAAATAATCCCATTTATATGGTGACAAAGAAAAAATAAAAATATAAATAGTTATGAAAAGAGTACTTTTAATAAGCTTGATTGTCATTGCAATTATACCCGGTTCTATTTATGCTACAGGCAATTTAATAAATGTTGAATATGAGATAATTAATGCTGATGACCACAAAATAGTAAAACTAAATATTGAGATCAAAGATTCGTCATCTTCAGTCCGGCAATTAATGAATCCTCAAAGTTCAGCTGATATACCATCATTTCACGATTTTGAAGGATTAGATATTGAAAGTTTAAATTCTGATATTATTTCTCAGATAAAAGAGAATGATGAACTGGATTTTTATGTTGAGCGACCGGATTATATTAATGACATAATTCAGCTGATTTCAACCGAATCAGAAAAAGAAAAGGCGATTAAAATCTATAACGAGAAAAATTATACGATTAATAATAGCACTAATCAGAGTGTTTCAGTTATTCAAGGCAAGATAGTTAAAAAGGTAACCATTGAAATTACTATTCCAATTACAGTAAAATCAAATACTAACCTGACTTTATATCAGCTTGAGGTGAAATACAATGATACTATTTACAAAATTGATAACCTGGATATTAAAATTGAAAAAGGAGACAGATAATTTGCCAGTATGAAATTATATAGTAACTTTTGAATCGGTAAAGATACAAACCTAATATCTACACATAATGAAGAAAATTAAACCAATTCCCGCTGATCCCAAAAAAACGGGAAACAACATCGATCGCCGCAAATTTATTGGTGGATTGACGGTTGCTACAGTTGGTGTATCCATTATTCCGGCGCACGTTCTGGGCGGACCAGCCTATATTGCCCCAAGTGACAAAATCAATGTGGCCTACATTGGTTTAGGAACGCAGGGTTTACGCCAGTTGCCGGCTTTACTCGAGATTCCTGAAGTACAGGTAACAGCCGTATGTGACCCGCAACGAAAAGCACTTGGTTATTACGACTGGGACCCGACCTCCCTGCGGGATAAAATACGTGAACTAATCGGGAATCCTAACTGGAATACCGGCGGAAACAACACCATTCCGGGTGGTCTTGATATCGGTAAGGAGATTGTTGAGGCTTATTATGCTCGAAACCGTTCAGAGCAGAAGTTCAATGGATGCAAGGCATACACCGATTTCCGTGAACTCTTTGCAAAAGAAAAAGACATCGATGCCGTACAAATAATGACCACCGACCATATGCACGGTATAATATCAGCAGCAGCATTGAAGCGCAATATCGCCGTAACCATGCACAAGCCCCTTGCCAACCGTTTGATTGAGGGAAAGAAAGTAATAGACATGGCGCATCAATCGGATGTGGTTACGCACCTGATGCCCTGGGACTCCAACGGATCGATGGATCAGATAATGGCCTGGATCGACAGCGGGGCCATTGGTGAATTGAAAGAGGTGCACAACTGGTCGTTCCGTCCGGTTTGGCCGCAATACGCCACCATTCCGACCGATACTCCTAAAGTTCCTGAAGGGTTTGACTGGGACTTATGGTTAGGTCCCGAAGCCGAGCGTCCTTACCACCCCCATTATACCAACATGGTTTTCAGGGGCTGGTACGACTTTGGCGGTGGCTCCATGGCCGATATGGGGCACTACAGTTTATGGACCGTTTTTGAAGCATTGAAACTGGAGAAACCAACAGTAATAGAACCTTGTCTGAGCCACGTTTATGGAATCAAAGAGGATGGTTCAGCTTTCAAAGTATACAACGACTATTCCTTCCCGTTTGCCTGTTCGGTCCGCTTTAAATATCCGGCCATAAAAAACCGGCCGGCGGTTGATTTGGTATGGTACGATGGCGGAATGCACCCTCCGGTTCCACAGGAATTCTATGACAGAGGCATTGAATTTCCGTCAGAGGGTATGATGTTCAAAGGAGACAAGGGTATCATCATGACTTCCGGATTTAAGGTGGAAGATCCTTATCTGTTGTCGGGTGAGGTGAAGGAGACCAAGGAGGTTTCTGCCGCATCGGGTGCTGTAAAAATGCCTGGCGTAAAACGCTTTATCGAAGGTGTGAAGAAGAGCGAACAAATCGCCGGAAGTTTCCGTCAGGCATGGCCAATTACTGAAGCGGTCAACCTTTATGCCGCTGCACTCCGCGCTAACAAAACATTGCTCTATGATGGCGACCAGATGAAGGTGAAAAACGATAAGAAAGCCAACAGCTACCTCGACCGCAATTACCGTAAAGGTTGGAAACTTGAAGATATGTAAGTAAAATAAACACAAATAAAATAAGGCACAAAAGAAAAATGAAACAGACACAAAGACACAATTTAAAATAATATATCATGACGACAAGACGAGATTTCATAAAAACAACAGGCGCTGCATTAGGCTCAGTAGCTTTAATCAACCGGCTTCCTTTCGGACTTTCATTCAGTACAATAAAAGAACCTTTATCGTTTGGATTTCAAACATGGACACTCCGTGAGCAATTGGGCGAAGACCTCACCGGAACGTTGAAAATGATGGCTGACATGGGCTACAAAGAGGTGGAGTTCTGCTCCCCATTTGGATACACCGGCACACCGTTCGAAAAATTCAACGACCTGAGTGGAGCAGAGCTGCGCAAAACCATAGAAGGTGCAGGCTTAAAATGTGAAAGCTCACATTATAACATAAACGAATTGCGTGATCACCTTGAAACCCGTATTGAATGGTCGCTAGAAATGGGGAATACCCAAATGATTGCATCCAGTTTCTGGCTACCCAAAGATGCATCCATCGATGATTACCGCCGTTCTTGTGATGAGTTGAACGAAATTGGACTGAGAACCAAAGCCGCAGGTATTCAAACCGGATTTCACAACCACCACATGGAGTTTGAAAAGCGGGGTGATGACCTCATTTACGATGCGTTGCTCGATCAGTTCGATCCTGATGCAGTGAAAATGCAGTTCCAGGTAGCTGTTGTGAACATTGGCTATCAGGCGACAGATTATTTCAGAAAGTATCCCGGCAGGTTTATTTCAGCGCATTTGTCCGACTGGTCCAACGAAAAAGAGGAACAAGTACCAATCGGACAAGGAATTGTTGATTGGGACGACTTCTTTACAGCAGCAAAAACTGGCGGAGTGAAAAATTTCTTTGTTGAAATGGATCCGGCCACCTTCAAGGAAAGCGCCAGGTTTTTAAAAACGATGTAAGCCGGTTATTCAGGCCGGCAAGTTTCCAAGTTGATGTAAATCTGTAAAGTTTTTTGTAACTTTTAAATGCAAACCAAAAATAATAAAAGATGAAAAATTCAAGGAAGCTATGTACAAGTCGTGTCTCCAGTTTTATCATTCTCTGTATCATCATTTCTACTCAAATTAATGCCCAGACTGGCAAAAATGAAGTAAAACTTCAAAACCTGAAAAATAAAATTGCCATGGCCGAGTTGAAAGTGGTTGATGCTGAGTCGAAGTTGTCTATGGCGGATTCACTAATTACCAATGGTGATTTAAGCATCAGCCAGGCAGAAGAGGAATTTGCCCGTATCGGGGAAGAACAAAAGAAACTTGAAAAAGAGTACAGGCTAAATTCCAAGACTCTGAATAAGCTTGCCAGATCGAAAGATAAGGAGGCTGCAGTGAAGGCAGAGGATGATTTGAAAGCTCTGAATGCTAAGCACAAGGAAGAAACCAAATTGCAGGAAATAAAAATCAAAAACCTGACCAAACAGGCAGCCAAAGCTAAATCAGATATAGATAAAGGCCTGGATATGCAAAAAACAGCAAACATGAGACTCAAGGATGCCAGGAAGGCCCTTGAACTTGCCCGGGAGAATTACGATGCTTTCACGAAAACTTTAGAAAGTGAATAATAATTAGCAGCAATCATAATTAGACTATGTTATTAAAGCCGGAGTGACTCCTGCCTTATAAGGCATATAATACATGCCTGTAATATTAGAATGCTGTTGTTATTCTCACCGTTTTATGTAACTTGCACCTGGACAACAAAGTAGCAATGAAAACGGCACAACATCATACACGCAAACGTTAACGATAATAATATGCAGGAAAAGAAAAGATCCATAAGTATTGTTAGCCTGATAAGCTTAATCCTGACATTAAACTGCACGATAGCTCATGCTCAGGATCGAATTACAGGACATGATTTTGCAACACGATCAGAAGTAATTGCAAAAAATGGAATGGTTGCGACGAGCCATCCATTAGCCACTCAAATAGGCCTGGATATTTTAAAAAATGGTGGAAATGCTATGGATGCAGCCATTGCTGCAAATGCAGCTTTGGGATTGATGGAACCCACAGGGTGCGGTATTGGTGGTGATATGTTTGCTATTATATGGAGTGCGAAAGATGAAAAGTTGTATGGTTTGAATGCAAGCGGCCGTTCGCCTGAAAAACTGAATCTAAAGTATTTCAAAGACAGGGGCATGAACAAAATTCCGTCTTATGGTCCGTTGCCGGTAACAGTTCCGGGATGCGTTGATGGCTGGTTTGAGATAAACAGTAAATTTGGAACAATGGATATGGAGCAAATACTCGCACCTGCCATTAAGTATGCCCGCGAAGGTTATCCGGTTACCGAGCTGATAGGATATTATCTGACTTCGTCATCAGGACAGTTTAAGGATTATCCGAATTTCGCAGATACTTATATGCCCGACGGCGAACCTTTGAAAAAGGGGGATGTCTTTAAAAACCCTTATCTTGGTGATACATATGAAAAAATAGCAAGAGGAGGAAGAGAAGCTTTTTACAAAGGGGAAATAGCAAAAACCATTGCCAGTTTCATACAGTCGCAGGGAGGTTTATTAACTGAAAAAGATTTAGCTGACCACAAATCTGAATGGGTTGAGCCGGTTTCTACCAATTATCGGGGCTATGATGTCTGGGAGTTACCTCCTAACGGACAGGGAATAGCTGTATTACAAATCCTTAATATAATGGAAGGATACAATGTAAGGGAAATGGGTTTTGACAGTCCGGATTATATACATTATTTTATAGAAGCCAAGAAACTGGCTTTTGAAGACCGTGCAAAATATTATGCCGACCCTGCTTTTAACAAACTGCCGGTCGATAGATTGATCTCAAAAGAATATTCAAACGAACGCAGAAAACTCATAAAAGACGAGGCAGCCGAAAGTTACGATGCAGGAAAACTCGGGCAGGACAATACTATTTACCTGACCGTGGCAGACAGATACGGTAACATGGTGTCACTTATTCAGAGTAATTATCGTGGTATGGGCTCCGGTATGGTTCCACCAAAGTTAGGTTTTATGTTACAGGATAGAGGAGAATTGTTTTCATTGGAAGAAGGACACTTCAACGTAATTGAGCCCAGTAAACGGCCGTTTCATACAATTATCCCCGGTTTTATCACTAAAAACGGGAAGCCCTGGGTAAGTTTTGGGCTGATGGGCGGAGCGATGCAACCTCAGGGTCACGCACAAATCGTTATGAACCTGGTAGATTTTGGTATGAACCTGCAGGAGGCAGGTGATGCGCCACGTATGCAACATACCGGTTCTTCCGAACCAACGGGTGGCAAAATGACAGATAGCGGCCAGATTCTGCTCGAATCCGGATTTGATTATGAGACCATCCGGGAATTGATGCAGAAGGGGCATAAAGTCGGTTTTAGTTTAGGTAGTTATGGTGGCTATCAAGCGATTATGTGGGATTCAGAAAATGGTGTTTATTATGGTGCCTCAGAATCAAGGAAGGATGGACAGGCGGCCGGTTATTGAATATCTTTATTTCTTATAATTATACAAATGAATATGAAGAATATATATCCATTTATTTTGGCATCACTAATTACTGCATGTAATATTTCGCATACTGACAGGAATGATGAAACAGATACTATAAAAAATGTAGTTGATTATGTCAACCCGTTTATCGGGACTGCTAATGCCAAAGTGAAATTAGATTACCTGGCATATAATTTCGGTGGCGGAAATACATATCCGGGTGCTGTCACGCCCTGGGGAATGACAGCGATAAGCCCAAGGAATACTATAGATTCGCCTAACAAAGACGATTTTGCAGGAAATCCCAGTGGCTATATTTACGGTAGTAAATTTATTTATGGGTTTAGCCAGATTCACTTGAGCGGCGTTGGTTGCAACGAATGGGGCAACATTCTCATCATGCCTGCTATCGGGGAAATTTCTGATGACATTAATTTCCGCAAATCGGAATACTCCAGCGAAGCAGCTTCCCCTGGTTATTACAAAGTTTTGCTGAACGATTATAACATCCTTTCCGAAGTATCGGCAACAACAAGAACGACCATCAGCAAATTCACATCGAAGCAGAAAACCGACCGGTTTAATTTAATTCTTGATTTGTATCATGCAATCAGAGCGGCAAGCGACGGCTATATAAAGGTTCTATCCGGACAGGAAGTGGAAGGCTGGAATCAAAATGGCGGTTTCTGTGGCAATAAGGCAGAACGAAAAGTCTATTTTGTTGCCCAGTTTAGCAAACCTGCAAAAAACTACGGCACATTTAAAAACGGGAAGATTTTTGATGGAATAGAGGAACAATCCGGAGCTCAAACTGGGGGATATATGCAATTTGCTATGGACAAAGGTGAAGCCTTATATGTAAAAATTGGCATCTCTTTTGTAAGTATTGCTAACGCACGGTTGAATTTAAAAGCTGAACAGCCTTCATGGAACTTTGACAAAGTAAAGGAAGATGCCCGGAACGAATGGGATAAAGTGCTTTCCAGGATTAAAGTAGAAGGCGGAACTGACGAAGAGAAAACAATGTTCTATACAGCACTGTACCATGCCCTTATACATCCCAGCATTAGCAGCGATGTGAACGGCGAATACATTGCTATGGGCAGTCATAAAGTAAAAAAATTACCGGCCGGTCAGAAAAATCAATATAACGTATATTCCCTGTGGGATACATACAGGAACCTGCATCCCCTTCTGACCATAGTCTATCCTGATGTGCAGATAGATATGGTAAGAACAATGGTTGATCAGTCAATAGAAAATGGATTTCTGCCAAAGTGGGAAATTTCATCGGACGAAACCTATGTCATGACAGGTGATCCGGCATGTATTGTAATTGCGGATACATACCTCAAAGGTCTGACTGATTTTGATATTCAAACTGCATATAGGGCGATGTTGAAATCATCAACACAACTAATCGATAATAAAGTACGTCCGGGCCTCGCCCAGTATATCAAACTGGGATATATTCCTGAGGATAAGCCGGGTGAATGGGTTTGGGGAACAGTTGCCACATCACTCGAATACTACCTTGCCGACTGGTCGATCGGACAAGTGGCAAAAGCACTGGGCAGGAAAAATGATTATGAGACGTATATGAAACGTTCATCAGGGTATAAAAATTTTTATGATAGTGAAACCGGATTTTTGCGGCCCAAAAATGAAAACGGCTCCTGGTACGAGCCATTTAATCCGGATACAATTAAAGGCAGCATACCTGATGCAAATTTCTCCTGTGGTGGCATTGGTTATACAGAAGGCAATGCCTGGCAATACAGCTTCTTTGTTCCGCATGATATAAAAGGATTGATGGAACTGATGGGTAAAGAGAAATATCTCGATAAATTAAAAGCATGCTTTGAAAATCCCGATCGTTTTGTTTTATTTAACGAACCAGATATGGCCTATCCTTATTTGTTCACTTATCTTGAAAATGAAGAATGGCGTACCCAGGAAGTAGTGAGGAAATGCCTTAATCAATATTTTGACACCATCCCTGGCGGCTTACCGGGCAATGATGATTGCGGGACCACTTCATCATGGCTGATTTTCTCGTCGATTGGCTTTTATCCGGCATGCCCGGCTTCCACACAATATCAAATCGGCAGCCCTGTATTTGACAGAGTTACTATTCAGCTGAATCCTGACTTTTATAAAGGAAAAGAATTTGTCATAGAAACAAACAATAATTCGAAATCGAACCGGTACATTCAAAATATGAAATTAAATGGTAAAGAATATAAAGACTATTTTCTTAAACATACGGATATTACTAATGGCGGTAATTGGAATGTTACTATGGGTGATAAACCAAAAATTAATTGATTATGAGTAATAAATTATTAAACAACTTTTTATTGATAGCTTCAGTTTTATTCTGTAGCTGCCAGGTAAGTGAATATAAACATCAAAGATGGACTGAAGAACAGGCCAATAACTGGTCGGCAACAAATGGCTGGCTGAGGGGGTGTAATTTTATTCCAAGCACAGCTATCAACCAGCTTGAGATGTGGCAGGCGGAAACATTTGACACTGCCACAATTAACCGCGAACTTGGTTATGCCGAATCCATTGGGTTTAACGCAATGCGGGTATTCTTGCATCACAAAGCCTGGACACAGGATAAAGCCGGATTTATAAACAGGATGGAGCAATATTTAACAATCTCCTCAAGTCATAACATAAAAACCATATTTGTTTTTTTTGATGATTGCTGGAACGGAACGAGTAATACAGGCAAGCAACCTCTTCCAAAACCCGGGATTCATAATTCAGGCTGGTTACAGGACCCGGGGCAGAAGGAGAGTGCTGATACAAGTAATTTTCCTGTACTGGAAAAATATGTGAAAGAGATAATGAATCATTTTGCCAATGATGATAGAATTGTATTATGGGATTTATACAACGAGCCCGGAAATTCGAATAAAGCCGACACCTCATTAAATTTTTTAAAACATGTTTTCTCCTGGGCTCGCGATACAAAAGCCACACAGCCTGTAACATCGGCTATCTGGAATATAAATCTCAAAAATCTTAATGAATTCCAACTTAACAATTCAGATATAATTACATTCCATAATTATGAGCCTGATTCATCCATGAAAGCCGTGATTGACTCACTTCGGGCATACCATCGTCCGTTATTATGCTCAGAATATATGGCACGCACCAGAGGTAGCACTTTCAATAATGTACTTCCTTTACTTAAAAAAGAAAATGCCGGTGCTATAAACTGGGGATTGGTTAAAGGTAAGACCAACACGATATATTCATGGTCGGATAAAAGTCATATGGATGGGTCAGAACCCGAAGTATGGTTTCACGACATATTCAGACCTGATGGCACTCCTTTTTCAAAAGAAGAGATTGATTTAATTCAAATTGAATGTTTGAATAAGAAATAATTCAAAGCGGGGCATAACAAACGGAGCACTATCAGAAATAAAAATAATTGCAGGATTGAAATGCACAGTTGTAAGAGATGTTGTGAGTGTGAACGGACAGGCG
>CAZOLY010000010.1:22267-35321 GCA_964580815.1 uncultured Bacteroidales bacterium
TGCCCAGGACAATGATGAAAACGTATGGTATATTTCCCCTATTCTTTAATAATTCTTTCTACAAATGTTTGTTCATTTGTTATTATCTGTAAAATATACAGTCCGGTTTTGTACTGGGACAAATCAATTTCATTTACCATTTCTTTTGTTTTTATATCAACCAGCCTTTCGCCTTCAACAGATAATAAACTGATTTGTGCACCGGGGCCTGTCAGTTCGACAATTATCTTATTGCTTGCAGGATTTGGATATACCTTTCCGTATTTTAAATCTTGATCTGATATAGCAGATATGCCACTTGCAGCTTGAGTTACAGTAACAATCTGGTCAGAAAATCCATCAGCACTTACTGTTACAGAAGCATCCCGTGTTGAATTATAAGGATTTTCAGTAACAGTGACTGTAATGGTTGAGCTACTGTCTCCCAAAGCCGGAGAAATATTTAACCATGATGGATCAGAAGAAACTGCAGTCCAGTTAACATTTGAAATAATATCAAAAGTAGCAGTACTGTTTTCATGCTTACCTACTTCTAATGTTAATGGAGTAACATTAAACAAATGCTGCACTATCTGAGTTACTTCAATTGTTTGATCCGTAACGCCTGAACCCGATACTGTAATTATCGCTGTTCGGGAAGAAGTGAAATTAACATTTGCATGAGCCGTCAATGTTACAGTTGCGTTATTTATTCCGAAATTGGGACTAATATCGAGCCATGCTTCCGGACTTGTGACTTTCCACGATGTATTGGAAGTAATTGTAAATTGTGCAGTACTTAAATCATACCCGTCAATCTCAAGAGTTGGGGATGAAACGGACAAAGACTGACTGGAAGCTAACTGGATGACATCGACGGTTTTTGAAGGCATTCCGTCTGATGAAATTGTAATTGTAGCAGCACGTGAAATATCTCCGGTATTTTCAGTTACATCAACCGTTACGTTTTGGTTACCCGAACCGGAAGTTACAGAAGGAGAAAGCCATCCATCTGAAGATTCAAGTGTCCAGTCAATATTGGCGGCTATATCAATCGATGAGCCGGAAGCAGCACTTGTAAATTCCATACCGGCTGGTGAAACTTCCATGATCCTTGTCAGATTATAGCTGATCCCGTCATATACTGTCCGTGCGCCGGTCGATCTGGTGCTTGTACTTCCTGCTATAATTGATTCATCATCGATATACACATAAAATATATTTCCCGAAGTGATTTCAACTTTGCCTAAATATGCCTGGTATAAACGCGCATCACCTTCAGTTAGTACCAATGTTTCATTATGATCGCCGGCTTCAACCTGCTTACAGGCCATTTGCCTGAATAAATGCATATCACTTTCTGATAAACCTGCTTTTATTCTCCAGTCTGCTGCCGGATCCGCCCAGAAATTAACCCAAACATTATAAGTGTCAGTCGAAGGTACTGTAACTTCGGTCCTGATAACCGGTGCATTTTCGGCATTTCCGGTTTCGGAAGCTGTAAAAACAAGGTCTCCGTTTCCATAATCGGTACGTGCATGCCATAAATCATCATCTGGACCGGCAGACGGGTCCGAAGCGGGCAGGTTAAGTGGGCTGCCATCTGCATTTGTCGTATTGGAGATTGTTGCATCCAGATAACTCATTGGTTCGCTGACAAATCCTTCTGCTTCTATTAAGCCAACAACTACAGCATTAAAATTCTGGGCAGAATTGTACGTCCCCCTGCACCATAACAGAGCAGTATTATTTTCATCCCATTTTGGTACTATTGGCCTGAAATTATGAACAGTAGAATTCCAGGTTATTGGGGTCCATGTCCATGAAGCGCCATTATCACCGGTTATTCCTTTAAAAATTTCACGATAGGCTATATCCAAATCATCGCGGGGATCAACATGTGTTGAAATATAGATTGTATTCGGATCATCGGGATCTAATGCACCAAGACCTGTATAATCAGCTTCAGAGCCATACATCTTTTTCCCTGCCTGGCCTAAATATGTATATGTCCATGCTACTCCATTGTACCGGCAATAGATAAATGCATGATCCGGATTTATACTGTAATCATTTCCATCAGTAGCATCATTAATTCGTGCAGTAAGAATAGCAGCTATTTCACCATTATTATACCTGACTAAATCAGCATTCCATATTTTTCTCATTGCATCTCCACCAATAATAGTATTGTCAGCAAAAATCAGGGTAAAATCCTCAAATGAAGGGATGAAAGCATCAGAATAAATGTTATCATCTACTGAAGTACCACCAGTTGTAAACACTTTACCGCCTTGTATATATGCATGGTACATGCTTGTTTTTCCATCTCTCGGGTGTTCTTCCGTGCAGATAAAATCAATACGGTCTATTGCATTTCCCCAATATTTATAGTATCCCTTGTTGTATGAATCAGTATTATTTGTACTCAATTGACCTCCAAAAGACCATGTATCTCCCTGGTCATCGGAATAAATAAAATTCGGAGACCTGTGATTTGCACGGGCAAAATTATACATGCGTCCTTCTTCAGAAAGATAATAAAGATTTGAATAAGCAATTGTATAATCTGTGCCACCGGGAATGGTAGTCCAGTCAAACTGATATTCACCACCCCAGCTAATGCCATCATAAATCTGGTAACGACTGTTGTAATAATCATAGTGCTGTGCATACATCGCCAAATAATTGCTGTCTGGCCTGATAATAAATGCAGGGGTATTATGGTCATCGCATCCGGGGTTCCAGAAAATGTCTTTCTCTGATGAGCCGGTCTGTAGATCATATATTACGGATTCAATATTTCCATTACGGTTAAATCCTCCTGTACCTGAACCACTGGCATCCGAACCTAAAATCAGTTTGTTTTTATTAACATCAATAACTGCCCGTTCGTCCTGGTACCAGCACCAGAAACCATTATCATTGAACTGTATTAGATTGCCTTCAACTATGTCCTCTCCCTGACTATACACTGAGAAGGCCAAAAAGAAGACAGTAACTTTTGTAAAAACGAATTTTATAATATTTAAGATTGATCCTTGTGTAAGGCTATTTTTCATAATTGCATGTTTGATTTTAAATAAAGAGCATATAATGCTTTAGATTTTTTATTTTATTGGGCTTACATATTTAACCAAAAAAAATTCATTTTCATATAAAATATAAATATAAATTCAGTGCAGAAGTTTAAAATGTTGAAATATAGGATTTGTTATAAAACAGAATACTTTTTTGATGTAACTGAAGATTTGTTAATTTTAAACAAATCGATTTTTTTGTTTATTCAGACAATTTAATTACTACATGAATAACCGGGAAAGACTGCTGAAAGTGCTAAATTGGGAATTGCCTGACTGTGTCCCCGTGTGCCCTGATATCTCAAATATGGTACCTGCAAGGCTGACAGGAAAACCATTCTGGGATATTTATCTGTACCAGGATCCGCCCCTTTGGAAAGCATATATAGATGCTGTAAAATATTTTGATATTGATGGAGGATTTGAATTATACGAATTTGGAGATTTATTCGAAGACGAGGAAAAGAAATGGGAGAAAAAAATTATTTTTAGAGATGAGACCAGGATTATAACACAGGACTTTTTTGAAAAGACAGGTGAATGGAGCAAGTTTGTATTGGTACATACAAAGGACAATCCTCCTGCTACGGATATACTTCCGGAACTTGTCGGATTAAACCCTGTTCCGGATAAATGGGAAGATGTGACAAATATAAAGGAATGGCCAAAGGGAATGGAGCTATGGAAAATTATCAAAAAGGAGATGGGAGAATATGGAATTGTTGGTATGCCAAGCGGAGTGGAAACATTAATCCTTAAAAGGCCGGAGAATATTTATGAATATTATGAAGATCCACATAAATATTACGAGATAAGGGATAGGATGACTGAAAAAATGGAAAGGAGGATAAAAACAATATCTGCACTGGAAGAGAAGCCGGATTTCCTTTTTTGTGGAGCATCGGGATCCCTTGTTTTTCAATCTCCTGATATTTTCAGGGAACTCGCGCTACCTGCCCTCAAAAGAGTAACAGAGCTTGCTGCAGATATTGGAATTCCAACTCATGTACATTCGTGCGGACCTGAAACGGAGCTTGTTAAAATTGCAGCAGAAGAGACAAAACTAACCATTATTGATCCATTGGAGATTCCTCCTATGGGTGACTGCAACCTCGCGGAGCTTAAAAAGCTTTATGGTGATAAAATAATTCTGAAAGGAAATCTTCATACAACAAAGATCATGTTGAATGGCTCAAAAGCAGAAGTGATAGAAGCCAGTAAAAGAGCTATTGATGATGCTGCTACAGGAGGTGGTTTTGTGCTGTCAACGGGCGATCAGTGCGGGAGAGATACACCGGATGAAAATATTTTTGCCATGGTTGAAACGGCAAGAACCTATGGCAGTTATGTCAGGAAGTAATGGGTTAATTAGCAAGTAAAAAATGAAAAGAATTATCGCAACATATTGTACAATTACTTTTACAGTGACCTGGACAATAGCATTTGGTATTTATTGGATATATACCAATTTAGTTATGTTCTCTCCGGTACTGTTTTTTATTCTGGGATTATTTATATACAGAATTATAAAAGCCAGATGGTTTGGTTTCGGGGCTTATTATTTAAATAATCTTTCCACTGCTTCAAATATGATTGTCTGGATATTGCCATTATTTACTTATTCTATTTTTGAAGAAATTGGCTGGCGCGGATTTTTGTTGCCGCATTTTCAGGAGAAATATAATGCTTTAACTTCTACAATTTACCTGACCCTTATTTGGGCTGCATGGCACATTCCATTTTTCCTTTACAGATTTGACTTTTCCATATTCATATCAATAGGATTCTTTTTAGGTATAACTATTGGTGCTATAATTCTGACATCAATCTATAATTCAAACAAAGGGCTCTTAATTCCTGTTATGATTTTTCACTTTTTAAATAATTTATGTTCGGAATTTGATAAAGAAATTATCGTGGCAGTGTTAAGTACCGGATTTGTTTTTATTGCGATACATATATACAAAACGCTGGGAAAGTTGAATTTAAGCGAAATAGAAAGGACCAAGAACTATTTAAAAGATTCATAATAGCCATTGGCACTACATATACCCACTAAAACAGCTACCGGGCATATACTAAAATTAAATGGGTAAAACAAAAATAACTATAATGATTTATTTTATATCCCTTGCGACTTATAGGATTACAGAGATAATATTACAACTGCGGTTTTCAAAGTGGAAATTTAAAAAGACTGATAGTTTTACATTAATAGAAAATTAACCTGATATTATAATTATATAGTCTGTTCTTTATTGTTATAAAATCTTAATAACTTTATAAAAAGATTATTTTTACAACTTTAAAAATACAAAACTTAATTAAGATTAGAAAATGAAACGACTAATTATGATTTCATTAAATATTGGTTTAATTTCAGTTGGAATATCGTGCTATTCGCAAACCGTTGATCCTCCGTATGAGGTTGGAACATGGCATGGTTTCAGGCAAGCAGCCATTAATTATACCTTTGATGATGGAACACCCAAACAATTTACTGTAGCCTTACCGATATTTAATGAGTTTGATTTTAAACTTACATTATTTACAGTCACGAATTGGTCACCTAACTGGACAACATTGCAGAATGCAGCCTCTGAAGGCCATGAAATTGCAAGCCATACTGTTTCACATGCAAACTTCGGAGATATTGACATTTCCCAGCAAACAGCAGAATTAAGAGACTCGAAAAAAGCTATTGAAAATAACATAACCGGGCAACAATGCATTACAATAGCGTATCCTTATTGCGTAACAGGTATCGACTCAATTTGCAGCAAGTATTATATTGCCGCAAGAGGTTGCCAGGGATTCATTGAACCAAGTACTCCGGGATCATTTATGAATGTAAGTTCAATAATTTGTGGTACTCAGGGTTCCGTGAAAACACTTGAGCATTTCAAAGCAAGATTTGAAAGTGCGGCTACATCAAACGGATGGTGTGTATTCCTGCTTCATGGTATTGACAATGATGGTGGTTATTCCCCTCTGTCTTCAGACATTCTTAGAAGTAGTATTGAGTTTTTGAGTTTTCGTACGAGCAAATTTTGGGTGACAACATTTAGAAATACGGCCCTTTATGTGAAAGAGAGAGATGCAGTTGTTGTCACGGAGACTTCAAATGAAGACACAACGATGACTTTAGTGGTCACAGATGATTTGACGGATTCAATTTATAACTATCCTTTATCTTTACGCCGGCCCCTTCCGGCAGATTGGCCTTCTGCTGATGTTGTGCAGAATGATGATTCAGTACCTGAACGTATTGTAATGGTTGATTCAATAGTATATCTTATGTTTGATGTAATTCCGGATAACGGAGAAGTAAGAATTTCAAAAAATAATACTTACGTGGTTCCTGAAGTTGATACGATCCCTGACAATGATGATATACCTCAGACTTATATAAGGGATCCCGGACTTAATGGTTCATTAGGTGAAGAAAACATGAATATTTCAATAATAGAAAACAATCTTATTTTCTTAATGCCGGCTTTATCAGATAAAGAATTATTAATTAACATGTATGACCTTAAGGGCACATGTTTATTAACCAAGAAAGTGAATCCCGGAAGTGATGGTAAAGCCGGTATTACCTTACCGGATCATTTTATTGAATCTGGTATTTATATTGTAAGGGTAACTGACGGAAAGTATTCGTGGTCGAATAAAGTTGCTGTTAATTTTTAGTTCAAAAGGGTGTCCGGAAATACTGACCAATTTAGAAAACGAACTGATAAAATTGCATGGTAAAAATTTAAAAAGAATAATATTGCCAGGATAATGAAAATAAAATTAGCACTCTTTAAAATTTTAGTGCTTCTACTTATCGTTGGCTGCAGGGGAAAAATTACAATTCAGAAACCGGTATGCCTGACACTTGAGCAAGCTAACAGTCTGGCAGAATTGCCTTTAGCCTGTTTGCAAACCGAGTATCCCAATAAACCGGGGGAAACTCTGGGTGCAAAAGAAGATATAAAGGAGCCACACGAGTTACATCCGGCATTTTATGGCTGCTTTGACTGGCATTCTTCAGTTCATGGGCACTGGTCATTGGTAAAGCTTTTAAAAAAATTCCCTCTCTTAAATAATGCCGGATTGATCAGACAAAAACTGCGGGAAAATATCTCCAAAGGAAATATCCAGGCAGAAGTGGATTATTTTCAGGGAGAGTATAATAAAACCTATGAAAGAACTTATGGCTGGGCCTGGTTGCTTAAGTTAGCAGAAGAATTACATACGTGGGATGATCCTTTAGCCCGCGAGCTGGAACAAAATCTTCAACCTTTGACAGACCTGATCATCCAGCAGTATCTTGATTTTTTGCCCAAACTTAAATATCCTGTCAGAGTAGGTGAACATGCAAATACGGCTTTTGGGCTTTCATTTGCGTGGGATTATGCAACCACTACGGGGCATGAAGAATTGAAAATAGCTATAGAGTCCAGAGCAAGAGAGTTTTACCTTAACGACGTAAATTGTCCACTGGATTGGGAACCTGGAGGATATGACTTTTTATCTCCCTGTTTTGAAGAAATAGACCTGATGAGGAGAGTATTAAACAAAGATGACTTTAATAAATGGATTGACAATTTTGCTCCACAGCTTAAAAGCAAAGACTTTAAAATAGAGGTTGGAGAAGTCTCTGATCGCACAGACGGTAAGTTAGTACACCTGGACGGACTTAATTTTAGCAGGGCATGGGTATTGTATGGATTAGCCAATCAGTATCCGGAATACAGGCATCTGGTAAATATTGCAAATGAGCATGTTAATTATTCCTTGCCACATATTATGGACGACACATATGAAGGCGGTCATTGGTTGGGCTCTTTTGCGATTTACGCACTTGGTAATGACAGTGGAGAATAAAAATGCGAATTTCATGCCAGGAGCGAGATATATCTTATTTTGATAGCTTTTTTGTAATTTTAGTATCATTTAAAATTTATTGACTATGCTTAAAAATAATTTTGTATACCTGATTTTAATATCACTAGTACTAACAGGGTGCAGCAAGTATGGCTTTGTTAATTTGAATTATCCACAGGAACCGATGGTTTATCTGCCTGATAATGTAAAATCAATAGCAGTGGTTAACAGATCACTTACAAAAGAAGAAGATAAGAAGAGCAAGGTTCTTGAATCAATAACAACGGGTGAAATTGCCGGCTCCGATCGCTTGGCATCTGACGAGTGTGTGAAAGGTGTATATGATGGCATACATGACATAGGTGGAATTAGTATTCTTTTCCCCCGAAAAAGCAGGATGTATGGCACAGGTACACGTGAAACACCGGATTTGCTGGATTGGAAACTGGTAGCAGGGATATGTGATTCAACTGAGGCTGATGCCCTGCTGGTTCTTGAAACGTTTGATTCCAATACTGATTTGTTACTATCAACAGCTGCAGAGCAGGTTACATCGATTCTTTCACATGGTACACCAAAGCCTGGCCTGCCGAACCAGATCAGAATGAATGTTATTTGTTATTGGAGGTTGTATGATCCTGATTCCAAAACCATCATAGATCAATTTCAGCAGACATTCTACATTATGTTTGATACCGAAGGCAAAGTCCCTCCCCCTGATGCACTGCCGCAAACAGCCTACGCAGCAGGACAAGAGTATATTAAACGGTTCTTACCAAGCTATTATATTGTCAGAAGAGATCTGTATAAGAAAGCCAGGGGATCGGCAAAACAGGAATTCAAAACGGGATTCAGGCGTGCTGAAGTAGCCAATTGGGATGGAGCAATAGAGATATGGAGCAAATTAACCGAAAATGTAAAACAAAAAACTGCAGGCAGAGCTTGCCTGAATGTGGCTGTAGCATATGAGGTACTCGGAAATACAGACCTGGCATTGCAGTGGGCCAAGAAGTCCTATGAAGATTATAATGATAAACTGGGGAGAGAATACGCAAAAATATTACTAAGAAGAAAAAGCCTGGAATATTAGCATGGGTGTATCCGGACTTCTAATATGTTTTGACATAAAAAATACGATATAATAATCATTAATAGAAAAAGTATGAAAAACATTTACCTGTTATTAGCTGTATTAAGTATAAATATTTTTCTCAATGCCCAACCTTTTGGAGATGCTTCCCCAAACTTCAGGATCACTAAGCAGGAATATAACAACACCAGCGGGGAAAAGGGATGCACTTATTTCAAATACGATAATAATGGAACACTGTATAAGTCATTCTGGGTCCTGGATGATCAAAGCAGGAGTTCGGCTAATTACTACGAGTACAATCCCAGTGGATGGTTAATTTCTGTTTACAGGGAATTCTCTGACGGATTGACATCTTTGGAACTTTTTTCCTACGATTCACTTGGCAATAAAATAGCTGAACACTTTTTCAGGTCCGACAGTGTAACGGGTTTGACATGCTACCGGTATAAAGATAATTGTATAATAAGCGCTGACTTAAGAAACCATAAGGGATGGCTAAACGGAATCCTGGCATATCAATATAACGGACAAAAAAAGAAGGAGAACGCTGTACTGGAGAGAGGAGGCAAAACCATTTGCAACGTAAGCTATGAATATGATGATAATAATAATCTGATAAGGGAATTTTGGGATTTTCAGGGAAGATGGAGCCAGACCTTTATTTACAATTATGAAAAAATAGATATAAATAAGAATTATTATTCAAGTCCGTTTTTGACAAATACAGGAGCGTATAAAATCAGCAAAGAGTATTATACTTATAATAATGAGGTTGGAGGTCCTTCTTTTTACTATTATAATGGGGAAGGCCTGTTGTATAAAAAAGTATTCACCCGTTCTGACAGCCTTATTACTGCCACATTCTATGAATATGATCCTGAGCGGAAATTAATCGCTTCAAAACGCAATAATCCTGATGGAAGCGTTACCCTGTTTAAATATACCTATGACACGAACAGCAATTTGATACTCCGGTCTTATTATAGAGAAGATATACTGTCAGGATTTGAATCATACCTGTACAATTCTGAAGGTGATTTGATTAAAGCCTGTATTAAAAACTTTGATAACTGGCTGACAGGAACAATAAACTATAATCTCAATGAAATGGGGATCATAACCGGGGGTGAATTCAAGGGGGAGAACGGTTTCGATGCCATGATAACCTTTAATTATAATAATGCAGGACTGCTTTCGGAAATCATCTGGGAATTTACATTCGGGAAGTATCAAAAATATAATTTTGAATATGAGTCATCAGACTCACCATAAAAAAATCAATACTATTCATCAATTTACTGAAAGTGAAATGTTCTATTTACCTGATAATATGTTATTTTTTAATAAGTTCAATTATTATCAGAACCGGAAAAAGACTTATCAAAAATTACATTTAAGTATATAATTTTCCAGGAATCATCAAGTTTTTCCAGTGTTACATTCGCTTTTGATTCAAGATCTCCTCCGGGAAAATTGTCAATATAGAGATCAAAGTCTGCCACTGCAACATTACCGTTAACATGGATATTTATGTTTTCCCTTCTTATTATAAAATCAGGATCAGGTTCACCCTGATGATCTTTTTTAAAAGATTCCGATAATTCTTTCCATCCTTTTATTGTTGCACAACCCCAATTTATTGCCCAATAATTGGCAATATAGGATTCATGAGCCCAACATTCTGAAAATAATTAAAAATCGTTATTTTGCCTTGCTTCACCTTCTGCTATTATAACTTTTGTAATAGATCCGATTTCATCAGACTCATCCAGATCCTGGCAAAATGCAGATAATATGAAGGCGTTTAATAACGGGATAATCAGCAATAATTTCATTATGATTTTTTTAGAGGTTAAAACAATTTTATGCTATAGTTTCATTTTGAATAAAAATAATCCTGGATTTTTGAGAAGTATCAGTCAAGATTTATGGCGTATGATTAAAAAGGCCAATAATCATCAATTTGTTTAAATGATTTTTCATCCAGAACATTTAAAAAGACCAATTTCCATTCCCCATTAATTTCTTCAAGTGATGCATTGACTTTAGCATTAATATTACCTGAAGGATCATTAATATGAAGATCAAAGCATGCAAAAGCAGTTTTCCCATTAATATGCACATTAATATTATCTCTAACAATGTCTGTTTCCTCGTTAAAACCTGATGCCCACAAAGTGCTGAGGCTTTCCTCCATTTTATCCCATCCTTCAATTATGAAGCACATATGTTTTGACACACCGAAATGTGCTATATAGGGTTCATGAACCCAGAGCTTTGATAGCAATTCCATGTCGCGATTTTGCCTTGCTTCCCCGTCATCGATTATCACTTTTTTTACTGCTTCAATTTTTTTTTGATTGTTAATTTTTTTGCAGGAACTATTCGCCATTATAGTAACCAGAATAAGAAAGATCGTTTTTATTCTCATTTTCATAATTTTATGTTATAAGAATGAAATTATACATTTAATTTTTTAATAAAATTACATATTAAAATATTAGAAGTAAATGTAGCAAAATATTATGATATAGTATTTTATATAAAATATTGCAAGGAAAATATTAAATTTAAAAAAATTAAAATTAATCTGCGCGGCAGCTAAATTTATTTCCTATGAAAACTACTAATCCTTTTATTTTGGTTTTGATCTACCTGGTATTAACTGGTTTTTGCATTTTCAGTGCATCAGGGATAAATAGCAGTTCGATTTATACCCGGCGCCTGGAAGACCCTGAAGCTGTTTATTTTACGCCAGAAGAGTTTAACATAAAAGCTGATGGTTCCGTTGATGTTTCGGATGCACTCCAGTCAGCCATTAACAATTTAAAAAAAGAAAAAAACTTCGGTATAATATTTATTCCCGGAGGTATATACAGGATTTCCAGAACAATATATGTTCCAAAGGCCATCCGGTTAGTCGGCTATGGAGAAGAACGCCCGCTAATAGTACTGGCAAAAAATTCACCGGGATACCAGTCACCGGTCCTGTCAGATAAAGGCAAAGCAAATTACATGTTCTGGTTCACGGACAGGGTGGTGGAAGAAGGAGATGAACCAAGGGATGCCGGGGCAGGAACATTTTATAGCGCCCTTTCAAATATAGACCTTAAAATTGAAGACGGCAATCCGTTTGCAGTTGCCCTGCGCACTCATTTTGCACAACACAGCTTTATAGCCAATGTTAGTATTTATATAGGCAAAGGGAAAGCCGGAATATTTGATGTGGGGAACGAAATGGAAAACGTTTCGTTTTTTGGGGGTGATTATGGAATTTATACAACAAAGACTTCACCTTCCTGGCCAATGATGATGGTTGATACTTATTTTGAAGGGCAACGCAAAGCAGCAATAAGGTCAAAGGAGGCGGGACTGACCATAGTGCGTCTCAAAGCTTATAATATGCCTACAGTAATTGAAATTGAAGAAAACTTCAGCGACAGGATTTTCATGGAGGACTGCACATTTGACAATGTCACCGGACCGGCTTTAATCATCAGTAACGAAGACAATCTTACCAACCAGGTAAGCCTCTGCAATATTTACTGTCGGGATGTGCCTGTTCTGGTATACTACCGCAGAAGTAATACGCAGACTTCAGTAGCAGTTAAAGTGTACCAAATAAAAAAATATACGCACGGGCTTCATATCGATAGCATGGTCGCTGAACCTGAAACCAGGACACTGCTTAGTTTTGAAGCACTGGCGGAACTGCCTGAACCACCTGCAGGAGACATACCCCGATTACCAGATGTTGATACATGGGTGAATATTGCTGACCTGGGTGCCATAGGCGATGGGGTAACTGACAATACGAAAGTATTTCAGGAGGCTATCAGAAATTACCCTAATATATATGTTCCGCAAGGATGGTACGTGGTTACGGAACCTCTAAGGCTCAAACATAATACCTGTTTAATCGGCCTTCATCCTATTGCAACACAGATTAAACTGCCCGAAAGCACCCCTGCTTTTAGCGGGTTTGGCTTCCCCCAGCCATTAATAGAGTCACCTGCAGGCGGAAAAA
>CAZOLY010000011.1:0-23783 GCA_964580815.1 uncultured Bacteroidales bacterium
TTTGCCCAGTAAGATGCTTCATAGGCTGCTCCGCAAGCAGCCATGCCCCCGCCAAGGATAAGAAGATCAGTAGTGATTTCAACGGTTTTAAAGTTATTAATATTCATCTTCAGAGTATATTGCTATGTTTTGGAACAGCCGATGTCCGGTAATTCCGGTAATCCGAGAGAACCGGGTTCTGTCCTTAACAGGGGGCTACTGATATCGTCCGTTTCAGTCGCATACCCCGCATCCGTCTCCAGGGTCCCCTCAGGAATGGTTCTTACAGGGAATTTAAATCTCTTAATTTCTTTGTTTCTAAATCTTACCGACCATAAAATGGAATCGGTACCACGCATTGGTTGCACAGCCGCACCCAGGGGCATAAAATCGGCATAGCCGCGCACCTCAATAGCCTGATTGGGACAAATCTTTACGCAGCTGTAACACTCCCAGCACATTTCCACAGCCCTGTTGTAGGCTTTATTTTTTTCCCTGTCAAGGACCATAAGGTCATTCGGACAAATATACTGGCAGGCAGTTTTATCAAGTGCCTTGCAGCCATCACATTTTTCATTTATAACAAAACTTGGCATACCATAAGTCTTATTAAATATTAAAGGTCAGCTGCAAACATAAAAAAATTATTACCAATTTCAATTGTATTTTGGATATACTTTTCCCATGCTGATGCCAGACAGGATTGTTCATTTCAGGAAATTTTATCCGGGCCCGGGATAAAAGCTTTATGAAAAGGCAAAAAAATAACCACCTTAAAAAGGTGGTTCATAATTGTATTAAGTAGGTATAGTCTTAATTTAGTATATATACATATATATTTCAGGATGTTGTATCCTGAGGATATACCTGGTAAAAATAAAAAGCAGGATATAGTTCCTGCTTAAAGTACTTTAAATCTCTTTCAGGTTAGTTTACTCTGTAGTTTCTTCGGCTGCTTCAGTTTCTGCTGCCGTAGTATCAGCTGTTGCGGCTTCTGTAGCAGGTTCTTCAGCTTCTTCAACCATTTCTCCGGTTGCTTCTTCAGCTTCTCCAGCCTTTTGTTTGCAAGAATTTAAAGATATGAAACAAAATAATGCAAGGGCAACTAGCAAAAAACTTAACTTTTTCATGTTCTTAAATTTTTAATGAATTAAATTAGTTTTACGATTTAAGGCAAAAATAGTAAATTATTTAATAAATCAAATTTTTTTATTCTATAATTTAAATCACAGAACATTTGTTGCTTCTAAAAAAATGCTGGTCATGTTCAATTTTACGTGATCTCTGACCATTGATTATTCCATACCTTAATGATGTTTACAATAACTTTAAGTAACAAATATTTTGGACCTTGTAATCAGTAATTTAAATAAAATGATTGTTTTACTGAAAATGTCTTCGGGCCTATCTTCATAATAGATTTAAATTTGCTTGTCAGGAAGTCCGTTTTCCTGTATATTAATTATCCGGGATAAATTATTATATTAGTGGCCCTTTTACCGGCAATAATGATTAATAATGCAAAAACAGCAAATTATAAAGAAATTTGTGCCAGTATATTTTTCAAGCACTGGTCAAGAAAAAGATATGCGGTACTGAATAGTCTTAAAAAGATAATAAAAATTTGTACTTTATTAACAAGTTATTCCATACTTATACAGCCGGAAATAATTGCCGCCCATATAGATACAATCAGGATTAATAAAAAGATTAATCTGGATGAAATTGAAGTCATCGGTCAAAGAAGTCCGGCTCTTTACTCCGAAATTTCCCGTATAGTCACAGTAATTACCAAAGATGAGATTCAACATGCGCCTGTGCAAAGCATTCAGGATTTACTGGAATACATAACGGGTGTGGATGTAAGACAAAGAGGGATGTTTGGAGTGCAGGCCGATTTAAATATCAGGGGAAGTTCCTTTGATGAGGTATTAATACTTCTTAACGGCATAAATATTTCGGATCCCCACACAGGTCATTTCAATCTTAACCTCCCCCTTGATGCTGAAAGCATTGAACGTGTTGAAATATTAAACGGGCCTGCTGCGAGGGTGCTGGGTGCAAACGCATTTGCAGGCGCAATAAATATTGTTACGGCCACACAACCAGCCAATAACATTAACTTTAGTGCCAGTACGGGTGAAAATGGATTTTCCAAACTTAATACATCAGGAACCCTGGTTACAAAAAAAAGTAACAATTACCTGTCTCTGTCGAAAACCGGATCAAACGGTTATATTGAATATACCGAATTTGACAGGTATAATATTTTTTATCAGGGGGAATTGAATGCGGAAAACATAAATTTCAGCTATCAGGCAGGATATGACTATAAAGATTTCGGAGCAAACAGCTTTTACTCAAGCAAGTATCCCGAACAATATGAAACAATAAAGACCACTTTTACTGCAGTAAAAGCAAGCACCGGGGAAAAAATAAATATTTCGCCTCTAATATACTGGCGCAGGTTAAATGATCATTATTCGATGGTTATAGACAGCGATTACACATTTAATGCATATAACCTCACAGATATTTTCGGGGCAAATTTGAACGTCGTTGCAAAAACGAAACTCGGAAAAACCGCACTTGGATTTGAGTACAGGACAGAAAATATTTTCAGTAATAACAGGGGTTTTGAAATGTCAATTCCCGTGAAACTGCCCGGCGACAAGGATGTGCTGCTTGATAAGAGTTACATAAGGTCAAATCTGGGGTATTTTATAGAACAGGATATATATTTGGGTAATTTATGTTTTTCCGGCGGTATAATGATAAACTGGAATTCAACTTTCAGAAACAGGTTAAGATTATACCCCGGGATTGATCTCAGTTATAATATTCTCAAAGACCTTAAGATTTACGGTTCTGTAAATAAAACCCTGCGATTACCTTCTTTCACAGACATGTTCTATGAGTCGCCTGACACATACGGAAACGTCAATTTGAAACCTGAAAAAGCAATATCTCTGGAAGGCGGATTAAAATTGGCCCTCCCGGAAATAAGCGGACAATTATCTTATTACCACAGGATTGGAAAAGATATCATTGACTGGGTGCTGGGAATTGACACGCTGTGGCATGCTGAAAATATTGCCGATATCACCGTTGATGGTATAGATTTATCAGTTATGGTACATCTTAATAATATTCTGTCTGCCGATTTCTTTCTTCAAAATTTGAACTTAAGCTATTCGCATACCGGTATCAGAAAATCTACAGGTGATTTTGAATCAAAATATGCACTGGATAATCTAAAACATAAATTAACAGTTACATCTTTAATAAGCATATGTAAAAATACAGGGGCCAGCATTTACCTTATATACCAGAATCGTGAAGGTAACTACGATGTGTATAACACCACAACAAATGAATATGATCTGGTCCCCTATAAGTCATTCTGGCTGGTGAATGCAAAACTTTTCTGGAACAAAGGCAGGCTTTACTTTTTTATCGAGGCAAATAATTTATTTGATGCCACATATCGCGATATCAGCAATGTTATTCAACCAGGCCGCTGGGTAATCGGCGGCGTTAGATTGAATATTGATTTTCCCCCAAAGACTGAGAAAGCTAATTAAACCTCACTGTAAATACATCCTAAAGCACAAACTCCGGCTTTCCGGCAATAAAAAACGGATTCCTTAAATTCTCCTTATTATAAGCAAGTGGTTTTTTATTCTTGTACTCACTGATCATAAATCCGGCGCCTTCAATAATTGCATGGCCTGCAGCTATGTCCCATTCCATTGAAGGGCTGAACCGGGGATATACATCTGCTTTCCCTTCAGCCACGAGGCACAATTTCAGTGAACTGCCAATTTTTAAGATTTCCGTATTCCTGTATTTTTTTTGCAGCTTCCTGAAGTATGTCCATGTTTGCAGAGACATATGAGATCTGCTGCCAATTGCAGTTAATCTGTCCCTCCTAGCCGAAACCGGTAAAGGCGTTGCCAGTGCTAATATTGATTTTAAAGTTTTGTTCCTGATGTTGCCGGGATTAACTTTTGATATTTTGTACGAACCACTGCCGGGATATGAGAAATAGAGATCTTTTGCAGCAGGTGCATATATTACTCCAATTACCGGGGCATTCTTCTCAATAAGAGCTATGTTAACCGCAAATTCTCCGTTTCTTTTAATAAACTCCTTAGTCCCGTCCAATGGATCAACAAGCCAGAACAAATCCCAGTCTTTTCTTTTTTCATAAGCTATATCCTTTTCTTCTTCGCTAATCAAGGGCAAGCCTGTTTCTTTAAGATATTTCTTAATTATCTCATTAGATTTTAAATCGGCTTCGGTAAGTGGTGAAAAATCTTTCTTCAGTATAACGTTTATATTAATAGAATTATATACTTCCATTATTTTCTCCCCCCCTGCTACTGCAGCATCAATAGCTAATCTGAGAAATCTTCGGTAATCTGCCATTATTTTACATTCTAGAAATATATTAATGACAGTATTGTCACAGTTACTATCATATAAATAATAGTCAGGGGGAATCCTATTCTAAAAAAATCCTTAAATGAATACCCGCCAGGGCCATAAACCATGAGATTAGTCTGGTAACCGATAGGTGTCATAAAGTTTGCTGCCGCGGCATAAGCAACGGTTAACACAAAGGGTATGGCAGAGATATCCAGAATTCGGGCTGACGTGAGCGCTATGGGGAATATTACGGCCACGGCTGCTTTATTTGTCACATAGGCAGCCAGAATAGCTGTAATAAAATAAATACCAAATAAAAGCCATATTTTGCCAAACGGCACAAATATGTTTATCAGCAGATTTGCAATAAGATCTGCAGTCCCCGATTTTATCATAGCGACACCCAGGGCCAGTGCAAGGACAATTATCAGGGCAAGGTTATAATCAATGCTTTGAGGCAGTTCTTTCGGATTTGTAACACCAAGCGCCATTGCGGCTACCAGCAAAATTATTAATCCCATAAATAGTGGAACGATATGCAGGGCAGAAAGAGTAATGGATAACATAAGACCTCCTATCAATATGAGAGTTTTGTACCACTCCAGTTTCACAAAATCCCTCACCTTTGATATAAAATAGAATTCGCGCGTATTTATTGTCCTGCTTAAAAAATCACCACCCGTATAAAGTAATAAAACGTCGCCTGCCTTTAATATTACATTTCCCAGCTTACCTTGAATTTTTTCGCCGTTTCTATGGACCGCAATTATTGCCGCGTCATATTTACTCCTGAAATCAGTCTCCCTGACTGATTTATTAATTAAATATGAATTTTGTGAAACCACCACTTCGACAATCTCTGTTTTTTTCTTTTTCATTAACATACCTACTTCAGGCAATATAAGTCCGGAATTTGACTCTATCAATTCAGCTATTCTATCCGTTTCGCCGGCAAAGACCAGCACGTCACCCCTGTCAAGAATAACTTCCGGGGACACTGCTGAAATACTGAATGATCTTCTCATGATTTCGACCAGGTAAAGGCCTTTTAAATCAATCAACCCGGCTTCCTTAACCGTCTTTCCAATAAGGTGCGAGTTGGCTCTGACTTTCGCTTCAATAATATATTGACGCGAGTGTTTGCCGAATGATTCCGTTATTGTGGACTTATCGGGTAAAAACCTATTGCTAAATAATAATAAATAAAAGAATCCTATTATCACCATAGGAATACCGACATAAACAAAATCAAATAATTCCAGGGACCTGAGGTCAGGAATAATAGTATTATCTTCAATCATCCCATTAACAATAAGGTTAGTTGAAGTACCTATTAAAGTGACAGATCCTCCAAGTATCGCGGCATACGAAAGTGGTATTAAAAACTTTGACGGATAATAATTGTTGCGTTTGCACCAGCTGTGAACATAAGGTATCATTATTGCTACCAGGGGTGTATTATTAAGAAAGGCAGAAAATGTCGCCACCAATAACATCATCCTGCTGAGAAATCCCCTGAAACTTTTTGCAGACCTGAAGAACCTGTCGAATACGTTTTCAACTATTGATGTTTTCCTGATAATATCACCGAAAAGAAGAAGCATAATGATTACTGCAATCTGCACATTTGCCAGTCCGCTTATCATTTCCATTGGAGTTAATACTCCGAATATTCCAAGTACTATTATTGCTATAAGAAATGTAAATGCAGGTCCCAATAACTCAAGGTATAGCGATACCAGGATAAAAAGTATAACAATAAATACCAGTATTTGCTGAAAATCTATCATATAATACGAAAAACTCTGTAAAGAGGTAATATTTAAATTCTATTATATTCTAATAACCGTGACGAAAGTAAAAAATAAAATATCATTATTAAAAAGATTTTTATGCCAATTTATAGGTTACAAATGTAAGATAAATTATATTCGTCATTATGTTGGATTAGGATAATTATAAACTTGAAAGTTATGAAAAGCATGAAAAACATGGAACCAAAAGCTGTCTGGAAATATTTTGATGAGATTTGTCAGATCCCGCGTCAATCGGGAAAAGAGGAAAAGATTATCAGTTACCTGACGGAGTTCGGGAAAAAACACCAGTTAGCAGCAAAGAAGGACCTTGCAGGTAATGTTTTAATAAGTAAGCCTGCCCACCCGGCTCTTGAAAAGGCAAAGATGGTATGTTTACAAAGCCATGTAGATATGGTATGTGAAAAAAACAGTACAAAACAGCACGATTTCAATACCGATCCCATAAAAACAATTATTGACGGTGAATGGATTAAGGCTGACGGTACGACTCTGGGCGCCGATAATGGTATAGGTATTGCCACCCAGCTGGCAATTCTGGAGAATAAAGACATTAAACACGGGCCTTTGGAATGTTTATTTACAGTTGATGAGGAAATGGGACTTAAAGGTGCTTTTAACGTGCAGCCGCAGTTTTTTAACAGTAAGATTTTAGTTAACCTTGATTCTGAAGATGAGGGTGAATTGTTTATTGGCTCGGCAGGAGGAATAAATACCATTGCCAGGTTGAAAATTAAAACTAAGAAAATACCTGCGGATTATGTTTCATATAAAATTGCACTAAACGGACTTATGGGGGGGCATTCAGGTAGTGATATAGATAAGGAAAGAGGAAATTCAATAAAGATTTTAAATCGCTTTCTCTGGACCGCCCCAAAGAAGCTAAAAATAAATATAGTGAAATTCGAAGGAGGGAATTTGCCAAATGCAATTCCCAGAGAAGCGTATGTAATTATAGCAATACCGAAAAAGAATGAACAAATGCTAAAGGAACATCTTAACCAGTTTGCTATTGCCATAAAAAATGAACTTATGATTACCGAACCCAACCTTAAAATATCATTGACATCAGAAAAAAATACCCGGTGTGCTCTTAAAAAAAAGGTGCAGAAAAGACTGCTTAACTCCCTTTATGCATGCCCCAATGGAGTAATAGCTATGAGTAAAACCATGAAGGGACTGGTGGAAACCTCAACAAACCTGGCTTCTGTTAAATTCGATGGCAAGGATGATATTATAATAACCACAAGCCAGAGAAGCTCGCTGGAGTCATCAAAAGACAACATAGCCAATGTAGTGCGAAGCGTATTTGATATGGTTAATGCTAAAGTTGAACAAAAAAACGGCTATCCTGGCTGGAATCCCAACTTAAAATCAGAGATACTGCAAATCGCGAAAAAGTCATATAAAAAACTATTCGGCACCAATGCTAAAGTCAAGGCAATACATGCCGGTCTTGAATGCGGCCTGTTTCTTGCCAAATATAAAGATCTGGATATAATATCATTCGGACCTACTATAATAGGAGCCCATTCACCGGATGAAAGGGTAAATATCAAATCAACAAAGAAATTCTGGGATTTGTTAGTTGATATGCTTGAGAATATCCCGAAGGAAAAACTTCAATAATTTTAAAGTAAAAAAGTACATTAATTATTATAACTCCAGCTCTTCAAAATCATCCTTTGTAGCTCCGCAAACAGGACAAACCCAGTCATGAGGAATTTCCTCAAACGGGGTCCCGGGAGATATCCCTCCATCAGGGTCCCCATCTTCAGGATCATAAATATACCCGCAAACCGTACATTTATATTTCTTCATAGTATAAATCGTTTGTTTAGATTTTCAAATATATAAAAATAAAAAGGTCATGTCAGCATATAATATATTATTAATATAAAACAGGACATTTTCCCTCTTATAGCTTATGAATCCGCTACAAATAATTTTAACATTTATCAGAACTTTGCGTGAATTAAAAAATTTTTTTTAATTAAAAATTAAAATTAGATTTGCATAAAAATGAAATTCTTTTTCTGAATTAAATTTTTATAATTTTTAAAACTTTTTTTATGGATATTTTTGTTGCAAAATTAAATCATGAGACCACAAGTGATGATCTCAAGGAAACTTTTAAGAAATTTGGTGAAGTTACATCAGCCAAAGTAATTATCGACTATCAAACGGGTAGATCCAAGGGATATGGATTTGTTGAAATGCCTAATGAAGAAGAAGCTAATGAAGCAATTAATCAGTTAAATGATACTGAGCTAAACGGAAATATTATTATTGTAAAAAAATCAGAGCCAAAGAATAAAAATGCACGTTCGCGATATAATAAGTAATTATTAATGTTTCATTACAGGATAATTAAAAAAGCAGGTGTTCATACCTGCTTTTTTATTTTATTGAACACCGCAACATACAAAATGATTACAGAAAGTTATAATCAATATCAAACTGAGCAATTAGTCCGGTTATGCTTCTTTTTACATTTTTAAGCAATGCCGGTATTTCATCAAGTTTTATATTTTCATTTACATATTTTTCAATTTTTGCCAGGTCCTTTTCAATCTTTTTAGCTCCGAGGAATGAAACTCCCGGAATAAGCCTGTGGGCTTCATTCCCCAATGCCTTATAGTTATTGTCCTTCAGATATTTTTCCATTTTTATAACTATTTTAGGCGAAGTCCGTTTAAAAGTCAGTATCATATCCTTAATGAAATTCTCATCGGCATTTGATAATTTATTTAAAAAACTTAAATCATACTTTTTGTCTGAACTCATATAACCATCAGTTATTAATAAATTAAATATGACAGATTGTGGTTTGCAAAGTGCTAAAGATATATTAAATTAAGATGAAAGTATATTAAGTTTAACAAGTATTTATTAAAGAATTGTTAAGATTTTTTATAACTATTGGCCTAAAGTTTGTAATATTTTTAATGATATATTATTTTCGCAGTTTCAAAACAAAAAAGTAGAATTTGTGTTTAATTAACAAATAGTTAAAGAATGTGGATCATTAATATAAAAAGTATAAAGTTATTTCTGTTTGTGTTTATTCTTTTCACTGCAAGTATTGTCAATCATGCCCAGAAATTAGAATATTACGAAAATCCCAAATATGGCCCCGACAGCATTTCAAGGACAGAATGTGCCAAGAATTTATCCAATATGAGTTCGTACGTAAAGGTGAATATGCCCGATTATGCATATACCTCCTGGAGATACTGTTTTCATAACTGTCCGGCAGCAAGTAATAATATTTATATTATGGGTGCAAAGATCCTGAAGTACAGAATTGAAAATACAGCAAATGAAGAATTAATGAATAGATATATTGACACCTTAATGATTCTCTATGATCAGAGGATTCAGTATTTCGGACAGGAAGGTTATGTCCTGGGCTGGAAAGGTGTTGATCTGCTAAAATACCGCCCTTCGGATATGAAAACCGGATACAGTTACCTGAAAAAGTCGCTTGATATTATGAAATCACGTGCTGAAGAAGGTGTTGCCATTACATTAATGCAATCCGTAAATGCCCTTTATAAAGATAAAGTTATATGTGAAGATGAAGTAATACAAAACTATATAAAGGTTATTGATTACCTTAACGAAAGGTTAAACTCTTCCGAAGGAAGCGATAAAACTGAAATGGCTATAGATTATGTCGAAAAAATTTTCGCTGCCTGCGGAGCTGCGGATTGTGAAACACTGGTAAGCATATTTTTGCCTAAATTTAAAAGCGGACCTGAAGATGCTGAACTGCTGAAAAATATATCAAATATCCTTGAAAAGAATAACTGTACGGAGTCCGATTTATATCTGAATGTCCTTGTCGGATTGTTCAATATTGAGCCTTCGGCATACCTTGCAAAAAAAATTGCCCCGCTATATCATACACGAGGTGATTACAGCAACTCCACATCATATCTTGAGAAAGCACTTCAGCTGGAAACTGATGATGAAGCAAAGGCAAAATTATATATATACCTGGCACAAATTTATGTAGACAACCTGAAAGATTATTCCCGGGCAAGAAGTTATGCTTACGAAGCATTAAAGCTTAATGATAAATTCGGAGAGCCTTATATGCTTATTGGTGATGCATATGTTGCCAGTTCAAAAGAATGCAGCGAATCTGAATTTGAACAACGGGCTGTTTATTGGGCGGCCGTTGATAAATACCAGAAGGCAATGTATACTGATCCCAGTATTTCACAGAAAGCCGAGAAACTTATTGACAGGTATTCAGACCACTTCCCCTTGAAAGAAGAAACCTTTTTTCACGGTTATGTTGACGGACAGGAATACCTGGTAGGTTGCTGGATTAATGAAAAGACAATAGTAAGGACAAGGCAGAATTAATACCGTACTACGAAATCCATTCTTTTTGTTAAAAAAATAACTATTCCGATGCATTATTGGAATAATGAGTATATTTGTTACTATAGTATATCAATTTTATAATTAAAATCAAAAAAGATGCAACAGGATAAATTTCACACACGTATTGAACAAATCAGACAGTCTTTGAGAAAAAAGAAAGTACCCGCAAAAATTTTATTTTATATACTGGGGATCGTATCGACAATCTGGTTCCTTGTAAGGGTTATACCTAAGCCCAGCCGGGCAACATATCCATGTATGAAAGCTGCGGCGCCTGTGATGGCAAGTTTTATAATTTACCTGTTATCATTAACAGGTTCAGTTTTCGCATTCAGGAAGTTTAAAAGCAGCCTGCTTAAGGCAAAATACCTGATAGCCGTTTCTTTCCTGGTAGCAGCAGTACTGGCAATTTCATTTTCAGTTCTTACTGTTCCGGGAAAAACAGACGCAATGGTGCTCGTTTCAGAAGATGCTTTTACAGCAAACGATCCTATAGGCATAGCAAAGGGAATATTTCCCGGTCGTGTGGTTTGGGTCTGGGATCCTGCTGCCACTGATGAGACCTGTCAAAATGTAGAGGACGACTACTGGTTTGAGAACACAGACCAGGACGTTGTTGACACTATGCTCGCCAAAGGTGTCAAATACCTTACTAACCAGACAAGCGTTCATGACTCATGGGATGCACTGTTTAAATATTTTAACCAGAATCACGGTAAGGGCGAGACAGGATATACCGCCGGTGAAAAAATATGTGTAAAAATAAATCTTACAACTTCCAGCTATGGTGGTTTTAAGAACAATACTGAAAAACAATCGAGGCTTAACCAAATGGATGCCACACCGCAGGTAATTCTTGCGTTGCTCAGGCAGCTTGTAAATGATGTTGGTGTTGCACAATCGGATATCACTGTCGGCGATCCTTACAGAAGATTTCATGATGTTTACTGGGATATTTTGCATCCTGAATTTCCCAATGTTAATTATATGGATGACTTGGGTGCAAACGGAAGAGTGGCGACAGTGCAGTCGGCAAACCAGGAACTTGTATTCAGTGACGGAGTATACACATCAACCTTACCACAAGCCTACCTCGATGCTGCTTATTTCATTAATCTTCCATGCCTTAAGACTCATAATGAGGGTGGTATTACCATTGCTGCTAAGAACCACCAGGGATCAATCATGCAGGAAGGCAATGATGATAACACATCCCAATCTGCTTATCACATGCATTACAGTTTGCCTGCTAATAACCAGGGCTTGGGCAAGTACAGGCACCTTGTTGACTATATGGGTCACAAATACCTGGGAGGCAACACTGTTCTTTACCTTGTGGACGGAATATGGTCTGGCACAAACTGGGAAGGATGGGTAGAAAAATGGGAAATGTCACCATTCAACGGCGACTTTACATCTTCACTCCTGCTGTCGCAGGATGCAGTAGCTATTGAATCGGTATGCTATGACTTCCTGCTTAAAGAATACACCTATAAGGATGAAAATTATCCGTTTATTTCAGGTACAGACGATTATATGCGACAGGCAGCTGATCCTACCCTGTGGCCGGCCACTATAACTTACGATCCTGAAGATGACGGTTCCCCCATTGGCAGCCTTGGGGTATATGAACACTGGAATAATGCTGATGACAAGCAATACACGAGGAATCTCGGAACAGGTGACGGTATTGAACTGGTTAAAGTCACAGCTTCATCGCCTGATGCAATAGATGTTAAAAAAATTCATCCGCCTGCCCTGCTGAATATCTATCCCAATCCTTTAAAAAGCAATAATCTGACTGTTGAAATAAATAACACGGAAAATGCAGTATCAGAAATTAGTATAACCGATATCATGGGCAGACAGGTATATAGCCTGAGGACAAATAATAAAAGGGCAGAAATTCCATACTCCGCATTTAGTCCGGGAACATACCTGGTTAAAGTAAATGTGAACGGAAATACAACTACAGAGAAACTGGTGGTTGAATAATAAAATGCAGATCTGCTAAACTTATAAAAAGTTAAGGCTGTCTCAAAAAGGCAGCCTTTATTTTTTACATATTACCATTACGCCTTCTTCGCCTCTTCCCAGATTGCATTCATCTCGTCAAGGGTCATGTCTTTTAATTTTCTGCCTCTTTTAGAGGTCTTTTCTTCGAGGTAGTTAAACCTTCTGATAAATTTCCTGTTGGTCTTTTCAAGGGCTGTCTCAGGATCTATGTCATAAAGACGCGCTGCATTGATAAGTGAAAATAACAGATCTCCAAACTCGCTCTCTGTCTTCTCTTTATCCATCCTGTCTATTTCAGACTTCAGTTCATTAAATTCTTCAGCCACCTTGTCCCATATCTGGCTTTTTTCTTCCCAGTCGAATCCTACTGCCTTAACTTTCTCCTGTATCCTGTTTGCTTTTATCATGGCAGGCAATGATTTTGGGACGCCCTCCAGCACCGAATGATTCCCTTCCTTGATTTTCAGTTCTTCCCAGTTCTTCTTGACAATCTCGGGATTATTTTTAACATCTGTATCCCCAAAAACATGGGGATGCCTGTAAATTAATTTTTCAGATATGGAGTCAGCTATATCTTTAATATCAAAGTCATTTGTCTCAGATCCGATTTTTGCATAGAATACGAGGTGCAGAAACAAATCTCCCAGTTCTTTCTTTATAGCTACCCTGTCATCTTCAAGAATAGCATCAGCCAGTTCGTATGTTTCTTCAATTGTCAGGTTCCTTAAACTCTCAAAGGTCTGCTTTTTATCCCAGGGGCATTTAGCACGCAGTTCATCCATTATGTTTAATAATCTCTCAATAGAAGCAAGTTTTTCTTTCATTTATAATCCGTATTATTAAATTCGATATTTACTTTTTATCATAAAATTTGATCCTTATCACCGAATTTATGTTCAGGTTAAGCAAATCTGCTGCATTACCGTTGCTGATTGCTATTTCAAGCAAATCAACAGAATTAAACAATGCGAGGATCTCTCCTGCAGAGGTCTCGTTATAAGCAGAATTTATCCTGTTTATTTTATAATGATTGCTTTGAACAAAAATATCGAACGGCCTTTTCTTTCCTATTTTTTCAAACAATTCCCTTGAAATATTAGTAATAGCATTCCTGTAAGAATCTATATAGATTACACTCCCGTTGATTAAGGATTCGTCAATTGCGGGCAACACAGGAATATTTCTATTAAGGCTATTGCTAGCAGTACCAATATCCTCAGGCTTTTTACCTTTTATTAAATCACAGGCAACTTTACAAAACACATCAAGCGCCACAAAAGAGCTGCCCCGGCCTGAACCGGTATTTATTCTGATTATCCTTTCAGGCTCCTCATCCAGTAAAAGTCCGAAAACACCATTATCACAAGTAATAAAAAAGTGATTAAGAGCCTTGACAAGGACAAGAGGTTTTTCCTTGTCTGACATTGAATTAACAGCAATAATATGTATTGTGCCGTCCGGAAAATTCCTGAAACTGTTCCTTAACACAAAGGCCGCCTGTAAATTATTAAATGTCTGGATCTGATGAGAAATATCAACAATCGTCACATCAGGGCATGTATTTAATATCCTGCCTTTTACAGAGGCAACATAAAAGTCATTTTGATTCCAGTCGCTTGTTAAGGTAATAATTTGCATCAGAAATTCCGGAAAATAGGTCTTGTTTTATGACAAAAAAAACATTATTTTGTAAAGATCAAAAGTAAACATTATTCTCCAAAATTTATGATTGAAAAGACTATATATTTAGAAGGAATAGATCCGCTGACAATTTATGGTGCAAACAATACTAACCTTGAAAAAATAAAATCACACTTCCTGAAAATAAAAATTATTGCGCGGGGAAATGAGCTGAAAGTTTTAGGTGAAAGCAATGAAATTGAAATTTTCGAGAATAAGCTCGAATATATAATTGAATATGCACAGGAGAAAAACAGGTTGAGTGCTGATGATATTGAGCACATTCTTAGCTCTGATGATATAAGCACTCTCAGGGCAGCAGCTGATGAGGATTTATTAGTATATGGTGACCACGGAAAGATAATAAAGGCAAAAACAATTAACCAGAAAAAACTGGTGGATGAATATGAGAATAATGATTTACTTTTCGCCATAGGACCTGCCGGCACAGGTAAGACCTATACGGCCATAGCTCTCGCAGTCAGAGCATTAAGGAACAAGGAAGTAAACAGGATTATTTTAACCCGCCCTGCAGTTGAGGCAGGTGAGAATCTGGGATTTTTACCGGGTGATCTGAAGGAAAAGATGGACCCCTATTTACAGCCTCTGTATGATGCACTGCGCGATATGATACCCAACAAAAAACTTAGCGGTTATATAGAAGAAGGGATTATTGAAATTGCACCCCTTGCCTTTATGCGGGGAAGGACTTTAAGCAATGCTTTTGTAATTCTCGATGAAGGGCAGAATACAACTGTTAACCAGCTAAAAATGTTTCTTACAAGGATGGGCAAAAACACAAAATTTATAATAACAGGAGACATAACACAGATTGATCTGCCTGAAAAACGGGTATCCGGACTGGTAAAAGCCCTGGATTTGCTTAAAGATATTAAGGGTATATCCAGAATAGATTTTGATTCAAGGGACATTGTAAGGCACAGGCTTGTAAAATATATAGTGCATGCTTATAGTAAACAATCAGAAAAAGACAATAGTAAAGAGATATAAATCAAAACGATTATTAAAGCGGTAATTATTTAAAAGAAATTATTATTATTATAAAATTTAAATATGAACTTTATATCGTATTTAATTTATAAATGAACTCAATTAGTAACCCTCAAATTATAATTTATTATGGCTGAAGCAATAACAAAAACCAACTTTAACTTCAAAAAGCAAAAAGGATTATATGTAGGGAAAGTACGTGATGTTTACAATATAGGGGACAAATACCTTATAATGGTTGTTACTGACCGGATTTCAGCTTTTGATGTTGTACTGCCAAGAGGCATCCCTTACAAGGGCCAGGTGCTTAACCAGATTGCTTCAAAGTTTCTTGATGCAACAGCAGATATAGTACCTAACTGGAAAATCAGCAGTCCGGATCCCATGGTGACGGTCGGCCGCTTTGCAAAACCATTTAAAGTTGAAATGGTAATAAGGGGATATCTTGCAGGACATGCATGGAGAGAGTACAGGGATGGCAAAAGGTCAATAAGCGGGGTTCCTATGCCTGAAGGGATGATGGAGAACCAGAAATTCCCTGAGCCAATTATTACGCCTACAACCAAGGCCGATGAAGGGCATGATCTTGATATCTCAAAAGAGTATATTTTAAGCAATGGTCTGGTATCTGAAGAAGATTATAATTTACTTGAAAAGTACACATATGCTCTTTTTATGAGGGGAACTGAAATTGCTGAAAAAAGAGGACTTATACTGGTCGACACTAAATATGAATTTGGCAGGAATAATGGGAAAATATACCTTATTGATGAGATAAATACACCCGATTCATCACGGTATTTTTACCTGGACGGCTATGTTGAGAGGCTGAAAAAAGGAGAAAAACAGAAGCAACTGTCAAAAGAATTTGTCAGGCAATGGCTTATTGAAAGGGACTTTCAGGGCAAGGCGGGTCAAACTGTGCCTGAGATGCCTGATGAATTTGTCAATGAAGTGGCTGAAAGGTATATTGAGCTTTATGAAAATATCACGGGTGAAAGATTTATAAAGGATAAAAGCACAAATATCCTGGCAAGGATAGAAAATAATATCAATAAATACCTTGAGACTTTATAATTACAAATGAATATACATTTAAAATACTTTATAAGATGCCTCTTCGGCCTGATATTCATTCTTCAATATTTCACTGTTTCTGCACAGGAACAAACTGGTCAAATAGTGCGTTCATCAGAAAAAGTTATCCTGAATGGTAAATTGTATTACATCCATACTGTTCAGAAGGGACAGACATTATATTCAATAAGCAGGGCATATGGAGTTACTGAAACAGACATAAAAAATGAAAACCCCGAAATAACGGCAGAAACGATAAGGCAGGGACAAGCATTAAAAATTCCGATAAAAACATATATACAGAGATCTGATGATGAATTTGGGGGATTCAGCAAGGATGATTTTATCTACCATAAAGTAAAACCGGGCCATACAATTTATTTTATTTCAAAAAAATACAATGTCCCGATAGAGATAATATACAAATATAATGAGGAGATAAAATCGGGCTTAAAACAGGGGCAGGTTTTAAAAATTCCCAGAAAGAGCATTCTCGGCCAGATTATGGAAAAAGATGAGCTGGGAGATAAATTTATTTTCTATACTGTTAATGATAACGATACATTATATTCCATCTCAAAAAAATTTGGCGTACCAATACCTGAAATAATCAATTATAATGAAGAGCTAAGATGGGGGTTAAGGGCGGGACAGATAATTAAAATTCCCAGGCCGGGAGTCCTTTACATAGACACCCTGCAGGTCATTCAAGATTCAATTGATTTATACATGGATAAATATATAAATCCATTAAGTGAAAACGAATGTGATTCAATTGAAGGATTAAAAGATTCTATTAAAGTTGCCTTGCTGTTGCCTTTCTTCAGCAGAGAATTTGCAGAAGTTCAGAAAATGGAAAATGACACAACGCTCCTGACAGATAAGTATTATTATGAATCTTGCAGAAAAAAAACTTCTATAGGAAGCAGTTTTATTGAATTCTATGAGGGTGTGCTGCTGGCAGTTGATTCCCTGAAAAACTCAGTAAGGTCAATAAAGATGCTGGTAAGGGATACGGAGAGAGATACGAATACGGTAAAAAAGATAATCAAGGATCTGGAGGTCTTCGAACCCGATATTATTATTGGTCCTGTTTTCCCGGAAAATGTTAAACTGATAGCTGAATTTGGCAGGCAGCATCAGATAGTTGTTGCATCTCCCTTATCTGCGAAAGCCGATTTGATTGAAGATAATCCCTTTATCATGCAGGTTATGCCCTCCAGGCAAACTGAGCTGAACGTTTTGGCTGACTATGTTTCACAATATTATGATAAAAACATAATGGTTGTTCATAATGGAGATACTAATGCCATTAAGGAAATTGATTTTTTCAGGGAAAGGCTTTTTTCCAATTTTTATGCGGATTCAACATATAGGAACATTTTGTACAAAGAAGTAATTTTCAATGATTCGCTAAATGATAATATTCTTTATGCATTATCTGAAGATAAAGACAATATTGTATATGTATCATCGTCAGATGAAGCATATGTTATGGATGCTGTGAACAGGTTACGCAGGTGTCAGAAGGATTTCCATATAAATGTTTTCGGAAACCCTGTATGGCAAACATGGAATAATATAGATATTGAGTATCTGCACGACCTTCAGCTAAAAATTTATGCGCCTTTCTATATAGATTATAAGAATAAGGATACCAAACGCTTCATCGCAAAATGCAGGAAGATATATAATTATGAGCCATATGTGGTGATGGCCAAAGGTTTCAATTATTGTTTCTTAGGTTATGATATCACCTTTTATGCTCTTTCTGCTTTAAGGGACTACGGTAAATATTTCCCCCGCTGCATTGAGTTTTTAAAAATTGATATGCTGCTGTCGGATTATATATTCAAAAGAAAAGGCATAAACGCCGGCATTGAAAATATGTCAGTCAGTATCATCAATTATAATAATGATCTTACCATAAGTAAGGCAAATTTCTAGCTGTTAACGGACATAAAGGAATATCAGGCAAATAAATGTTATTATTAAGGCTGCCACGGACAAAGCCAGTTTAATATATACAGTATTGGCTTTTTTTATTTCCCTGTCAAAATCAATAAGCTGTTTTATTCTTATTAATAATTTATTTAATGCTGTCTTGCTCTTAACAATAAAATCCACAGCTCCTAAATGAATTGTCCTTATGGCAGTCTCAATATCTGCCGTTGAAGACAAAAAAATAAATCTGGTTTTCGGACTCAGTGACTTTGCTTTAATTAATAAATCAACACCATTGATTTGACTTTCCCCATAATACAGGTCGGTAACAACTATATCGGGATGAAGGTCAATAAATCTTAGACATTCCCCGGCGTCAGGGAAAGTGAGAATCTTACAAAAATCTGCTACATTAAGATAACGGACAGTTAATCTGCGGAACAACTGGTTATTATCTACAACAAATATTACGGGTAATCTATAACTGCTCATTAAAATCTCAACGTATAAATATGTCTCAAAGGTATTAATATATAAGAGGTTTTGGAAGCTGGCAGTCTGTCTATTTGATAAACCTATGATATATGTTTATTAAAGTCAGGTTTTCTTTTATATAAGACTGGCAGCTTGCTTATCAAGATACCATTCCAATCTGCCTCCGATAGATTTGATATAGCTGGCGGGATATAATTTTGCGACAGGTTCTTTATTAATTATCTCTTTCACTATTTGCTTTTTGCTTTCACCCGATACAATAAATGTAATACGGCGCGCATTAATCAGCACTTTGCCTGTAAGAGTAATTCTATCTTGCTTTGTCTGGGGGTGCACAGCCGTCTCACAGAATTTTTCCGAAAACAATAATTTTAACTGGTCAGGAAATATTGAGGCTACATGGCCGTCTTCTCCGAGGCCCAGGAATATCCAGTCAAATGAAGGAAAATTATTTCTTAGCGAGACATTTAATCTAATCTCATCTGAATACCTCAGTGCTTCAGCAGAGGGTATATTTTCACCTTGTATTCTGTGTATGTTTTCTTCAGGTATATCTATTACACGAAGGAATAATCTGAGTGCCGACCCGTAATTGCTGTCCTGGTGATTTGCAGAGACACATCTTTCATCAACCCAGAATAAATGCATCCTTTTCCAGTCTATTTTCTTCAGGCTTATTGAATTGAAGCCGGCAAGCCGCCGGTAAAAATATAATGGTGTCGTCCCCCCTGATATTGCAATAGTGATGCTATTTTTTAACCGGCCCAGCTCGTTTGTATATCTGTAAAAATCTTCAACAAGCTCTTCTGCCATTTCAGAAGCATTACTAAATATCCTAATGCCGGGTTCCATTTTTAATAATTTATCACAATTCACAATAATTGCCATCACCCGCAAGATTTTTACAGGGATAGCGCCATGTCATATTTTGACCCTCAATCAGAAGATCAGCTTTTTGAGGGCCCCATGAACCTGCCGGATAACCATGTAACTGTATCACGGGTCTGTCATTCCATGCTTTCAATATAGGATCAACAAACTTCCATGCCTGCTCAATTGCATCGCCTCTGATATATAATGTTGAATCTCCCTGCATACAATCCATCAGTAATCTTTGATAAGCTTCAGGTATATAATTATCTGCCAGGCTTGAATAATGAAAATCCATATTAACATCCCGGACATTAAATCCGGCTCCCGGGACTTTTACACCAAACTTTAAAAGCATTCCTTCATCAGGCTGTATTCTAATTACTAATTGATTATCTGAATTGCACAAGTCCTCATTAAAACAAAAAAGCTTATGCGGCGTTGGTTTGAAATGAGCCACAACTTCGGTGACCATTGTCGGAAGTCTTTTACCTGTTCTGATATAAAAAGGTATGCCTCCCCATCTCCAGTTATCGATATAAAGCCTGAGGGCAACGTAAGTTTCTGTTCTTGAGTCAGCTGATACATTATGTTCATTTCTATATCCACGTATCTTCTGCCCGTTTATTGCAGATTCGGTATATTGTCCCCTTATAACACTATTCTCAACTTCATCAGTATCCATATAATGCAATGACTGGAAGACCTTAAGTGTCTCGTTCCTTATGGATGTAGAATTAATTAAGGTTGGCGGTTCCATGGCGACAAGGGCAACAAGCTGCAGCAAATGATTCTGAACCATATCTCTCAATGCTCCCGTTTTATCATAATAGCTGCCCCGGTTTTCAACACCAATATGTTCGGCCGCTGTAATTTCAACATGATGAATATAATTTCTGTTCCACAGCGGTTCAAAAATACCATTTGAAAAACGGGTAACCAGCAGATTCTGTACAGTCTCTTTACCCAGATAATGATCAATTCTATAAATCTGTTCCTCGGAAAAATATTTTAAAAGCTTTTTATTAAGCTCTACGGCAGATTTCAAATCATATCCAAAGGGTTTTTCGACAACAAGTCTTCTCCAGCCCGACTCATTGTTAAAGGTTAATCGCTGATTAAAAAGGCTCGCCGGGATAATATCATATAATGCCGGGGGCACTGCAAGGTAAAAAAGATAATTACCCCCTGTGTTGTATGTTTTATCCAATTCTGTCAGCCTGTTTTTTACAAGCCTATAATCGTCAGGATTAGTTGTATTAACTGGCTGGTAAAATAATCTTTTAAAAAAATCATCAGAATTCACATTCTTGTCATGTCCATTGGCATATTCTTCTATACCTTCCTGCATTCTCGACCTGAACTGGTCGTCATTCATTATGGTCCTGCCAATACCAAGTATAGCGATATTTGAAGGCAGTAGTTTCTGCACCTTAAGTCTGTAAAGGGCAGGCACCAGTTTCCGACTGGCAAGATCACCTGAAGCACCGAAAATTACGATAATATGAGGATCAGAAACTTTCATTTATATCAATATAAATAAAAAAGAAATTGCCTTTTTATCTCGTAAGGGTTCATAAAAATGTCAGATAAGGTTTTAACAGTTATGTTGCTGAATAGTTTATTTTATTTTCTTTTCCCCCGTGGCATTTACAAAAAGAATATCACCAACATTATCATAACCTGTAAACAGCTGCTCATCATATTTCAATTGCTCCTCCCTGAAGCCTATGACAGTGAGGCCTGCGTCACCTGACCTTGAATTGATCTGTGACTTATAGCTGACATTTTCTTCAATTTTTATTAATTCAATATTCTGGGGAGATATCGGCAGATGTCCTGCATGAATAAGCTCAATTAAGTCATTTCTTGTCTTCTTTATATCTTTTTCCTGACACATATCAATAATTTTAATCTTCCCTTTTCGCCAGTCAGGGTGTCCGAGGATTATATAGCTCAGTAAAATCATCAGGTTTGAATTTTCAAAATCAATACCTCTTATCCATATATGTATTCCCTGTTTATAGTTTATTTGCTTCCTTGATGAACCCAATACACAGATGTCAAGGTTACCTGCTTTTACCAGGGGGATATTTTCAGATATTTGTTTAAGATTAACAGGATTTTCCTTATCAAACTCAAATATGATCATATTATTTGCCAGTCCGGATATGCTGGGCAGTTGAATTGTTTGTGCCACAGCTGATGTATAGGAGGGTGAGATAATAGTATCAAGGTAGACATTGCTTTTTTCTTCAGCATATTCTATTAATCTATCAAGAATTTCAATGGATTTTATATTTGATGATTTGGAGAAATAGTCTTCAATCAGATGTATATAGGTTCCGAATCCGTATTTATATGAAAGCCAGTCCAGCAACTTTAAAGCATTGGTCCGTTCAAAGGATTCGCTGGATATGCAAATTGCCGAAGGTCTCCATTGGCCTTCCTTGGCAGTCTTCTTTGATTTCTGAATGAACACCTGTATTTTTCGGCTTATCTGAAATATTACACCCTGGAAAATATTCTGTAGTCCGCCCCTGTCTTTATGCGTATAACTAATTGCCATATATATGAATCCCATTAATATTATTGAAGGCCAGGCAAAGCTTATTCCTCCGTTACCCGTAGCGCTATCAGGTTTAATATTAAACATAAGCCATAAACACATAATGAATCCTACCAGGGAAATATACCAGCGTGATTTAAATACAGGCCTGTAAGAGGGATCTGCGCCGAAGTGGTATAAAAAAGAGATCAGGCATAATGATCCGTATGTGACCATAAAAAACATCGTGATTATTTGTGCTACCGAATTCACGTTCCCCAGGGCAACGAAGATTAAAGCAATAGTACATGTAACTACTGTAGCGTTGAACGGTTCTCTTATCTCACCCTTACCTTTGCCCATAGCAACATTAAATCCTTTTATGGGCAGGGATCTGTCCAGTGCGAGTGCCTGCAGAGTCCGGGGAGCGACCATCACTGAACCAATGGCCGATGATAATGTGGAAGCTGCGAGGCCCAGAGGGATCATTATCTGTCCGAACAAAGTAATCTCTCTCATAAAACACAAATTATTTTCATCTGTTATAGCTCCGGGAGGCGCTGAAACAGCGATTTTATATGCAACAAATACATATACCGACATACCCAGTAATGTGGCAGTTACTGTTCCAATAGGTATGGACTTGCCGGGATTTTTAAGGTCACCTGAAAGTCCGACTCCTGCTGTCATCCCTGTAAAGGCAGGGAAGATTATTGCAAATACCCTCATAAAATTTCCCCCTTTATGTAAAGAAAAGAAACCTCCCTGAAATACCGGCTGAGAGGCCCCATCAGCAGCAAGTCCGCACACATCATTGCCGACTTTACTGCCAAGGAAAAACAAAACCAGGGATAAAACCAAAAGCCCAACTATTACGTAAAGAGTCTTTACGCCCATATTTGCACCCTTCCTTAAGATAAGGAATGATAAAGCAAGCATAGAAGGAATGCTAATAACCTGGCGGGGAAGTAAAATACCTAACTTTGCATGAACAAAATTGAACAAGGGCTCAAAAGATTCAGTAAAAGCTATGACATAAAATGCGACACTGATAGCCTGGGAAAAATAAAGTGCTATACCTATTGTGGCTCCAATATTTAATCCGAATGAACGGGATATAATAAAGTATTCTCCACCACCCTCGACACGCTGATTGGTTGCTATTTCCGATATAGCAAGGGCTGTCGGAATGGTTACAGCATGACCGATAGCAATAATCCCCAGAACTCCTAAAAATCCCAAGCTGCCAACTGCAAAACCAAACCTGAGAAAAAGTATTGCACCCAAAATTGTTGAGATAGCAGTAAGAAATACCGGTGCAGTGCCAAAACTCTTTTTCTTTTCTTGTATTTTTTCCATAAATATAAATTTACCAAAGGGTTAAAGGTTGAACTTTAACTGCCTAATTATTATATATGTTCAAAATTCCAAAAGTATCCAATATATAATATTCATACTAAAGACCTGGTATAAAAATTTGACAATGCAAGATAATTAAAATTTAAAGTTTTAATAAAATG
>CAZOLY010000011.1:23883-34763 GCA_964580815.1 uncultured Bacteroidales bacterium
AAAAAAAGAGAGGCCAGCAGGCTGGCCTCTCTTTTAATAGCTGATAGTATGTTACTGGTATTACATATTGTTAATCTTTAATTACTTCACCGGTAATGACTAACTGGGTATCACCTTCGCTGGCATTTGAACTTACGATTACTGATTTTGTAAAATGCCCTAAGTTCCTCGCATTATAGCTTATGGTTATTCCGGAGCTTTTACCAGGCTGAACAGGTTCCTTCGGATAATCAGCAACTGTGCAGCCGCATGTTGGTCTGACAGAATTTATGATTAATGGGACAAGGCTATTATTTTCAAATTCAAACTCTGTTGTTACAGGAATATTTTGTTCAATTTTCCCAAAATCATAAGATGTTCCCTTCCAGTTAATACTGGCCTGGGCATCAGCATTCTTAACGGGGTCTGAATATGGCAAAGCATAAAAATGGAATGTAAGCCCCAGAAATAAAAATATTAATTGTATTCTTTTTAACTTCATGGCATTAAAGATTATTGAATTTAACATTGGCATTAATAATTTTTCAGTTTAAACATACTAATAGTTATACAATTTATACGTTAATGAAATCATAAAAATTGTTAACAAATTGTTAATGATAAGTAACCAATATTATGAAAGATTAAATTAGCATTATGAAGAGAAATGCAATAAGGCTGACAATTATTCTCGGTATAATATCCATAACAGGAATTATTGTAATCCAGGTTTATCTTCTGCAAAAAAACTTCAGTATAAGAGAAAGACAGTTAAATCAATCGATACAAATAGCACTTAGAAATGTAGCTGAAATTCTGAGTGAATATAACAATACCACACTGCCATATGAAAATGTTGTTTACCAGTATTCCTCAAACTACTACCTTGTAAATGTTAATGACATAATAGATGCTGAACTTCTTGAGCATTATTTAAAAAAGGAGCTAAAAAGGATAAACCTGAATCTTGATTTTGAGTATGGTATTTATGATTGCCATACTGACAGAATGGTATACGGGAGTTACGTGCAGCTGACTGATAAACCAGTAAGGAAAAGTAATAAGCCCCTTCCCAAGTACGATGAATATATATATTATTTTGGAGTTTATTTCCCGGGCCGGCAAAAGTACATCTTATCTGATTTCGTGATTTGGTATATTCTAATGGCTATTCTCCTTGTTGTTATTTTGTTCTTCGGATACAGCCAGTTTATTATTATGAGGCAAAAACAATTGTCAGAGATCCAGAAAGACTTTATTGATAATCTTACACATGAATTTAAAACCCCTATCACTTCCCTGAAGCTATCTGCCGAAGTGCTTTCAGACAAGGATGTCATAAAAGAGCCGGCACGTATAAGTAAATATGTAGGTATAATAAATGAACAAAGCCAAAAACTTCTGGAGCAGGTGGACAACATACTGCAAATGACAAATGCAGATATCAGGAAATTCAGTCTGAAAAAACAAAAGATCAATTTGCATGAATTTATTAAAAGAATAACAGACAGCTTTGACTTACGTTTAAAGAATATAAAGGGACAAATACATCTGAACCTGAATGCACGGAATCCTCTTATAGTTGCTGATGAAAATCGTCTGACAAGCTTGTTATACAACCTTATAGATAATTCATTAAAATATACTTTAAAAGAACCTCAAATAATTATTTCAACCATTACTGTAAATAATAAGATTGAACTTTGCATAAGTGATAACGGACCTGGTATATCAAAGGAATATCATAAAAAGATTTTTAAAAAATTCTATCGCATACCTACAGGAAATATATATAATGTAAAAGGGTTCGGACTGGGATTGAGCTATGTAAAGAAAATTGTGTCGGTTCATAAATGGAAAATAAAAGTGGAGAGCAGACCTGGTGAAGGTTCTAAGTTTAAGGTGATAATGCCTTCATTATAAGACCATGAATCATAATTATTATTAACATTCATTGTTATATTGCCTGCAAAATTATGAGGTATGCAATATTAAAGGATCCGTATTAAATAAGAGAATATGGCTGAGCAACCATCAAAGATACTATATGTAGAAGATGATAAAACATTAAGTTTTATTACAAAAGAAAATCTTGAAAGAAAGGGATACTTAATTACTTTTTGCGAAGACGGGGAGCAGGCATTGAAGATGTTCAAATCGGACAGTTTTGATTTATGCCTTTTGGATGTTATGATTCCAAAAATAGACGGGTTTACGGTAGCAAAAGAAATAAGGACAATAAATAAAGATATGCCTCTGATATTTTTAACAGCCAAATCATTGCAGGAAGATAAAATTCACGGTTTAATGATTGGCGCTGATGATTACCTGGTAAAACCTTTCAGTATTGAGGAACTATACCTGAAGATTGAAATATTCCTTAAAAGAAAATATATTACCGGCAATGCCAGTCATAATCAAATTTTCAAGATCGGCAATTTTACACTAGACTTCAATAATCTGAAATTAATATCCTGCAGGAATGAAATAAGGCTAACCTACAGGGAAGCAGAACTTTTACGTTTATTGATTATTAATAAAAATACTCTTCTGAGAAGAGAGAACATATTAAAATCGTTATGGAAAGAAGATGATTATTTTCTTGGCAGAAGCATGGATGTTTTTATTTCGAGATTAAGGAAATATTTAAAGTCAGATCCGGGATTAAAAATAGAAAATGTGCATGGTACAGGATTTATATTAAAGCATTATTATAAGTAAAAAAATTGTCTGTGATTCAATATTATATAGGCATGTTTAATTTGAATTTTTATGTAAGTTATTTAAATACTTATATAAATTTAATTAAATTCGGCAATAAAAATTTAATTGGGACTTATGATAAAAACATAAGTTAGCGTAGATGAAAATAGCCGTTAACACCAGATTATTAATAAGGGACAAACTTGAGGGTATTGGCTTATTCACATATCATACATTAAAAAAGATAACAAAAAGTCATCCCGAACACAAATTCATTTTTATATTCGACAGGAAGTATTCCGAAGAATTTATTTTTAGCGATAATATAACGCCGGTTATAGTTCATCCCCAGGCGAGGCATCCGGCTTTGTGGTATCTTTTTTTCGACTGGGGTGTTCCTCATGCTTTAGGTAAACATAAGCCTGACTTGTTTCTTTCCCCCGACGGATGGTTATCTTTAAGAACCAAAGTAAAATCACTTCCTGTTATTCACGATTTAAATTTTTTTCATTACCCCGAATTTGTTCCCTGGCATGTAAGACGATATTATTTATATTTTTTCCCCCGCTTTATTAATAAGGCAAGCCGCATTGCCACGGTCTCAAATTTTACAAAACAGGATATCCTGTCAAGATTTGATATTGACAGTAATAAGATAGATGTAGTATATAATGGTGTCGGTGAGGAGCTTAAACCACTTGACAAGGAAGAACAAAACAATGTCAGGTTAGAGTTTTCCGGCGGCTGCCCATACTTCCTTTTCATAGGCCTTATTCATCCGCGCAAGAATCTGGCAAATCTTATAAAAGCATTTGACAGTTTTAAGCAGGAAGTGAACAGCAATGTCAAATTTCTCGTTGTCGGGTCAAAAAAGTGGTGGACTTCAGATCTGCAGATGACATATGAGAACGCTAAATTCAAAGATGATATTTATTTTACAGGAAGGGTCAGTTATAAAAATTTAAGATTAATAACTGCCTCTGCTCTCGCCCTGGTTTATGCATCTTTTTTCGAAGGTTTTGGAATTCCCTTACTTGAGGCTATGTATTGTGATGTGCCTATAATCACTTCCAGGGTATCATCAATGCCCGAGGTTGGTGGAAATGCTGCCCTATATGTAGAGCCTTCTTCGGTAGAGTCTATCAAGGATGCCATGCTAAGAATGTTCTGTGACACTAATCTCAGGGATGAACTAATAATAAAGGCAAAAAAGCAAAGAGAACAATATACATGGGAAAGAACCGCAAACCTGTTATGGGAAAGCATTAACAAATGTATTACCGGCTGATTATTAGACATTTACAGAACAGTATAAAAACTATAACCTGTAAGTATAACCTAGACCCAAAATATAATTTGTAGCGGGATTCTTAACCGAGTACTCCTTCTCAATCATATAATATATCTTAATCCTGTTCGAACTGTTTATGGAATAGTTCAGTTCAGGTGCTATTCGAACTTTATCAATTTCATTACCGCCGGGATTATTAAGCTGGTAATATACTTCACACCATATTTCAGGTTTAAGAGGGCTACGATAAATATCATAGGCAAGACTTATTTTGTTTCTGCTATATTTTTCAGGAACAAACCCGAGCTCACTTGACTTTATATTTTCATACCTCGATTGATAGCGGGTTCTCACGGAAAACTCCCATCTTCCGATACTGTTGTCATACTCCAGATCGATATAATATTTATGAATGTTGCTGTAAACATCTTCCAGCTCATTTTTTCTTGCATATCTGTAGTACCCTGCCAATGTAAAATTATTCCAGAAATTATAGGATATACCGGCATCTGTAAAGTAGTTGTCCACTATACTGGCATTATCCATAAGCCTTAGCTCCTCCTCTATTTCAACTTTTATTTTCTTAGAGACTTTTATGTCAAGATTAACACCGGACCAAAGTTGAAAATCATCTGTCTGTGCAGAACCTGAAAAAAACTGAAAAGTGATAACGAATAAAAGGAGAATTAGTTTATAAGTAACATGATTACCTGCCTTATTACAAAATACCATCGTTATTGTCATTACTGATCATATAACTATCTTGATCATCAGAGATGTTAACCTGGTTGCTTGGTTCGTAATAATATATTATAATCCTTGCAGCATCACGCAGAAAGTCAATTCTTCCAACTTCTATCCTGTTGATTTTCAGACCCGTTCTTTTTTCGAGGTCCTTCAGCAGCAACTGGTAACTTTGCGGCTTTATGAGGTCAATCTTTTCATATATGATTGTCTTTCTGGATTCATGCTTAAGCAGCCATATCTTTTCAAGGCTGAAAGTAACGCCAATAAATACCAGATTTGTGAAAATCAATTCAATATAACTTACCTTTTTATTGGCCAAAGCATTTATAACCGATATGCATATGACAATAAAAAGATAGGTCATTTCTTTTATTGGTATCTGGCTGGTGCGATACCTTAGTATCCCGAAAATTGCAAACAATCCTAATGCCAGGCCAAGTTGCAGTTTGACGTTTTCAAGAAGATAGCATAATAAAAATATCGCTGTGCCAAGCAGAATATAGGTAAAAAGATAATCTTTCCGTTTTGCCACAGGATAGTACAGGAGTCTTACCAATATCAGAAGAACTACGAGGTTAAAGGACATTCTAAGGATCAGCTCCAGAAAATCCGGTATATCAACAACGTTTATACCAAATAATTCCGAGCCGAGTTTAGTTTTCATACCAAGAAAAGATAATTCCATATTAAGTTTATTTTATATTAATGTTCCTAGCGGTGAATACTTTCAATATATCTCAATTTAGTTTTAAACTGATTTTTTTTTAAATCACTATATAGCAGTGCAGCTCCTATGCAATACTTGCTCATACCTGACTGCCTTATATTCTCAGATTTTAAAATTGTAATAAATTCCGAAGCATTTGTGAATCCTTCTCTTTTGACTTCACAAATAGCAAGATTGGGAAGATCATGTGTTTTTTTAATTCCTGATAAGTTACTGATATAAGATAAATTAAAATCAAGAGTTATACGTTCTTTATCGATTTTATGTGCCAGTGTTATCCTGTGAAAATTATTTCTCAATACCGGCGTTAATTCATTGGATTTATAAGGTGAGTTGTTTTCAATAAAGTTACTGGAAACGGTATTCAAATTTGTGCTGAAATTGTTCCTTATGCGCTTTTTAATTGTCCTGTCCTTGTTTGATTTGAATTTTATTTCCAGAAATGCTATGTCCGACACTTCATAATTTCTGCATCTTATTTTATACCTGTTAAGTTTACCATTGTGATGATTTAAATACATTTTATAGTCATTTGTATCATAATACAGATTACTGTATAAATGAATGCGCTCATCATTTATCTCAAGAACCTTATAATTTTTTAATGCTTTTTTGAGTATATCATTTAATTTGTCAATCCTGAAAACATACTTTGTGTCGGTCCTGTTCATCAACGCAACCCTGTTTATCTCATCCAGACTTATCCGGTCAAATTTCTCAGCCGTGGATATTATTTCATCCTGAATTTTCATATTATTTTCTGTTCTGTATGTCTCTTTCATAAATATATCACTAAACCTGCAAATATATGGCTTTTTAAATAAAATACCACTGAATTTTATCAGTATACTTATTCTCCCATGTTTATGTTACGCACCGATACACATATTTGTGTAAGTCGCTAAAATACAGTTCTTTATGGTATTATCGGGGAGAATGATTTACTTTTTATAAAAGCTTTTCTTTTGGATAATTGTTTAGTTTCTACCTATATTACAATTATTTTTATAATTTGTTACATTTTTATTAATTTATTTTAATTAAAGTCCTTTTACTTTATTTACTGTCCGGGCTGACAGCAAATTTAATTTGTAAAATTATAAACCACAGGGTATATTTGTCTGTTTTAGTCGCTCAAATAATAAGTTAAATGGGTGAGGTAAAATATAAGATTCTACTTGTTGATGATGAACCTGATATTCTGGAGTTTTTAAGCTATAATTTAAGGGCTGAGGGTTACAAAATTTATAAGGCTGGTAACGGGACAGATGCAATTAAAACTGCAAAAAAGAATAAGCCCCACCTTATCCTTCTTGACATCATGATGCCCGGGATGGATGGAATTGAGACATGCAGGCGGCTCAGAAAAATCAGCAGTCTCCACTATACGGTAATAGCATTTCTTACTGCCCGGGGAGAAGATTATTCGCAGATCGCGGGATTCGAAGCCGGTGGGGATGATTATATAAACAAGCCTGTAAAACCAAAAGTATTAATGAGCAGAATTAAGGCATTGCTAAAAAGATTTAATAATCAGGATTATGTTACTTTGCATGAGGGTTCCGGAGTCATAATAAAAAAAGGAGATATAAAAATCGACAGGGAGAAATTTGTTGTATATAAAAAAAACAAAGAACTAATATTGCCAAAAAAGGAATTTGAACTTTTATTATTCCTCTCTTCAAAGCCGGGTAAGGTTTTTAGCAGGGAAGAAATATTTCACCTTGTATGGGGAGATGATGTAATTGTCGGTGACCGTACTATTGATGTTCACATCAGAAAGCTCAGGGAAAAAATTGGGGACAGGCATATTAAAACGGTAAAAGGCGTGGGATATAAATTCAAGGAATAAATCAGCACTTAATATGGACACGTTAATCCTTAAACCAGATATAGCCTTTATACAGCAGACAAAGAAAATAAGCGGTTCATCTATAAAGGAATGCATACAATGTGGAGAGTGTACAAGTGTCTGCTCCCTCTCACCTGAGAGCAACCCGTTTCCCAGAAAAGAAATGATGTGGGCAGGATGGGGCTTAAAAGACAAATTAACAGGGAACCTCGATATATGGTTATGCCACCAGTGTGGTGATTGTTCAGCCCATTGTCCGCGTGGTGTAAATCCTGCAGATGTTCTGTCAGCCATAAGACAAATGAATTATTTATATTATGCAAGGCCAAAATTCCTTGCACAGATCCTGAGTAAGCCCTCATTTCTTCCTTTAGCCGCAGCAATACCGTTTTTTATAATTCTTTTAATAATATATGCTGCCGGCACATTAAAAATACCCGCGGGTCCTGTAATATATTCAAAATTCTTTCCTCATGCGTGGCTCAACGGTTCATTTTTTTTAATAACCATGGTAATAACAGGTTTTACTGTGTCGGGCATCAAAAAATTCTGGAGCGACCTGAAGAAGAACTTCCCGGGCAGCAGGCAATCAGGAATATTTGCAAGCTTCAGGGCTATCCTGAATGATATAATTATTCACAGGAATTTTAATAAGTGCACTACGCAAAAATCAAGAGGAGTTAGCCACCTGCTAGTATTTTACGGATTTATGCTGCTCCTTGCTGTAACTGTTTGTGCTATAATTGCCGTAATTACAGACAGCTACCCCCTTCCTTTTTTGAGTCCGGTTAAGATAGCGGGTAATGTAGCAGCACTCATGATGATTACCGGAATAAGCATGATGGTTTATCACAGGCTCCTCGAAAAGCGAAAATATGGTAACAGCAATTATGCCGACTGGCTATTGCTGGTTGTCTTATTCCTGCTGACAATATCAGGAGTATTACTTGAGATTGCAAGATACCAAAACTGGCATGTTGCATATCACATATATTTTTCCCATTTGATATTAGTATGGTTTCTTATATTTTATGCACCCTATATCAAATTCGGACATTTTATATACAGGACCGTTGCATTGGTCTATGCCAGGTCAAGGGGACGGATTACAGGCTGGCCGGGTGCCGCACGCATATAAACGAATAGCAATTTTATTACTTATTTTATACCTTTGCAAGCCGCTGAATACAGGGTACTAATATAATATGAAAAAAAGAGTAGTCATTGGTTTATCCGGAGGAGTAGATTCGAGTGTTGCTGCATATCTTCTTAAAAGTCAAGGATATGAGGTTATTGCTCTTTTTATGATTAACTGGCATGATACAACGGGCACTTTATCAGGTGATTGCCCGTGGAAGGATGATCTGATATTTGCTGAACTCACCGCAAAAAAGATTGGGATACCTCTTCATACCATTGATTTCAGCGATCAGTACCGGGCGCGTGTGGTTGATTATATGTTTTCATCATATGAAAAGGGACAGACGCCCAATCCCGATGTAATGTGCAACCGCGAAATAAAATTTGACCTGTTTATAAAAGCAGCACTGGAGCTTAATGCCGACTATATAGCTACAGGGCATTACTGCAAAAAAGAAGAGTTAGTAAAAAACGGGAAAACAATTTACAGGCTGCTGGCAGGAGATGACAAAAACAAGGAACAGAGCTACTTCCTCTGCCAGCTTTCACAGGAACAGCTTAAAATGGCCCTGTTTCCTGTCGGCAGTTTGACCAAAGCAGAAGTTCGTGATATCGCCAGGCAACAGAAACTGTCAACCGCCGAAAAAAAGGACTCCCAGGGAATATGTTTTGTAGGAAAAGTGGACTTGCCTGCTTTCCTTCAGCAAAAGCTGGCTTCAAGGAAGGGCGATATCATTGAAATACCTGACAATCTCCCCGTATATGGCCACTATAAAACGGTTCTTGAAAATGAGAACCGGTCAGCAGGTCACTTAAAGGAAGTTGTCAGTAAATTCAGTTATTCCCGCTCCGATGGAATACATGTAGGAACGCATGATGGAGCACATTATTTTACTATAGGCCAGAACAAGGGCTTAAATATTGGAGGCAGGCCCAGGCAGTCTTTTGTAATTGGAATTGACATTAAAAATAATATTGTGTATACAGGACAGGGACAGGATCATCCCGGACTGTATCGTAAAGGTTTATTTATTCCAAATCAGGATATTCACTGGTTAAGGGAAGATTTAATGCTTCTGCCTGGTGAATCAAAATCTTACCATGTCAGAATACGTTACAGGCAGCCTTTACAAGGTGCCACCCTTTATATGAAAGGAGATGGAATTTATATTGTCTTTGGTAAGCTTCAGCGTGGTATTACGTCCGGACAATTTGCAGCGTGGTACGATGGCAATGAGCTTATAGGCTCAGGAATTATATTTTAAAATAATATTAAAAATTAAATAGCAACCTTCAGATTAAATTAATTATTCAGAAGAACCTGGATCTCTGGTTCTGATAATACCCTATTATAGACATAAATCTCATCAATTGCTCCTTTAAAATAACGCTGATTTTCCCCACTGCCAATTCTTAGATATTTTTCTCCGGAATCAAAAAGGTATTTTGGATCATTCTCCATATTCAGCATAATTCCGTCTTTATAAATTTTCATAATACTCTCGGAGATACTTGAGATCAAAACATAATGGTGCCAGTCAGCATCAAAGTCAGCATCCCGAATATATAGTCTGCCCGGGACATTACCCCCTTCCCCTCTCCATCCAAAATCCCAAAAAATCCAGTTACCCCCGTCATGATAGTAGTTTATGCATACATCCAGCGTATTCTGTATCTCTGTACCGCTATTTTCAGGACATAACAACATGGCAAATTGAGCTTTGCTTACTTCAGTTCTTGCCCACAACGAGATTGTTATCTCATTTTCAGGTGCTATGCTTCCGAAATTTACTACTTCAATATAATCATTCACTCCATCAAAATAATATGCACTATTTGAATTATTATTCCTGTCCTCTGTCAGGCATGCACCGCAGACTACACCATCATATCCACTGCCATTATTATCATTTGCATTACCGTTAAATGAATAATAGACAACCAGCCCTTCATTTATTGAAATATCCAGCGGTTCAAGTTCTATAACAAGGGGTACATTTTTATATTCTTTGAGTTCAGCACAGGTGAAATTTTCTGCAAATGTTTTATATCCCGGTTTAGTGACGGTTACAGTATATATACTGAGCTTATCTTTTATTGTAACCTTGTTTGGCGCTCCCGGATCAAGAACCTGCTTATAAATATAGTCGCCGCTTGATATAGTTAGTTCAGCCGCAAGCAAACTATCTGTGCCTATTTCAGAAACATTAATTAAAAAACTGAATATCTTTATTTCATTTATTATGAATGAGGCATATCCAAAATCTTCGGGAGTATACCCTTGGGTACTTAATACCTCCACTGCTACCTGACTAACAGAATCCTTGAAAACTTCAAAAGCCAAAGGTAATGGTTTGTTAACATTTTGTGCCTGCAATGAACCTTCAATTGGAGCAATATAAATAGCATTTTTATTGCTATCAACAAGGAGGAATTCCGTT
>CAZOLY010000012.1:0-34457 GCA_964580815.1 uncultured Bacteroidales bacterium
TGGTAATAGGTTGAAAGATCCGCTCCAAAAGATATTCCCGGGTTATATTCTTCACCACCCTGCGTGCCGCCTCCCGTAAGATCGGATCTTACAAAGCGCAGGGTTAATGCACCCGAGAATTTATCAGAAAGAGTTCTTGAATATGCCACATCGACTGCTAACTCATTCGGGGTGAAATGGCCGTATTCGTCGCCATACATATCCCTGAAAAGAATCTCGCCCAGCGAGAAATATAAAAACGAACCGCTTACTACCTGCCTGTCATCAATCCTGAAATAGCCTGATACATAACCGAGGTTTATATCACTTACCAGGTTTCTTAGCCAGGGTGTAAATGACATTGCGAATCCTGCTTCCCCATCAATAAATGCATACCTTGAAGCGTTCCAGTGCTGGGCGCTGGCATCCGGACTTGTAGCAGCGCCGATGTCGCCCATGGCTCCTGCCCTGGAGTCAGGTGCTATAGTAAGAAACGGTACGGTTAAGAATATCGGATTAAGTTCTTCATCCTGTGAAAAAATGCACTGAAGAACAAGTACTAAAGCGAATCCTGTAATTATAGCCTTTTTTATCATACTAAATCAGTTTTTTATTGGTGGAGCAAATATAAAATAAATATTTATATATGAAACACAGTGAGTTAATTAATTCATTATTATGAGTTTTTCAAATTTTTCAGCTACGTCACCGTCATCTGTTTCTACTCTGACCCTGAAGGGATAAATCCCCTTTGGTAATTTATCACCATTCATGTTTTTCCCATCCCAGTAAATTGACTCTGACCGGTAGCCGGTAGATTGCTCTTCATGATTAATTGTGACTATTAATCTTCCTGCGAGATCAAATATGTTAACGGTTACTTTTAGGTTTCTGCCGGCTTTATTATGTTCAAATTGAAATACCGTATAATCTGCAACCGGATTAGGATAGTTATATACTTTCTCGAGAACAATATTATCTGATTCGTTTACAAAAAATTCTATTGTTTCTTCCGAGGAGTTATTAAAAATATCCCATACCTTGACCTTCAGGGAATGACTGCCGGCAGCCAGGTCATTTAACTGGTAGATAACAGTGCCGCTGTTGTATTTGTCAACATCTGCATTATAATAATCATTAAGGACTAACAGCTCACTATTTTTCTCATCAAGGATTCCTGTTATATCATGCCCTATTCCGTTTCCTACAGTATTTATTCCGTTTTCATCATTTATTACTGCATATATCACGGGATCTTTATTAGTGATGCCGCCCTTTTTGAACTTATCATTGTTCAGGTAAAGTTCAATATCAGGTCCCATATTATCATAAACAGTCAAATCTGACGTTCCGCCTATATAAATTTCATTAAAATATCCATTGGCATCTATCACCGAATCTTCGGCATAGTAGCTTATTTTTCCTTTTCCAATATTGTAGGATATGTCTTTTGGTACGATAAATGAAAAGTCGAATTTCCCGTTTGAGACTGTAGCTTTGCCTTTATAAATAATATTTTCCTGGACTTCAAACGTAAAAGTTGGTATATCATCATTACCCAGGGTAGTAATATTTTGAGGTTTGTCAAATACGGAGGGGAAGACGATTCCGTTGAAGTTATCCATTAAGGTACTGTCGCTGTATGATACATGTCCTGAAATCTTAATCCTGGAAAATGCCTTTAAAGTGTCCAGTTCTTCAGATACTGATAAGCTGTTTACAGAATCAGTTATTATTTTGTATTCGGGGTATGCGAGCTCAAGTGCAGGGTCGCCAAGCAAAGCAAAGTTAAGTTTGTTATCGTCTGCATTCTCATTCTTACTTTTTTTCACTATATCTCCCAGCCTGTATTTTTTGCCATTCCGGTCCCTGTCAAAGGCAAAAGTGTAAAAGTCTCCGTTCAGGTAATAGTTTAAATCTGCATATACCAGCCTGGTTGTGGAAAACAAAGCTATGGCACCACCCTCGGGATTCAGCAATGCTTCTTCACCTGCAGATGTTCTTTCAGCAATAGTACCTTCCTCATCACTCAGATCATCAAAGCGGCTGAACTCGCATGTAGCTGTAATGAGGAGGGGCAGTTTATTTTTGTTTTTCAGTTCCTTTATATCACTAACCGTCAGAACCTGTTCCTTAGTGATAGCATTCTCACCTCCATGTCCGCTATAATTAAATATCAGCATCCCGCTATTAAAGTTGTCAAGTATGGCCTTGTGAACATCCGGGTATCGCGGTCCGGTTGAAGTCGTAACCTGTTTATATGCGTCAAGCAGCAATTTTTTTACAATGTATTCAGAATGATTTTTCCTGATATATTCAGCCAGGTTATTTGCCTGCTCCATATGTTTAATACCGTTACCATATTCACCGTCATCACCTACAAAACACAAAACATTACGCCAGTCCGTCATATTCTCGCTTGTATTATAGGTTTTTATTTTATTTAAAACTCCCTGCGCCTCTTCCTGGGTTTTAACAGTTAGCCGGCCCACTCCAATATCTAAAGTATAGGATTTCATAGAATCTTCCGAGCCACCTTCATTATCGTCAAGCAATCCGAAAAAATCATCTGTCAGATAGGAATTGTTAAAACTTAATGAATTCACTGACTGATATGTAAGAATAAAATTCGGGTTACCGGGATTAGACGAAAAATTATTATATGAGCCGTCACCAAAAAGCAACAGATATTTAAAAGAGTCTTTATCACTACCTGACCGGTCATATATCATTTTAACAAAATCGCGGATAGCACTGACATCCGGTTTGCCTGATGAGAATTCATTATATATCCTGTCAGGGGTTGTTACGAATACGCTCAGATTATCATTAGTCCGGTGAAATTCAGCTAATTCCTCAGCCTCAGCAAGGAAATCGGGATGAGCAACAATTACCATATTATGTGGTTCAGTGGCATGGAGATTCTGATTTTCTACTTCCAGGATCTGATTATCAATGACAGGTGAAAGGAAGTTACCTGTTTTGTTGAAAGCTACAAACTCCCGTAAAGTATCTGTCTTACTCTTAAAACTTAATGTTGTGCCATTCAGGCTGGCAGGTGCCTGGTTAATATTATAAATATCGGTAATGTCCCATACCAGGGTGCTGCCGGTTGCATTACTTATATTGAACTGTGCAATATTTCCCTGTCCGGTTGATTCAATATCCCTGAAAAACAGGGGATCTTCACGAAGTTTAATCATTCTCCTGGCATTAAGGATAATATAATCTAACCAGCCTTCATCGGACTCGGCCTTTTTTTCATAGGATATATTTATATCAACAGATTCATCCTCAGGGATAAATGATGTGGTATGCTTTTTTTGCCGTGCAAATTCACCTGTAAAAGTGCTCATGCTTGATATACGATCAATAGCAATCTGATCAATTACATTATTATTGCTTTTAATGGTTATTGTCCTGCTGAGTTCTGCGCGGCTTGCAGCATTTGTCTGTACAAAAACAGGAGCGGTAATGTCAATGTCCGGGAATTCAAATATTGTATCAAAATCGGCATTTTCAAGCTTCCCACCAAACCACTGCCTGCCTGAACCGACAAGGTTAAAAATATTTCTTTCATGATAGTTATAATCATTAAATGTTGTAACGTTATGAGTAGCGGGATCGGTTAGCTGTGAAATTGTTTCTATTTTCTTGCCGGGGCCCAGGCTTGTTGTCAGGTAATAATATGATGCGTTTGAGTATGCATGGATGGAGTGGGTAAATAACTCGTCATCCGGATCATATTCCCATGTCACCGGACCTTCACCGTAGAAGAGTATATAATCCCCGCTATTAAAAATGCCGTCACTGCCCTTTTCCATATAAATTGCATTTTCGATAATGTCATCAGGTCGTGATTCGGAATTCATGAAGGGTAACTGCCTGCCACCATTTCCATATACTCTTATGTCTGCAGGGTTCAACAATCCCATGCCTGTCAATTCATTATATGTGAGTTTATATATGCCGCTTTCCGTAATTTTAATCTTGTACCACTCTCCTGTTGCAAGGACGGAGTTTTCACTGTAGCTTTTGGCAGATTTTAAAATCCCGCTGTATTCCGTACTATATTTTTTACCGGCCGGTTTTATAACAAAGCTTTCAAGGCGTTCTATTTTATTTGTGACAGGATTTTTCCTCAGGGGAATAAAGGTTAATTGTATGAAAGGCCTTTTGTTTAAATATCTTATTGAAGTTTGCCATGTTAGTTCATCGGAAATATTTTTCAGAAATCTAATATTTTGAATATCAGCATCTTCAAATGGTTTATAAACGGGGTCAGTAATAATAATATTTTCACTTGTATAATAATCATCTATTTTTATGAGTTCGTAATAATATGGAAATAATGTTGTATAATCAGCATAGTTCGCATCCTCGAAGAATAGAAATTCTGTATATGAAGTGCTTTCCGCTGATTCATCAATATTATCAGCTATTGTTTTATTTGCACGCCACAGAATGGTTCTTTTGAGTCCGGTTTCCTGGGCTTTTAAATTAATTGCCAGTACTAAAAATATTAATATAAAAAGTCTCATAGCTGCTCTTTGAACCAGGTTGCTAAAATATAAAAAAATAGTATTTTAAATAATTATTATGGATTTTAAACGCTGGCGTTGATTATTTATTGTAAAATGTAATATTTTAACAAAAATTTAAGCTTAAGGTTCATTAATGAATTGCAGAATATATATAATAGCTTTTATACTGATATTAATAAGTAGCCTGTGCTATACACAGGACCCCTGTTTTTCTAATTTTGCATCCGGCATGATATATGTAAATCCTGCATATGCCAGCTCGGTTACAAATCCTGAACTATCTTTAACCTACCGGAACCAGTGGCCGGGTTTATCGGGTGCCTTTGTAAATTACGGGGCAGCAGCTTCTATACCTTTAAAGAAATTTAAGAGCGGTATCGGATTTTTTTTCCTGAATGATATTCAGGGGGGCGGAATCATTACGATTACATCTGTAAACTCAATTTATGCGTATAAAATAAAAATTAACAGCGATATTTATTTAAATGCAGGATTGCAGGCTTCATATTTTTTTGAAGACCTGAATGCCGGAAGTCTTGTTTTTGAATCGGATATAAGGAATGAACCGGGCATAAGCTATGGTGCAGAAATATTTGAAGCTGAAAGGAGCAATTTTTGGGATTTCTCTCTGGGCTTTTTGGCTGAAGTAAAGAAATTTATCAACATAGGATTTTCAATAGGGCACCTCACACAACCTTACTGGTATTTTAGCTCATCCGACGATAGCAGGCTGCACTGGAAGTACTCATTTCACGCTTCCTGCGAGGTGCCTTTATCAGGGGGCTATGGAAGGGGCATGCCGTTAATTATGCCTTCATTAATGTTTCAAAAATACAGGCAGCATAACAAGATTAACTATGGGGCGGGATTTTTGATGAAACCTTTATTTGCAGGCATGTGGGCAAGGAACGATTTGAAATTTAATTTCAGCGCTCTGACTGTTGCAGCAGGCTATGTAAGCACAAATTACGGCATCATATATAATTATGATATTAATCTGACAGGGACAAACTTACTGGATTTGGATATGGGGGCACATGAAGTAATATTTTTATTAAAATTCCCATATAAAGAAAAAAGAAGAAATAATAAGGCAATAAAATCCTCTAAGTTGAAGTTATTTTAATAACAATTTTTGTAAATTAAGTATAAATTTAACTATATTTGAAAATAAAAACCTTAAAACCATGAATATAAAGTTATCAGCTGTCATAAAAGTTGTTATACTATTATTTGTATTGTCAGCTTGTGGAGGTGGTAAAACGAGAAAAGCTTCCACCACAACAAATTGGAAATATAATGATCCTGATATGGGAGGTTTTGAAGTGAAATTTGGCTATGACCAGGCAAAGGGTCCGGGATTACTGTTTATAGAGGGGGGAACATTTACTATGGGCAGAGTTGAGCAGGATTTGCTGTATGACTGGAATAATGTTCCGAGAAGAGTTACTGTTAGTTCATTCTATATGGATCAAACAGAAATAAGAAATGTTGATTACAGGGAATATTTATACTGGATAAGCAGGGTGTTTGTTGAATATCCAGAGGTATACAGAAAAGCTTTACCGGATACACTGGTCTGGAGACGTCCGATGGCATATAACGAGCCCTATGTTCAGTACTATTTCAGGCATCCGGCATATAATGATTATCCTGTAGTAGGGATCAACTGGCTTCAGGCTAATGATTATTGTGCATGGAGAACTGACAGGGTAAATGAAATGATTTTAATTGAAGAAGGCATTTTAAATCCTGATCCCAATCAGCTGGGAGAGGAAAACTTTAATACGGAAGCGTACCTGGCAGGTCAGTATGAGGGACTGGTGAATAAAAATTTGCCGAGCCTCGACCCCAACAAGGAATTTAGAAGGGTACAGATGGAAGATGGAATATTATTGCCGAGATACCGCCTGCCAACCGAAGCGGAATGGGAATATGCCGCACTTGCTTTGATTGGCAACTCTTTTGAAGAAAGTATTTATGAGCGCAGAATTTATCCCTGGGACGGACATAATGTGAGAAATGATGTAAAGAAATACAGGGGTATGATGAGGGCCAATTTTGTCAGGGGCAGAGGTGATATGATGGGTGTTGCAGGTGATTTAAATGATAATGCTTCCATACCGGCGCCTGTTGAATCTTTCTGGCCCAATGATTACGGGTTATACTGTATGGCAGGAAATGTTAATGAATGGGTGGAAGATGTTTACAGACCTCTGTCGCTCAATGATTTTAATGAATTCAATCCGTTCAGGGGCAACGTATTTCAAACTCTTGTCAGGGATGAAGAAGGAAACGTTGCAGAAAAAGACAGCCTGGGACGACTAAGGTACAGACCTGTTACAGAAGCAGAATCAATAAACAGGTGGAATTACAAGAAAGCTTACTATAAAAACTATATGGATGGAGATTATGAATCAAGTGTTATTGATGGCGACGACTGGACTATAGATGCTGAGGACCAGAGTCTGACTTCAGATAGGATGTATTCACAAAAGGCAGGATATGAAACATCACTTGTAAATGACCAGTCAAGGGTATATAAGGGTGGATCATGGAGAGACAGGGCCTACTATTTAACTCCGGGAGCAAGAAGATTCCTGGATGAAAATGCATCAAGGGATGATTTGGGATTCAGATGCGCCATGACACGCGTTGGAAGTCCGGCAGGTTTTTAGAGAATATTTAAAATTTACAGCATAAATAAAACCTCATTATTATTAATGAGGTTTTTTAATTTTAATACCCTGAAAACATTTTGAAAACCAGTGATATATATGAGCTTTTCTTGCGTCATCCTTACATATCTACTGACTCCAGATCTGTAAAGAGAGATTCGATATTTTTTGCTTTAAGGGGTAAAAATTTTGATGGTAACAGGTTTGCCATGGAGGCCCTGGCAGACGGTGCTGCTTATGCCATTACCGATAAATCATACTTTAACCCTGATAACAGGCTTATCAGGGTAGAAAATAGCCTGGGCACCCTTCAAAGCCTGGCAAATTATCACAGGGAAAAATGCAGCACAAAAATTCTGGCTATCACGGGTTCAAACGGAAAAACCACGACAAAGGAATTAATAAAAAGAATATTAAGTGCAAAGTATAAAGTATATGCTACGGCGGGTAACCTGAATAACCATATTGGTGTTCCCTTAACATTGCTGTCAATGCCCTCTGATTCGCAAATAGGGATTATTGAAATGGGAGCAAACCATCATGGAGAAATACAGGAGCTGTGCAATATTGCTGAGCCCGATTTCGGACTTATAACAAATATAGGGAAAGCTCATATGGAAGGATTTGGAAGTTTAGAAGATATAGCCAAAGCAAAAGCAGAACTTTTTGAATATTTGAAAAGCAGGAAAGGAAGAATATATGGAAACATTAATAATTCATATATAAACGCCATAATTCCTGAAAAATATAGTGATACTGTATTATATGGCGCTAAAAACAGTGCATGCTGGGGACAATATGTATCATCCGCTCCTTTTCTTAAAATGCTGCTGTTTATGCCTGGCTATTCCAGTGAATTAGAAGTTAATACTAACCTTGTCGGCAGGTATAATATGGAAAATGTTGTTGCTGCTGCAGCATTTGCCCGTTCTTTTAATTTAACAAAAGACTCCATTAAAAGAGCTATTGAGGATTATGTCCCTGAAGATAACCGCTCACAGCTAGTGAAGACAAAAGATAATATAATTTACCTGGATGCCTATAATGCCAATCCGACAAGTATGAGAGCTGCGTTAGATAGTTTTATTGACTTAAAAGTACAAAACAAATGCTTCATTCTGGGTGAAATGCTTGAGATTGGAGATGCATCTGACAGGGAGCATCAGATTCTACTGGAATACCTTAGAGAGAATAATATAACCAACGTATTGTGTGTAGGAAAGGCCTTTTATAAACATGCGAAAAAATCCGGATTTAAATACTTTAATGATGTTAATGAACTTGCTGGAATGCTTAAATCCGGCAAGATTAAGAATGCCAATATTTTTATAAAGGGTTCCCGCGCAAACCAGCTCGAAAAACTGGTTAAATTTCTTTAGGTTAACGAATGATATTGCTAAGACTTATTCCTGGACATCAGGGAGCTGATAATCATGCTCTTATCCAATAGCTCATCTATTGAGAGCAATAACTGGGAACTGTCAATATTGTTGTAAATATATGTATCACAACCTGCTTCAATACATTCGGTTTGAGTATCCATTGAATATTGATTCGTAATTGCTATTATTGGAATTAACTGGTTAAAACTCTTAATCTCAAGTATACTCTTATAAATATTCTTTCCCAGAATATTAACATTGACAATTATTAAATCAATCTTATTTTTTGATGCCAGTAAGGTCTGAGCCTGTTTTACAGAGACAGCCCTTTTTATCTTTATTCTTGTATCTGACAGTACATCTTTTATGTATAAATAACTTACATAGTCATCTTCTATGATTAGTAATATTTTATTGTGCCAGTTAAATTTCATAGTAATAAAAAGTAAAGTTGCCTTCAACCGGTATTAATTCCTGATTTATATAAAAAGTAACCCTCGTGACAGAATATTTTTTATACTTTATTATGAAAACAGCAAGGTTTTATAAGTGCTTTACTCCGATACTTTAATTATAACGGGGTCAGAATTGTGGGCAGGTTTCAATTTTCCGGTAACTATGGAAATATAAACAGCATACCGGCCCGGCTTTTTGGGTGCAGGTATTATAATCTTTTGGTGGTAGCTGCTATAGGGATTCATACATTTCAATGTAACGTTACGAATTTTTTTCGGGAGAGACACGTATTTGCCCCTTCGTTCATATGTATAGCAGAGATAGGATTCATTGTTATTGCTGTCTTTAAAATCAATTATCCTATCTGACTTATTATAAATAATTAATTCCATATTGATATACTCACCCTTACTTAATACCTTTTTATCAACTTTAGCATTTATTTTTACTCCATAATAAGATCTGAAATTGTCAATAAACTGGTAATCGTAAATTAAGCCGTTACTTGTTATTAAAGTATCCGTAGGTGTTTTGCTATGCATGATCATGACGGATTTACCCTGAATAGAATCTTCAAAATTCCACAGATCATACTGATTTTTTCTGTAATAAATATTATTCAGCGTATGTGAAAATTCTCCGCTATAAAAAGTATATTTGGAAGGATACTGGTATTTATTGGTAAAAACTACTATTCTGCCGTCAGCAGTTTCTTTTATTTCGTTTGCCCATTTGTCCCAGCCGTGAAATTCAGTCAGTATGTTCCATGATCCCGGTAAAAATTCGTGGATTAAAAGCACCCTCACAACCAGGAACATAGCAATTGAAGGCCAAAACAATCGCTGAATCCATATTTTGGCTTTTTTAGTATTAATAATACTCTTATATGATAATATAATCAGCGGTATATAAGCAATGGCAGTCCAGTGAGGTTCAACATGCCCCCTGAAGCTGGACAAAAAGAAAAATATCAAAGTCCCTATAAGGTTAAACTTTAATGCTTTCTCAAAGTGATTTTTATTTTTGAACCTGAAAGCATGATATAAAATTATTATACCGCTTAACGGACCGGCTATTAATAATTGACTGTAAAGATAGTTTATTGTAAAAGCGGGTTTATAAAATGAAGATCTTCCTATGAGATGATATTCAAGAGTCGGGAAATCATTATTTATTTGCCATAAAAGATGCGGGATCATCAGGGCCGCACTTAATAGTATAATTATCCAGAAACTCTTTCTCCTTACCAGATTAAAGTTGGAAATAAAGGTAAAGAAGAGGACTAATACTCCATGGTATTTTGAGTAAAGCATTAATGCAATAACAACAGATATTAATACAGCAGTTCTTATATTATCATTTTCCAAATATTTTTTATACAGGTAGAAGAACAGGGCTGTGAAGAATATCAATGGCGTGTCGGGAATAGCAATAAAACCACCAACATGAGTTGAAACAAGACCTATTGACATAGTAAGCATAATAAAAAAAGAGAGGTCCCTGTTACGCTGGTTTATAAGCTTAAAAAGGACAAAAAGGGTGCCGGCGCCTAAAATACAGGGAATAAGCCTCACTCCCAGCTCATTGTGAAAAATTGAATACCCTGCTCTAATTATCAGGGCAATTAGAGGGGGATGATCAAAATAACCAAGGGCAAGATACTTCGAAAACATCCAGTAGTATGCTTCATCATGGGCAAGCTCAGTAAAATAAGCCTGAATAATATTAACAGTCAGCCACACTGTTAAAAACCAGAAAAGCGGATCAATTATTCTTCTGGTATTCAATATTGTATTTTTATTAATTTAATAGTTTTGAAAACGATAAAAATTAATGATTTAAAAGTACTACTTTTAAAAGATTTACCAAATATAAAACTTTTAACACTGACTTACCGGACTTCATATATAAAGAGGATTATAGCGATAACGGCCGCAATTAAATTATGTTTATTGGCGGGGGGGCAGGATTTTGAGTGGACCACGGGATTTGACGGCTTTTTCGATAACAGGGAATATTTTAATGAATTCACCCGGCCACAAACAATGTTTGGTTCACGGCTATATGCTGAAATCGGATTTGCATTGAACAGCCATCACAGGTTCAGAGGGGGAATAAATTATTTATATGAATTTGGCAGTAAGGGTGACCTTATTGCTCCGGATATTACCATGTACTATAAAGGACAGTCGAAACATGTCAATTTTTTTATCGGGGCGTTTCCGCGCCGCAGGATAATAAATCATCCCCGAATACTGCTGGAAGATACACTTATATATTATCGTCCTAATGTTGAAGGGATGTTTCTGGAGTTTAAAGCTCGCCGGGGATATCAAAATATATGGGTTGACTGGACCAGCAGGCAGACAGATACCAGGAGGGAGACATTTCTTATAGGAGGGGAAGGGATGATTAAAAAAGGCATTTTCTTTTATAAACACGATTTCATTATGTATCATTATGCAGGTCCGGCCATTCCAATACCTGATGATCACATAAGAGACAATGGAGGATTAACTGTAAATGCAGGAGTAGATCTATCCTCGAAATTAAATCTCGATAGCCTCGTATTTACATCGGGAGTGGCAGTTTCATATGACAGGATTAGGAATTTGTATGATTTTAATTTTCCCGCAGGCTGGCTGAACAGGCTTCAAATAATCCATAAGGGATTCGGCTTTAATGGATTATATTATTTTGGTGACAGTCAGATCCTCCTTTATGGAGATGGTTTTTACAAATCCGGAAACTATGGCAGGATAGATTTATTTTATGAAAGCAATAACCGCGGACGGATAAACGGCAAACTTCAGTTCTCGTTTCATTTTGTGCCAGGTGAAATAAATAGCTCCCAGTCTTTTACTATTTTTCTAAGCCTTGAGGGAAGAAAGAATATCATCAAAAATCAAGCTGACTAAAAAGCCTTTTTTTCCTTACAAAGAAATCAAACAGGATACTTCCCTGATATATCTGGTCCGGGATTTTTACTCCGGGTTTTTCATTTAATTCTTTCCTTTTTCTGTTCAGTATTTTTATGGACTTATAAAATGAAAAATGGGCTTTAATGACAGTGAGGGCGAAGCGAAAAGAAAATCTGAACAAATAAATAAATGCAGATAGCATATCCAGCAGCAGCCTTATGATTATTGTTTTGCAGAGAACCTTGTCCGGCAGGTTTTTATATAGCAGAAACAGATTGTTCCTGTAATTGAGATATAATTTTCTGGGTGTATTATTTGGCAGTGTTCCTCCGCCAACATGGTAAATTATTACTTCCGGGACGCAGATGATTTTATAGTTGAGTTTTTTCAGGCGCCAGCAAAGGTCAATTTCTTCCATATGTGCAAAAAAGTCCTTATCCAGTCCGCCTGCCTCGAAGTATGCTTTTGCCCTTATAAACATACATGCGCCCGAAGCCCAGAATACTTCCAAAGTATTGTCGTACTGCCCGTTATCCTTTTCTATTCTGTTTAAAATACGTCCCCTGCAGAAGGGGTATCCGTATTTATCAATAAAACCACCTGCCGCTCCGGCATACTCAAAATACTCTTTATTATCAAATGATCTTATCTTGGGCATGCAGGCAGCTATTGACTTATCATTATCCATTATATCAATTACGGATAACCACTGGCTTGTAACCATTACGTCAGAGTTTAACAGCACAAAGTATTCAGATTTTATCTGGTTCAGCGCTTTTATATAACCCTGTGCGAAACCGTAATTTTTGTCAAAAAGAATAAGCTCAACAACGGGGAATTTATTTTTTATCATACTGACTGAATCATCAGTTGAGTTATTATCAGCAATATAAATCTGAGTATAGGAATTGGATGAATATTTTATAACTGAAGGCAAAAAATTTTCAAGATACTCCCTGCCGTTCCAGTTTAGTATTACTATTGCTACCTTACTCATATTCATTTCTTTAAAGGCTGTCCGGGATAATCCTTTTTATGTTTCCATCGTTTATGGGACCATAACCAGTATTCAGGCTTGCTGACAATTGAATCTTCCAGTATTTTTATTATCTTTTCAGTAATTATGTAGTCAGGTAGGCCGGACGTATCTTCAAAAAGCTTTTCAAACTTGACATTATAGTACCCTCGTTTTACTTTTTTGACAATCATAAAAACCACGGCCATATTTAATTTTATAGCTATTTTTTCAAAACCTGTATAGAATGGGGTATCCTGGTTCATAAATTTTGTCCAGTACTTGTTTCTCCGGGGAGGTCTCTGGTCTACCAGCGACCATATTATTATTTGTTCATTTTTCTGCTTATATTTTAAAATTTCCTTATAGGTTTCTTTTACAGGTATCATTATGACACCAAATTTGCCTCTTATGTTATATATCATTTTATCAACTGACTTAACCCTCAGGGGTCTGTATGTTGCCAGGAACCTGTATGATATTTTTTCCGCGAAATTTACCATCCACTCCCAGTTACCATAATGTCCCGATACAATGGTTACATCTTTATTTTTATTATACAGTTCCTCAAGTATTTCAATATTCTCATATTTGAGCCTTTTATCGACTTGCTTTTGTGAAAGATGAATAGTCTTAAGAGATTCGATGGCGAAATCACAAATATGCCTGTAGAACTTTCTTGCTATTTTTTTAATTTCTTTTTCTGACTTGCCAGGTAGAGAGCGTGAAAGGTTTTCATAAACAACTTTTTTCCTGTATCTTATTACATATTGCAGCAGTATAGAGAAAATGTCGGATATAAAATAAAGAATATTTAGAGGGATTAGTGTAAATAACCAGATTGATGCGTAAAAGATAGCGTAAAAAATTTTTGACATTAATTCTGCTAATAGTATTATTTATAATCCAAATATTTCATTTATTCATAAAATTACCAACTATTCGAAGAAATTCTTTAAAGATTTTATAATTGGTAGCTACTATTTCTTTGCCAAACAGGTAGTTGTTGCCACCTTTAAAATCGGCTATTTTGCCCCCGGCCTGCTGAATAATGTAGGCTCCTGCTCCCACATCCCAGGGATTAAGGTTATATTCATAGAAAGCATCATATCTTCCGGCAGCCACATATGCCAGATCAGTAGCAGCCGAACCCATACGCCTGACGCCATGGGAATTATTAAAAAAGTAGCTGAGTGTTTCCATAAAAGGCTGAAGCCGCGAAAAATTATGATAAGGGAATCCTGTGGCAATTAGTGCGTTTTTTACTTTATTCACTGATGACACTCTTATTTCCTTTCCGTTAAGAAATGAAGGACTATCTTTAAAGGCATAAAAGCATTCATTAAGAGTAAGCTCAAGTATTACGCCCGTTATCAGCTGTCCGTTTTCTGTTAAAGCTATGCTTATTGCTACAGGGGGTGCATTATGTATATAATTTGTCGTACCATCAAGGGGATCAATAATCCAGTTAAATTTCTTCCCCTTTTTAACAGTTGTGCCTTCTTCAGCAATAAATCCGGATTCGGGTATTATTTTACCCAGGCCCTTAATAAGCTTTTCTTCAGCTCCTTTGTCTACCTCTGTAACAAAGTTGTGCTTTCCTTTTGTTTCTATATTATCATGTGAGAAGCTGCCCCATTTACTAATAATATACTTGCCCGCTTCCATGGCAACTTCTTTTGTATATTCGCACACCTTTCTATAGTCCATGTCATGAATATTTCAGAAGATGAGGCAAAAATATAACAATAGAATTTATTCTTCTAATTTGTTATGGTAATATTTGTATAACTCGACCTGAGACCGGAGTTTCTCTTCGGAATCGGACATAAGGTAAGGATTATCCTGCACTTCATTTATTATCCTTGCCTTTACATTATCTTTAAGCTGAATATTGATGAGGTCTTTCAGTTCCCGTTGAATATCCTTGTCGTATATAGGGCAGGTTATTTCTATTCTTCTGTCCAGGTTACGGGTCATCCAGTCGGCAGAAGAAATATAATATAATTCAATGCCGCCATTACAGAAGATAATTATCCTTGAATGTTCAAGATATTTATCAACTATACTTATTGCTTTAATGTTTTCACTCATTCCTTCAATGCCGGGTATAAGTGAACAAATACCTCTTATTATTAATGTTATTTTAACTCCTGCATTATTTGCCTGGTAAAGCTTATTTATTATTTCTTTATCAACGAGGCTGTTTAATTTGAGTATAATGTAGGCATCCTTACCTGCTTTGGCGTTTTTTATTTCATTATCGATTAAAGCATACATCTTCTTTCGCATATAAAGGGGGGAGGCTATGAGATGTCTGTATGTATAGTTTTTGTATGTATTTGCAAAAAAGTCAAAGACTTTTTTCACTTCACTTGTTATTCGGCGGTCAATAGTAAACAGTATTAAATCGGAATATATTTCGGCTGTTTCTTCGTGAAAATTACCTGTGCTGACACAGGAATAAGTCATAATCTTTTTATCTTCTTTCCTGGATATATAAACCAGTTTGGAATGTACTTTAAGACCGGGTATGCCAAAGTATACATTTGCTCCGGATTCTTCAAGTCTTCTTGACCAGTATATATTTGCTTCCTCATCAAATCTTGCCTGCAATTCAATAACCACGTTAACAATTTTCCCGTTCCTTGCCGCAGTCATTAAAGCGCTAATAACCTTGGAGTTACGGGCAACACGATAAACTGTAAGTGATATTTCCTTCACTTTGGGATCAATTGATGCCATTTGAAGCATGCTGATAAAAATGTTAAAATCCTGGTAAGGGAAATGAAGCATAAAATCTCTTTTTGCCATAGCTTCAAAAATGCTTATCTGATTCCCAATAAGTCTGTGTCCAACGGGAATATCTTTTCTATATAGCAGCTTATCTCCCTCTATCTTCGGGAAGTTCATAAAATCCTTGAAGTTATGGTATCGCCCTCCGGGGATAAGGTTATTATCTTCATCAAGGTTAAGTTTTTGAATTATAACTTCCATGAGATCCCTGGCAATACAATTATCGAAAACAAATCTTACAGGCTGACCTGTTTTTCTGCCGCTTACTCCTTTTGAAATACGTTCCAAAAAGCTTTTTGACACGTCATTATCCATATCAAGTTCTGCATCCCTTGTTAATTTTATTATCCATGCATTAACGGTATCATAGTGTAAAATAGAGAAAAGGTCCCTGAGAGAATACCTTATAATATCCTCAAGCAACATTATGAATCTTCTGTGATTATCAGAAGGGAGGGAAATAAATCGGGGAAGGACATCAGTAGGCACCTCAATTATTGCATATTCTGTTTCGGAGGCAGGCTCACTTCTTATAAGCTTTGTAGCCAGGTAAATAGATTTGTCCCTCAGATCGGGGAATCTGTCAACATTTTGCAGCATAATGGGCGAGAGATAGGTCATGACGTTATCTTTGAAATACTTTTTTACAAATATTTCCTGCTTTGGATTAAGTTCCTTCTCATTTAATATAAAAATGTCATGATGCTCAAGCTCACCAAGGATATGATGGTATGTATATTCAAATTTATGTTGCAGCCGAATGACCTTATTCTGGATTTTATTCATCAGTTTTTTTGGCTTCTCACCTTCGACGGTCTTGGACCCTACCTGGATGTCAATCATTCGTTTAATAGTGGCGACCCTCACTTTAAAAAATTCGTCCATATTATTTGAGAAAATTCCAAGAAACCTTATCCGCTCTATTAAAGGCACACTCTTATCCTGTGCTTCCTGTAATACCCTTTCATTAAAGGATAACCAGCTTAATTCCCTGTTTATAATTTTGTTTTGTCGCTGCATTAATTTACCATTAATCCGGTAACGGATTATAAGTATTAAATAATTTAATTTAAAAGATTACAATGATTCTACCTGTAAATTTTTTTTGGGGTAATCAAAATGCTCTGAGACAAGCTTATTCTGATTAACTTCCTTCCAGTCATCCACATCAAAGACAATTGAAACAATGCCTGTTGTGCCTATATTTTCTATTGTATCTTTTACAAATATGTTAGCAAAATCAGTGAGTTCAGGATTATGTCCGATAATCATCAGAGATGAAATTGAATTATCGGTTTTTCTGACCATATCCATAATAAAATCCTCTTCTGCTCCATACAGCTTTTCTTCAATAATAATTTTGTTAAGTGGAAATTCAAACACACGGGCAAAAATTATAGCAGTATGAATGGCCCTGTTTGCAGGACTTGTGATTATTAAGTCAGGCAAGGTATTCCTTATTTTAATTCTTCTTGCCATCTCGTATGAATTTTGTATCCCTTTAAGTTTCAGGGGCCTGTCAATATCTGAAATATCAATATAATCCCAACTTGATTTGGCATGTCTAACTATGTGCAAAGTTTTTCTTTTCTTCATAGTTTTTAAATATCGGGTTAAACTTTCTACAAATTAAAGAAATTTATAGGAGATTACTAGCAAGATCGGCCAAATAACTTCTTTCACCCTTTATAAGGTGCACGTGTGCAAAGACGTTCTGCCCTTTCATTTTATCGGTAAGATAACTTAATCCGTTTGATTTGTCATCCAGGTAAGGAGAGTCAATCTGCTCTATGTCGCCGGTAAAGATCATTTTTGTCCCTTCACCGGCCCTGGTAATAATTGTTTTAATCTCGTGAGGAGTAAGGTTCTGGGCCTCATCCACAATAAAATATATTCGTGAAAGACTGCGACCTCTGATGTAAGCCAGGGGAGTAATTATAAGTTTTTCGTCTTTCTGCATCTCTTCTATTTTTTGATACTCTTTGCTTGTCTGGTTAAATTTGTTTTTAATAACTGCAAGATTATCAAAAAGGGGCTGCATGTAGGGGCCTATTTTTTCGTTAATATTTCCCGGAAGGTAGCCGATGTCCCTGTTTGCCAAAGGAATAATGGGCCTTGCCAGGAATATCTGTGTGAATTTCTGCCGCTGATGTATAGCTGCTGCAAGAGCCAGAAGGGTTTTTCCCGTGCCCGCCTTGCCGGTCAGAGAAACCAGCAGCACGTCGTCACGTAAAAGAGCATCAAGAGCAAAGGTCTGCTCAGCGTTTCTGGGGTCAATACCATAAGTTTTCTGTTTCAATACCCTGCTTAATGCGCCGGTATTAGGATCAAAATGGACTAATGCACTCGGGGAATTGCTTTTCAGGATAAAGTACTGGTTAGGTATTGGAACAAGATCTATTTTGAAATTTTCAAACGGTATGCCCTCTGAGGTATCATAAAGCTCTGAGATTATTTTAGAATCTATATTTTCTATTACACTGACATTCTTATATATATCAGCTATGCTGCTGATTTTATCATTTTCATAATCCTGTGAAAGGATACCAATCGATTTGGCTTTCATTCTCAGATTTATATCCTTGGTTATCAGGATAACCGATCTGCTACTGTTATTTTTCTGTACATGTTCGGCAATAGCAAGTATGCGGTGATCCGGAGATGTTTCGGGAAATGATTCCTGCATGACGCGGGAAAAAGGCTTGCCTGTTTCAATTGTCAGCCGCCCCAGGTTTTTACCAAGTGCAACTCCTTCATCGAATAATCCGTCACCTGAGAGCTTATCAAGCTCGCGTGTGAATTCCCTGGCATGGAAGTTCAGTATATCGTTACCTCTTTTAAACCTGTCAAGTTCCTCGAGAACGGTTATTGGTATTACTACATCATTATCCTGGAAAGTATATATACTCTTATAATCATGGAGTAAAACATTAGTGTCCAAAACAAATATCTTCTTGTTGCTCATTTCAATTAATTTAGTGTTGCTTTAAAATTAATAATTTTTATTATTATATATTTGAAATTATAAAACTCTTACAAATGGATGTAATTGAAGCTATAATAAGCAGAAGAAGTATAAGAAAATATACAGGTGAAAGAGTAACGGACGAGCAGGTGGAAATTCTTCTTAAGGCAGGAATGTATGCTCCCTCTGCAGTTAATAAACAACCCTGGCATTTCATTGTATTCAGGAGCAGGAAAGTTATTGAAGAAATTATTAAGATACATCCGAACGGGCGGATGCTTGAAAATTCAGATGTCGCAATACTCGTGTGCTGGGATGAGAATCTTCAGCATGATGTGGGCTATGGCCCTGTGGATTGCTCCGCCGCAACCCAGAATATACTTCTGGCAGCACATGGAACCGGACTGGGAGCAGTGTGGGTTGGCATATATCCCAGGGAAAACAGGATCAAAGGTATTCATAAACTTTTTAAGCTTCCCGAACATATTAAGCCCTTTTCAATAATTTCCGTAGGACACCCTGCAGAAAAGAAGGAACTTCCTGACAGGTTTAAAAAAGAAAGAATACATTACGAAAAATGGGATTGAATAGTCGTGTAAAACCGGGATTAATCTGAAATTTTCTTCGTATGAATTACCAGCAATCCGTTGACTATTTATACAGTCAGTTGCCCATGTATCAGAGGATCGGGAAAGCCGCCTACAAGGGCAGCCTTGAAAATACCATTAAGCTTGATAACTATTTTAACAGTCCTCATAACAAATATAAAACAATTCATGTAGGGGGGACCAACGGTAAAGGATCAGTATGTCATATGCTTGCATCTGTGCTCAGCAGTGCCGGATATAATACAGGATTACATACATCACCCCATTTAATTGATTTCCGGGAAAGAATAAAACTAAACGGTGAGTTAATATCCCGGGCATATGTTGCAAAATTTGTGGAAAAGCATATGTCATTTTTCAGGGATATCCAGCCTTCTTTTTTTGAAATCTCTGTTTTTCTGGCCCTTGATTATTTTGCAGCCAGCAAGGTTGATGTGGCAGTAATTGAAGTCGGACTGGGAGGAAGGCTTGACTCTACCAATATCATTAATCCTGAGTTGTCTGTTATAACAAATATAGGGCATGATCATATGGAATTCCTGGGTGACACCCTTGATAAAATAGCATATGAGAAGGCAGGGATAATTAAACAATCGGTGCCCGTCATTATTGGTGAATCTGACAACCGGACAGACGATGTATTTATAAAAGCTGCCCGAAGAAAATCATCGGCCCTGTATTTTGCCGATAAAATATATTCTGCTGGTTATGGTTTATACGCGGCCGGTGATATGCAGGTGTTTAATGTTGAAAAAGAAGGACAGATTCGTTATCCTGACCTGGAGATTGACCTTCTGGGAGCTTACCAGAATAAGAATGTGGTGACAACCCTGGCAGCTATAGACCTGTTAAAGGAAAAAGGATTTGAGATAGCAGGTACTGATATTTATAACGGACTGAGGAAAGTGATTACAAATACAGGTCTCTATGGAAGGTGGCAGGTAGTGGATTATAATCCGCGTATAATATGTGATACCGCTCATAATTATGAAGGATTAAAGCCGGTAATTTCGCAGATTGAAAACACACCTTGCAGGAATTTGCATATGATAATAGGTTTTGTTAAAGAAAAGAATATAGACGATTTTCTTGATATTTTTCCCCGGGATGCAGTCTACTATTTTACCAGGCCCGATATTCCAAGAGGCCTTGATGAGAATATAGTCAGGGATAAAGCAAGCACGTATAATTTAAAAGGAGAGGCATACAAATCTGTAGGGGAAGCTTTCCATGCAGCACGATCATCGGCAGGCAGTGATGACATGATTTTTATCGGGGGAAGCACATATGTTGTAGCAGACTTTTTAAGATTAGAAAAAGGCTGGTAAGTGTTTCTCTTTAAAAAAAATCCTTTATATTTGCATCGCCTTTTAAGGGGCGTTTATTCAGGGGCGTTTAGCTCAGCTGGTTCAGAGCACCTGCCTTACAAGCAGGGGGTCGCTAGTTCGAATCTAGCAACGCCCACAATTACTTAAGCCTCGCTGATGCGGGGTTTTTTTTATTTTATTATTAATTATTTATATGTTTGCAACTTTTTGGGGTTGCTAACCCGATAAAAAAGTGATTTAACAAAGTACAATAGTGACTTTATCAAATCTTATGCAGAGGCTAGTACTGAAACTAAACCTTAAAGTGAGCATTACGTATGAATAATTATAAAAGTTTTATGAACTTTATTTTTAACCATATAATACAGCCAAGCCATCTAATCAAAACAGGTAATTTTTTGTTTTATATATTAATTTTTAAATTATTGAGAAACTAACTTTAATCTATGGATAAAAATATAAGAATAGTTCTCTTTGGCCCGAGAAATGTAGGAAAGACAAATGTCGGGGTATATTTATCCAAAAAACTGGGAATAAACTATATTGATCTGGATAACATTCTTTCGGAGAAGTTCGGTTCAATTGAAGATATTGTTGCCAGGCATGGATGGGAATATTTCAGGAAGATTGAATTTGAGACTTTGCAGGATATTCTGTCAAGGTGCCGGGATGAACATACTATTCTTATTCTTGGAGGGGGAACGATCTCACATGAATATGATAAATACAGGGAGGAGAATATTAATATACTGAATGAATTTCAGCCTTCTGAAAAAATAATGCTTATTCCCTATAATGACCTGTCAAAGAATGCTGAGATATTAACGGAAAGGACATATAAAATAACCAGGCCTAAAGACAGAAAACCCCCGCTGACAAGTATGCCTCCTCAAAAAGAAACGTCACATATTTTAAAGAAAAGAGAGAAGTATTATAAGGACTTTGCTTCATATATTCTGTATACAGAAGATATGAGGGAGTATGAAATTGCTGATAAGATTATTGAAATCTTTCAGTTATCTCTATAAAGTAATAGGCACTCCCCTGTAAAAATCAAGAATCTTTGTTTTAAAAATATACTCGTACTTTGCCTTCAGCAATTCCGATTTCGTTCTTGTAAGATTATTTTTTGCTTCATTAAATTCTATAGAAGTAACCATACCAATATTGAATTTATACTCGGTATGATTGAAAGCCTCTTCGCTGGCCTTTACAGCTTCCAGTGCAGAGTAGTATTTTTCCAGGGCTGCTTTCGCATCGGCATGGGCCAGTTGTATCTCTTTGTATAATATCTGCTTTTCCTGTTCCAGTTTATATTTGGAATCGTATAAAGCTATTTTTGCATGGCTTATTTTTGTATCAATCTGCTTATTGTTGAATAACGGGACATATAAATTCAGACTTGCACTTCTATACTGGTTATTGTTAATCTGATCCGGATACGGGTAATCCATCACAGGATGTGTCGGATCTGAATCCAAAGGATTAGTTGAAGCTTTATTATAGCGGGTATAATACTCTGATCTTAAAAAGAGATTAGGGTACCTGTCGCCTTTTGCTATGGCCAGTGATTTTTCTGCACTGCTCACTATGTATTCGGCACTTTTTATTTGTGGAAGATTGGAAATTGCGGAATTATAAAATGAGTCTGCCGGAAGCAACGAAAATTTTTCTATTTCCAGATTTTGGGGTCTTACAATCCTGAAGTTCACAACCGAATCAAGATCAAGAAGCTGGGTCAGACTGAGTATTGAAATTTCAAGCTGATTTTCGGTGGTTATAACATCCAGGTTCTCTATTGCCCTTTGTGCCATAATATCCAGAAGTTCGCCCTTTGCACTGTTACCTGTCTCAACCATCTTTTGCATCCTTTTTACCTGAAGGTCAGTTAGTTCAAGCTGACTTTCAGTTACTTCAAGTAATTCCTGATCAAACAGGATCTGTAAATATGATGATGCCAGTATTATTGCAATATCATTCTTCAGTTTTTCTACATTGGCAAGGCTGTTTAAAAGGTCAAATTTTCTCTTATGTATAGTATTGTAATTTTTTAATCCGTTAAATAATGTGAGATTACTTGCAATTCCAAAGCTTCCGTCCTGGTTACGGCGATCCTGCCATTCATAGGTTTCTGTATTAAGAGCCCGTCCCGAGCTGAAAGTATGAATCAACCCGGCGTTCAGGTTGGGAAGCAGTTCGAATTTCGACTGGTTATATTCGTATTCCGACAGGTCAGCAGCTAGTTTTTGCCGTTTTATCTCAATATTATTTTCCAGTGCATATTTTATACAATCATCCAGTGACCATTCATCCTGCGCAAAACACAGCGGAGTAATCATAATCATAGCCAAAGCGATTATTATTCTATTAATTTTCATTTTTATTACCAGCAAATATTTTCGCAGTAACAGGTATATAAAATTTATGTTACTTTTTAAAATTATTTCACCAATACACCTTTCTGTACGTTATAATAGTCTTTTGTCGTAAATGTGAAGAAATAAATACCATCATTCATATTATTACCGCTGTCATCTTTACCATCCCACACTATTTCATAATTTCCTGCATCATGGTGACCGTTAACCATTGCCCTTACCAGCTGACCTTGTATATTATATATTGATATACTGACATAAGAATGCACAGGAACATTGTAGCTAATAATAACAGGACTTCCTGAATTGCCGGGATAATCATTTAATATTTTAAATGAATACATATTATCGCTGCCATTATTTATTCCTGTGGAATTATCCCGGACAATTATCTCAAGGTTATCTGATGTGTTGGCTTTATTTTGATGAACCTGGCAGCGGGCTGTGACTGATACATTTTTGGGCCCTGCTGTTGCCCAGTTGTGCATGGCAGCATTGGAAGCGCTCCATTCCGAGCTTGTACCATCGCCCCAGTCAAAGCTATACTGCACTACGTGGCCAAGGTCCGATGTTGCTCCTGTGGTTGTATATGTATAGGTTTCACCAATCAGCGGTTCGGTCTCGCCGGCAGGTGTTCCCGGCTTGCCTATATTTTCAGCTATATCCTGAACATCCACAGCAAGGCTGTCAGAAGTTGCGGTTCTGTCATTGTGGTCCTGGCAACGGGCTGTGACGGTTACGTATTTGAGTCCTGTTGTTGTCCACGTGTGTGTGGAACTTTTGCCGCTGCTCCATCCCGAGCTGCTGCCATCACCCCAGTTAAAACTATATTCCAGCAGATGTTCCAGGTTTGATGTGGCACCACTGGTATTATAAACATAATTCTCATAAATGACCGGTGATTCATTGCCGGCAGGGGTTCCCGGCGTTGATATAAACTCTTCCTTTAACATCCAGTAGTCGACATTCATGTTGTCGTCATGATATTGCCATTGATCTTTAACTTCATTAAGCTCTTTTCTGTGGACCCCATGATCATATTCAACAAGGGAATCGGGATTGGCAATATCAATATGTTTTGATATTATGGGTGTCCAGATTATTGAATCGCCAATAAAATTAATTTCCCAGTTTCCTATTTCCATCTCAAAAATGATCTCATCACTCTGGGAAGGTTGCCCCCAAAGGGTGTCATAGTATAGTTTGTCCTGTTCTTCAATAATCAATCTTCTTCTTACAGTAATATTACTCATTGTCTGCGGATCATGACCTACATATTCCCCAAGCCATATTCCTATTACGAGCGAATCAGCGGGTTGTGCAAAAGTCACGATCTTTAAAAGCATTGCAAGCGTTAAAGCGCTGATAATTTTTTTCATTATTTCGACATTTTAATTGAAGCTGTTTCTTATATAATACAAATATATCACAGCGGTTTATATATAAAAATTTATTTCTGTTGATTTTTTCACTGCTGGTCAGTAAACAGTATTTGCAAGGATAAACATATACATCCTTAATTTGTTCAAAATCAGCAAGGGGTTCCCTGTATTTTAAAAATAACGGGCTTATTCATATCTGAGGGATTCTATAGGGTTCAGCCGCGCTGCTTTCTGTGCGGGATAAAATCCGAAAAATATTCCCACGGCAGCAGAAAAAAGAAAGGCTATAAATACGATCTCAGGTTTTATCAGCGTGTATAAACTTGAAAATGAATTTAAAGCTAAAGAGACAATTATAGCAAAAATTATACCTATAATACCTCCACTTACACTAAGTACAGTTGCTTCTGTAAGGAACTGAACCAGGATATCAACGGCTCTTGCACCAACAGAGAGGCGTATTCCTATTTCGCGTGTACGTTCGGTAACTGTAACAAGCATAATATTCATTATCCCGATGCCTCCAACAAGCAGGGAGACACCAGCGATAGAGCCAAGCAGCCATGTCATTATTCTGGATGTCCTTGTTACCATCTGGGTTATTTCAGTCTGGTTGTGGATGGTGAAATCATCTTCCTCACCTTCATTAAGCCTGTGCGCTTCTCTTATAATAACTGATATTTCATCCTCTGCCTGCTCCAGCACACCGGTAGAAATTGCACTGGCATTGATCATATCTATATAGCGCCCTCCTTTCAGGCGGTATAGAACAGTTGTCCAGGGAGCCAAAACAATATCATCCTGGTCACGGCCCATACCTGACTGTCCTTTTTCCTCCAGAACACCTATAACTTTGAATGGTATATTGCGGATACGTATCGTTTGTCCGGTCGGGTCCTGATCCGGAAACAGCTCATCAGCTATAGTATTGCCGAGAATTGCTACCTTCCTGCTTATTTTTACGTCTCTTTCCGTAAAGTAGCTGCCGTACTTAAGGCCCCAGTTTTTTATGTCAAAATACTCGGGTGATGCACCGCAGATTTCTGTACTCCAGTTGCTTCCCCCTGCAATAATCTGTCCCCCTGACTGCACTATCGGTGTTACGGCATTCACCAGTGTAGCATTCTTTCTTATTTTCTCAACGTCGCTATAGGTAAAGCGGTTAACACTTCCTGCTCCCCTGTGTACACCGCCCGTCATGCTGGAGCCCGGGAATATTATAAGCAGATTTGTGCCAAGATCATTTATTTCTTTTTCAATTAATGCCTGTGAGCCTCTGCCTATAGCAGACATTATAATGACAGCACTCACTCCAATGATTATTCCTATTGAAGTAAGAAGGCTTCGCAGGCGGTTTCTTAATATTCCCCTGAGAGATGACTTAAATATTTTTTTAATTTGCCTGCTTCTAATCATATTTTATTTATTAAGCTATAAGGTCATCACTGATAATACGGCCGTCCCTTAATTTGACAACGCGTCTGGCATAGCCTGCAAGATTATGTTCGTGTGTTACGAGTATTATTGTTATACCCTGTCCGTTTAATTCGCGGAGAACAGATATAATATCTATGGATGTCTGAGTATCAAGATTTCCCGTTGGCTCATCGGCAAGAATTATGGCAGGTTTGTTCACTATTGCGCGTGCAATGGCCACCCGTTGCTGCTCACCTCCCGATAGTTGCTGGGGCAGATGGTTCATCCGATCTTCAAGTCCGACCCGTCTTAATGCTTCGATAATTGCTCCCTTACTGTCTTTTATCCTGTTTTGACGATCATATATCAATGGCAATTCAACATTTTCAAATGCAGAAGTGCGTGGTAACAAGTTGAAACCCTGGAAAACAAAACCTATTTTTTGATTCCGTATATCGGCATATTCCTTCTTGTTGAGGTGGCTAACCTCCTTTTCGTCCAGCAAATATTCGCCTGACGTTGCACTGTCGAGGCAACCCAGAAGATTCAGAAGTGTAGATTTTCCTGAGCCTGAGGGCCCCATTACTGCCAGGAATTCACCTTTCTCCACTTTAAGATTCACCTCCATGAGCGCATTCACGGGAATATCTCCCATCTGATAAATTTTTGTCAGCTTTTTTGTCTCAATAACTACGGGCATACTAATCCTCTTAGTTTAACAGATACAAAATTTCGTTACCTGGCTTTATGGGCCTCCCGGAGGTGGGGGAGGGCCCCCTCCGCCTTGCTGCGGAGCACCGCCAAACATCTGATTAGTGTTGGTAACAGTGTCCTTTTCTTTTTTCTTCGACTCAATGATACCGCAAATGACCTGCATCCCCGGCCGCAAATTCCGATACCGTACAATTTCAGTATTATTATCATCTGATACCCCTGTTTCTATAGGCTCCATTGCCAGCTCCCCGTTTTCATCAATATACCATACCTGCCTGACGTTTTCCGGCAACTTTTCATCACCATATGGAGGGGGTGGCTGCAGCCGCTGCCTTAATGAATCAGGAAGTGCTTCCATCTTCTTTCGCATTCTTCTATGAAATTTCTCAACCATATTCTTTGGTGGCTGAAAGTTTAGTGCACTTTTAGGTACCAGTAATATGTCCTTTTTCTGGTCAGTAATAAAATCCACAGTGGCAGTCATGCCGGGCAGCAATAAACCGCTGACATTATCTGCATTGATAACAACAATATAGTTAACGACATTTTGAATCATCATCGGATGCATGCGTATCTGATTTATTGTACCTTTAAAAACACTATCAGGATAGGCCAAAACAGAGAATTCCACTTCCTGGCCTTCAAAGATATAGCTCATATCACTTTCGTCAACAGTGGCATGGATTTCCATTTTTGAAAGATCTTCGGCAATAACAAACAAAGTTGGGGTATTAAAATTTGCAGCCACAGTCTGTCCGGCTTCAACATTTCTTTCAATTACGGTGCCGCTGATGGGAGAAACTATTTCAGCATAATCAAGATTAATATATGCCTTGTCGAGGTTTGCCATGGCAGATAAATATGCCGCGCTGTCTGTATAATAGGTTGACCGGAACTTGAAAAATTCTATTTCCGGCAAATATCCTGATTCATATAGGTCCTTCTTTTTAAGGTATTCATTTTTTGAAAATTTAAATTTTTCATGAGTATTTAATACCATTGCTTTTGCCTCATCCAGCGCAGCCTGTAATATTTTCTTGTCCAGTTCGGCTAACAGCTGTCCTTTTTTAACAATATCGTTGTAGTCAACATATATGTTTGCAAAAGTTCCTGAAATTTGCGTGCCTACTTCTACTTTACTTCTTGGATGGAGGATACCTGTACTTGTAATAGTATTTTTGATGTCACCTCTCATAACTGTGGTGAACTGAAAGATCCTGTTCCTGTTTATGTTTCTTATGATTGTGAGATATACAGTAATACCTGCAATAAGAACCAGGAGAACCAGAATGATGATTATTTTTTTACGTCTCATATTTTCATCAGGCTTCAATCAGTTATATTATTGGAAGTCATAAAGTTTAAAATTGCACTTGTATCCATTGTGATATTCTTGTAATTTTCGGGGGTTTGGGTTTCATTTCTTTGCTCGCCGCGTTCTGTAATCTTGTAACTTCCCCGGCTTGAGGTCCCTCTGATGAGGGCCCTGACATTTTACTCAGGTCGATATCAGGTGTTTCAATACATATGTTCATCTGTTTTTGTTTTGACAACCCCAGGCCGAGAGCGTGGGCCTCTGACGTATATAAAGGGTATTGGAGCTCATATGTAAGTAAGCCGGGTTCAACTCCTATCTTTGCATTAATGCCCTGTTCGTTTGCCTCTGCCATGCTCATCTTTCTGATATCGTTATTTTCAGCAAGCTCAATAATAATATCCTTTAGACGTTTATCCAGAATTCTTTGCAGTTCTTTTCCCACAGGGGGATTTCCTTCTCTTGGGGGCGGCGGGGGCATCTGTATAACAGGAAACTGTATGCCCACTGCTTTTTTTTGTGTGCCCTGGGGATCGAGCCAGATAGTAAAGCCGAAGTTTATAATTTGCATGCTCAGCTCGGGATCCGACGTGGAAAGATGTACATATAAAAATTCACCGTCCCTGCATACACCAACAGAGGTCTTGTTACCTATAATGAATGTCCTGTTGGCTCTCCACTCCTCATCAATACCATCAACAGTTATAACAGTATTGCAAAGGTCAGATTTTATTTGTGGCAACTGAACAGAAGGTTTTTGCCCGACTGTCTTTTTGCGGCTGCTATCTGAACATGTTGTCAGAGATACAGCCAGTAATAAGATCATAAAGTTGATTGCAATGTATTTCATAATCTATGTTTTAAGTTTCATAAATTTTCAAAGTTTTATCTAATCTTTTTATAACGGGTTACTCACTTTTTTTAATCTCTGCGCCAGGAAAACAATTGTTCCGACAGCAAATATAAGAAGACTAACCAGTGTTGTCGGAGGATCCTTAAGCAAGTTTTCACTGTCTATCCATTTTGTGACTTTTGTAACATCATTTTTAATTACTGCACCCATCATTATCAAAGAAGCCATAAAAAATAAAACAGGAGTAACAGGATATAATAATACACGGAATGGCCGCGGCCTTTCCGGATCTTTATATCTCAATATTACAAGTGCTACCGGGACGAGTGCCGAAAATAACCAGTAAGCAAATCCTGTAAAGATAAGCAAATTGAACGGATCGTCCATAATTATTATGGCTGTACTTCCCAGAATAAGCTGGATAAGTAATCCCCTGACCGGAGTTTTTGTTGTTTTGTGAGTCCTTGCAAACCAGCCGAAAACTTTATTATCGCGCCCTGTGGCATAGATTATGCGTGCAGATGTGAGGATAAAACCGTTAGCCGTTCCAAAGGTTGATATCATGAGTATGATACTTAGTACAAGTTTTGCCCATCCCCCGAGAGTCTTTTCAAGGAATAAGGTTGCTGTACGCCCTCCTGATGAAATAAATTCATCCGGACCTAATACTGCAAGGTAAGAGGCATTTGTGGACACATAAAGAATTACACATATTAGCAATCCTCCTATAAGGGAAATCGGTATGTTTCTTTCGGGACGTACAATTTCTTCGGCAACGAAGGGAGACTCATCCCATCCCCCGAATGTCCACATTATTGCAATCAGTGCCAGTCCGTATAATACATAAGGGGGTTTTCCCGCAGGCTCGATAACAGTTGTCACAGGTTCCGGGGTTCCATTATTGAGCAGGCCTACGCTTACTGCAGCGCCAATAAAGATTATAACCAGCAGGCTTAATATTTTTATGGTCGTTAATACATTTTGCGTAAAACTCCCCCATTTTACACCCAGAATATTAATGCCGACAATAAATGCGAGGGCACCTATAGCAACGGGCTTTTGAATGACATGAACATCAACAGAAAGAAGTTCAGCAGTAAATTGGGCAAAAAACATGGTCTGTATGGAAAAACTGCCTACCCGCATGATAAAAAATTTGGCCCATGCGTATTCAAAAGCAACATAGGGGCCAAAGGCTTTTCTTAAATATACGTATGTTCCTCCTGTCCTGGGATAGGTGGATGCAAGCTCGGACAAACAAAGTGAGCCAATGAGTGCTACTATACCTCCCAGTGCCCATGCTGATAAAATCAGGGGAGGATTACGTAAAAAACTACCTACATTCGATACCCATGTAAATATTCCTATTCCTATAATAGACCCGGCTATTAAAGTGCCGGCGCTGAACGGACCGAGGGTTCGGTTGAATTCCCTGTCTCCTGATCTTAAATCTTTCAAGCAGGCTTAAAATTGATTTTCTGAATAAAATATTTTATAAATGCTATTTTCAGTCAAGTTTAAAAGTGAGCATATACCGCTGCGGTATTATTTGTTCATACTTTTCAAGCGTAAAGCCATAAAAAGAAAGTTGATATTCGATCAATTCCCTGGTAATAAAAGGGCCATGATATGGTAACAATTCTTCTGTTACGGGTCCGTTGTCCACGATGATGAGCCGGCCATCCGGCTTAAGAGCATTTTTTATGCTGGATATCAATTTAGCACGGACAGGCTCGGAGAATACACCATATATGATATGGTATAAAGAGCACATAAATACATAGTCTACCTTCATGTCCAGGGAAATATCATCCTCAGCAGATACAATTGTTTCAATATTTTTAATATCATGGAGCTTAATAAATTCATTAATAAAGTCAAGATGTCTCTCCTTAATATCTATAGCATATACTTTACCTTTATCACCTACTACCTTTGAGAATCTATAGCTATAGTATCCTGAGCCGCAGCCTACATCTGCTATTGTATTGCCCTTTTTAAAATTGAGAAGCTCCATTATTTTGCTGGTTTTCTCCCAGTCTTCCCTTTTAGGATTATTGAATAAAATGAAATCTTCGAGGAATGCTCTGCGTGTACGGCCTATTTCCCTGTCTTCTTCTATTAATGTTTTACTTTCTTCTTCTTTCTTTTCCTCTTTATCGAGTTTATATTTGTATTTTACATATTCTTTAATAAGCAGGTTGCTATCCTTGCCCAGATAATTATAATATCCCTCTGTCAGGGGATCCTTTAACATCTCCGCCTTTTGCTTATCTGAAGCTACCAGGTATTCGCAAAACCATTGCAACGCACTATATTCCCCGCCGAAATTTTCTTTTGGGATAAGATCATTATATACTTCAGTAGCTTTTTTTGCAGCGGCCATATTATTGTTTTCCAGGGCATCAAGAACCAGCTTTGCGGCCCTTATACCTTCTTCGGTAATATCATAAGAGTCAAGGCTGCCGATATGAATTATTGAATTACCTGAAGTAATGTTCAGGAGGAATGGATTAGTGTCTTCTTTTATATTTTTTGAAAAGTCAATTGCCGGTGCGGGCCGGTGCTGAAACACCAGTACGTAGCGCTGGGGTGTAATCTGGGTGTATTCCAAAAACTTGAATCCGTAAAAAGTAAGCTGGGCAATGGCCAGCTCTTTGTCGAGATAGCAATTATTCATTTCTTCACCATTCATAAATGAATTGTCCGCTATAATGAGCAATCCGTCTTTCTTCAGGGTATGCTTTAATGTGTTCAGGAAGGCTGAACGCTCTGTCTCACGGGCCCATCCATATATAATGTGGTATAAGGAACACATAAATGCAACATCAACCTCATCATCTACAGAGACATCACTGGTTGTCGAGACAACAGGTTCGATATTTTCTATGTTATATTTTTTAATGAATCTATCTACATATTTTACATAAGATTCACCAGCATCCACAGCGTATACTTTGCCCGTCCTTCCCACCATTCCGGAAAACTTATATGAATAATAGCCAAAGCCACAACCAATGTCAATTATTTTATCACCTTCTCCCAGGGGAACATGTTTAAGTATCTCAGCTGAGTTCTCCCAGTCATTGCGCCTGGGATTATTAAACATGAGGAGGTCTTCAAGGTAAGTCCGTCTTTCGAGATGTATATCGGGATCTTTAGGAATGAAATCATTTATCCTGTATTTACGAAGCAGGTATTCTTTCAGATGGACAAAATTACTGTCGGCAAAAAAATGGTAAAAATCTTCGGCCAGCGGGTCAGTGATCAGGATCTTCCTTTCATCCCCGGATGCAACTATGCACTGGCAGAGCCATTTTAAGGCGCTGAATTCTTCAGTGCGGTTATTATTTTGTATAAGGGTATCGTATGATAAGATCGCTTTTTCTGCTGCCGGCATATTGTTGTTTTCAATAGCATCCCAGACAAGGGCGGCTACTTTTTTACCTTCTTCAGTAAGGGGGTGAGGGTCAACACCGATCCTCATTACGGAGACCCGGGAGGTTACAGGTAACTTGATTTGAATTACATCGGTGCTAAAGGATAAAATGACTATTAATATAAATAAAGAACATAATGCATACCAGTACTTTTTCACATGCTTAAGTTTAGTTTAATTGATTATTGTGTAAGTTAGTATTTAATTCAGGGTGTTGCAAATGTTGTCAAATGTTTGTATGGGTTCAGGGGTCCGTCAGCATAGTCAGACTTCGGGAAAGGTAAATATGCCTTATCATGAAATTGCTGTACAACTTCATCTGCAAAAAAGGCGCCCAGTTTTGTTAATTCAATGAGATTATCATTTTCAGTAATTAATCCATAATCTTTAAGAACCTGGAATTTATCCTGAAAAACATTATCAATGGTAAAGCCGTTTACTTTTTCAAATAATTTCTTCCTTATGAAATAATTCTTAAGAGGAAGAATTACAGACCATCTCATTTGCTGTTCCTTATCCCGGACAATTCCGCGATTTAATGGTAACCGGCCCTCCTCTATACATTTGTAATACTCGTCAAAATACTGGGTGTTCAGCACAAACCGATCACGCAGGCTGCTAAAGGCCGTCAGTCCGATCCCAATCTCATCAAGCAACTGGCAGCACTGGTTAAATGCATAGAGAGATATATATGACCTTTTCTTTGTAAAAACCCGTCGTAAATTTTCGCTATATCCATGTTCCGCAAGAAGCTCAATAGCAATTTGTTTCATTAAAATTGCCTCTTCGGGCTTAGGCAGCTCATCGGGATGGTACTGCCGGTATTTTTTTATAACACCTTCCTGGTCACCATAGGGTTCGACTTTTAACCTGTAGAACTGGATCTCAGGTACGTCCAGCAGTAACGCTTCTTCCATCACTTCAATCCAGTTTTTAATTGTCTGGCCGGGATGGCCAAATATAAACTCGATGTTAACCTGGTAGCCAAATTTTTTTGAATTTTCAACCGATTCTATAGCTTCCCGTGCATCGTGTGAACGGTTCATACGTTTTAAAATACTGTCATTAAGTGACTGGACGCCTATAGTCAGCCGGTCAACTCCAAAATCACGCATAATTTTAAGCCGTTCAATACCATCGGGACCAATGAGTGTTCCGGGGTCAACGTCGTAATTATACTGCTTGCATTTATCCAGGCTCACTCTTTTGCTGAAATATTCTAAAAAGCGTTTAAGCTGAGCCGGCGTTAAGTCTGTAGGTGTCCCTCCGCCAATAAGAATGGAGCGGGCATGAATTTTATCTGTATTCAGCACTCCCATGCAAATATCCATCTCTTTTTCAAGAGCATCGAGATACATGTCTTTTTTAGGGTTTGAGGCATGGTATAAAGAGGGGTAGTGGCAAAAAATACAACGTTTTATGCAAAAAGGTATATGAACGTACACATCCAGCAATCCATCAGGGGGAAGGGTATAATTTTTGAACATCTCTTCCTGGGTGATTGGTGAGTACATAGTGATGGGCGGATAATGAACACCGGAAGCAAAAAAATCCCCGTGTAACGGTATCATGCCTTCCTTTTGCAACCGCCTGAAATCTTCAAGTCGCGGAAGAGCTTTCTCTGTAAGAGCTTTAATTTTTTCAGCACTTGACATGCAGAGCCTCCTTAGAAAGTTTCATATATGCCTGTTCAACAATATCCATAAAATGTTCCCTGTTTGGAGTAACACGTTTTACGGAATATATAGGAAATAAAGATTTTAATTCGTCAGGGGTACCGTCATGAATAGTAACAGTGTTGGCCCCTGCCATAAGTCCGCGCAGCTGGCTGCCTTTTTTTATCTTTTCCAGTGAGCTTGTAGCAGGCATGAGTCTGTCCGGATTCATGATTCTTAATAGAGCCATAGTATTCAGTGTCATATTCAGGTCACCAGGCGGTTTATCTTTATATACGGAAGATTCAGTTGGCACGAATACTGTTGTACTATTCATCGAAAGGTTATACTTGTGTATCAATATAAGATCGTTAACTATATCAGTTAATGTTTGTGCGGGTAGTCCGACAATATTACCCGAACCTAATGAAAATCCTGCTTCCAGTATATTATCAATGCATTTTAACCTGTTTTCCAGGTTATCATTAGGTTTCGCATTCTTGTATATAACCGGATTTGAGGTTTCAAACTTAAGTATATAGCGATCGGCACCTGCTTTTCGCAGTTGTATATATTGATTTTTACTTAAATTACCCAGGCATAAAATTATGACAAGATCGTTAAACCTGTCCT
>CAZOLY010000013.1:0-33584 GCA_964580815.1 uncultured Bacteroidales bacterium
ACGATCAGTCCGAGAAACAGGGCCACAATAACACCCATAAAAATAAAAATCGGCAGGTTCAGGTTCTCACTGAAAATATAAACTTTGGGATTATCAGCTGTCCCTATGTTGTACTTTGTTAAAATAGCAAGTATAAATGCCAATATGGGCGCTTCCAGAAGATTTATAGCCAGATACTGTCTATCAGTAATTTTTGTATATATATTTCGCAGGGTATATATTATGAATTGCCTTAATTTACCCGGTATGCTGAAATAGCTTTCAGGAATATTCAACTTGACTTTAACAAAATCTTTATACCTCGGTTCAATTTTCTTTTTATATAACTGATACCATTCTTCAGCCGATACCAGCCTTTCCTTGGCAAATTCTCCGGAAACATTAACCTTTTTTGCTTCAATAATCTGCAGGACCTGCTCAGGATTCACATTGCCACATGTCAGGCACTCACTGTCTCCGGCATTAATTAGCTGATTGGAAGTTTTAAAGTATACTACTGCATCCAGAGGATCTCCGTAATATACAACTCTTCCTCCTTTATCCATTACCAGGAGCTTATCGAATAATTTAAAAATATCAGAAGAGGGTTGATGAATATTAACTATAAGCAACTTGCCTTTTTGAGCCTGCTTCTTCAGCAAGTCCATAACCATTTCAGAATCGGTGGATGACAGTCCCGATGTAGGTTCATCAACAAACAGGATGTAGGGCTCCCTTATTAACTCGAGTCCTATATTCAGCCTTTTGCGCTGACCCCCGCTAATGAACTTTTTCAGAGGATTGCCCACTTTCAAATCTTTAACCTCAAATAAGTCCAGATCGAGCAGAACCCTGTTAACAAGTTCATTAATCTTACTGTCAGAAAAATCCTTAAAACATAATTTTGCGTTAAAATAGAGGTTCTGGTATACTGTTAACTCTTCAATAAGCAGATCGTCCTGGGGAATATAGCCAATGATTCCTTCCAGCATTTCTTTATCTTTGTTTATATCATAACCGTTTATCAGGACTCTTCCGCTTACAGGTCTGAGGCTGCCGTTTAAAACATTAAGCAGGGTTGATTTTCCTACTCCGCTTCCTCCCATAACACCAATCATATGTCCCGATTCCTCTGAAAAACTGAAAGGGTATATGCCATTGTCACTGTTTTTAAACTTAAATTCAATATCAATTGCAGTGAAGCGGAGCTTGAAGCCGACTTCTGATTTCAGGAATAAATTGGCAATCTCACTATAATAAATGGAACCTAAAATCGGACTTCTTATCGAGGCCCCTTTATCAAGAATATAAGTCCGTTCCGGAATTATTTTTCTGCCGTTAAGATATAATTGATCATCAGCTTCGATATGGCGGAATACATAAATATTTGTAAGAGGCATATAGAGAAAGAGAATTTTGCCTTTTATGTAATTCTTTTGTATATGGCCTATGTTTTTATATTCAGGATTCTTATTGCTGCCAATGACCAGGACATTTTCTTTATCAGGTACCTTGTCAATAGAATCGAATATAAATGCCCTGCTGCTGTTAAATTCTCCTTCATCAAACTTCAGGGTAATTGACAGTGTTTTCAGATAATCTGACTCAGCTTCATCAAGTTCATCCTTAAGATTCATAATATCTAATATCTGCAGCAGGACTAATGCTTTTTGTCTCTGCTCCAGTATCTTGTTTACATGTTCACAGATAATAATAGATTTTACCGCGAATAGCGAATTTCTTTTTTTTACTTCTAATTTTACTTTTTCTTTTAGTCCCCTGTAATAAAAATCATACATCATCAGGTACTGACTAATCTTGTCGGGGTTGACCAGTTGTCTTAAATAGGACTCAACGATAGCTTTGGCTGCTTTGACTTTATCTTTGCTGAGTGATTGAGCAACAACTGCAAATAATCGCAATATTGATTTTAAAATAGTTTCAGTCATCCTGCTAACTTTCTTATAAACCAGATTTTACCGGACAATTAAAGTATTAAAGAAGTTCGTATGCATAAAGTTACTCTTAATCAAATGTATTATTTATCTGTATTTATTACAAGCATATTTTTTTTAATTTCTTAACAATGAATAACACTGATCTGATTAATGACTGAACAGTAATAATTTCTTCTTAACCGGAGGGGGATTTACTTTTAATTGTTTAATCGGGTACTATATATTCAAATAAAAAAAATTATTATATTTTTACTAATGAATGATTATTAACAGATCTTTACACATATAATAATAAGTGCTTATGTTAATTTTAATGTGATGAGCCATTCCGGTAAAATATTGGTTGTTGATGATGAGCCTATAGGCAGGCAGTTGCTTGAAGCAATTCTGTATCCTGAAAATTTCGATATATATTATGCGGAAAACGGGATGGAGGCATTTGAAAAAGCCGTGGAGCTGAAACCCGACCTTATTTTAATGGACGTAATGATGCCTGAAATGGATGGCTTTGAAGTTTGCAGGAAACTAAGAAACCACGACATACTTGGGAATATCCCGATAATTTTAATTACTGCACTTGATGACCGCGACTCCATGATAAAAGGACTTGATTCCGGGGCCAACGATTATATATCAAAGCCATTTGACAGGGTTGAAGTATTGGCAAAAGTAAAGAATATAATACAGCTCGACAGATATAAAAGGATGCATCAGGAAAGCGGAAAGCTTGAAGTCCGGGAGAAAAGGACAACAAAACCGGATACCAGCTTTCATTATGCCGCTTTGATTCAGAAATCATTATTGCCGTCAACGGAGCATATAAACAGACTTTTACTTCAGCATTTTATAATAACGCGTCCTCTTAAAACAATGAGCGGTAATACCTGCTCAATTTCGGAGAAGAATGATAATATTATTATAGTGCTTTGTAATAAGAAATTGCAGCATGAAATATCTGATGTATTAATAAGTATCATGGGTGTTACCCTTATAAATAAGATAGCATTTGAAAGTGACAGGCTTGATGCAGGGAAAATACTGGATGATTTGAATATTACAATACAGGATAATGCAATAAATAAGGATAACGGATTTCATGCTATTAATGATTTGGATATTGCTTTGTGCATTATTAATAAAACGAATCTTAAAATTCAATATGCAGGGTTTAATATGCCCTTATTTGTAATATCAGAAAAAGGATTAAAAAGAATTGAACCTGACAGTATATACGATAACTCACGGAATAAAACCAATTATAAAAATGTCGAAGTTAGTATAGAAAAGAATGATAGCTTTTATATTTTTTCAAATAATTTACTCACGTATTTTGAAGAAGATTACCGGGAGCCTGCCGGCAAAGACTTGATTACGCTTTTAGGCGAGCAAAAGAGTAAGGATATGAAAGAGCAGGAGAATTTTTTTAACAGATTAATTGATAATGCTGCTTCAGGGGACAAAAAGCCGGAAGATATTATTTTAATAGGAGTAAGGGTGTAAATCTATTTAAAAAATTAAGATACTTCATCATAGAAATATCAATTTCAGGAGCTTTAACGCTCTGATCCTAATTACCTTCTTTATACGGACAAGTGGTCAGGGGGTGTCCTGTTTCAGTTCCGGTCCTTATACCGGGAACGAAAATGGTAGCGGCATAATTTACAGCCCTTCAGATACTTTAAACACGAATAATAGATACGGGAATAATAATAAATCGGAAAAGATTAATGATTCATTAAAAGTAAGGACAAATAATAGACCCCTGGTGAAGGAGTTGCATGATCTGATTATAAATCCATCCGATAAGGATAATAAGGCCTATAAAGATAAGCAGCCTGCCGAATCTTCATTCTTAATGTATAATAACAGCATAATCAAGTCAATCAGTTTTAAGCAGTTGAATGTCTTTGGCCAGTCTGTGACAGATACTTTGGAGACAGCCACCAACTGGCTGCAAAGAAAAGGAAACCAGTTACATTTTAATACGAATAAAAAAATATTAATGAACACCCTGTTATTTAAAACAGGTGAGCCTCTGGATGCTTTGGTCCTTGCTGATAATGAGATGATTATCAGGGAGTTGCCATATATTGAAGATGTAAGAATCCATGTATATCCTGACACACCAAATGCAGATACCGTGGATGTGGTTATTGTCGTTAAAGACGTATGGTCAATAGGATTTGGAGTAAAAATCAGCGATATAAAATCAGGTGAATTCGGGATATGGAATAAAAATATTTTTGGATTCGGACATGAGAACCAGTATAACATATTCTGGAACATAAATGAACGACCGCTGTTAGGTTATGAAGGCATCTATAAGATTAACAATATTGCAGGTAGTTTTATCGCCGGTGATTTCAGATATCTGAAGAAGGATGTTACCGAATCATACAGAATAAACCTCGAGAGAAAATTTTTTACTCCCGACATCAAATATGCAGGTGGAGTAATTGTGGAATACAAAGATACAAGAACAAGCATTGAACTATTGGATACCATTATGGAAGATCAGCCTGTCCAGTACAATTTGTATGATTTATGGATTGGCAGGGCATTTCAGATTAGAAATACAAAAAATCTTTTAACAAACAGCAGGACGAATATTATGCTGGCAGGAAAGATACTCAGGAAAAACTACTCTTCATGTCCTGCCACAACTTCAAACAGCCTGTATGAATTTCATGACAGGACAATAATTCTTGGAAGTGCTGCCCTGGCCAGGCGGGGTTACTTCAGAAGTAATTTGATATATAGCTTTGGCCGGACAGAAGATATTCCGTTTGGACTTCTGCTTCAGGTAATTGGAGGGATAGAATTTGGTGACTTCCATAACAGGCCGTATGTTGGTTCCAGAATATCTCACGGAACCTATTTGTGGAAACTGGGATATCTCTATAGCAGACTGGAAATCGGGGGATTTTATTACAATAATGCTTTCGAGCAGGGCATACTAAGCGTAACCAGTAAATATTTTACACATATAATTAATGGCGGCAGATTTAAGTACAGGTTTTTTACAAATATCAACTATAAAATAGGAATCAGGAGGTTTGATGATGAATACATCAGTATTGAAAACAAAAATGGTATACCCGGTTTAAAAAGTGATTTATTGAAGGGAACTCAAAAATTTACGGTGAATATGGAGGCAAATGCCTTCTCTCCCTATTATTTATACGGATTTAGATTTGTGTTCTTCGGCTCTGTTGATCTTGGGTTTATCGGATCAAGCACTGACATGTTATTTTCAAACAGGCTTTATTCAGGAATTGGCGCCGGCATAAGGCTTAGAAATGAAAGACTTGTATTTAACACTTTTCAAATCAAATTTACTTATTATCCGGCAGCCCCCACTGGTTCTGAAAGGGAGTATATCAACGTTTCAGGTGAACAAAAGCTGAAACCTGAATATTTTTTTATTTCCGAACCGAAAATTATTGAATTCTGAATCACTAAAAAGCATTCCTTCTGAGATGCTTTTTTTAATTTTGCAGAATGCTGCGTGCTAAAGTCAAATACAAATTAATTGAAACAGAGAGATTCAAGCAGAAGCTTTTGATGTGGATCGGTAATTTTCCCGTATTCTGCTACATGGATAGTAACAATTACTATGACTCATGTAAATCGGAGTTCTTTTATCATACTTATGATGCAATTGCAGCAGCAGGCTGTAATGATATACTTGAACCGGTCGAATATAATGCATTCTTTGAACTGAAGAAATACGTCAACAAAAGAAAAGATTGGATATTTGGCTACCTCAGCTATGATCTGAAAAATGAAATTGAAAATTTAACTTCAGTAAATTATGATGGAATAAGATTTCCGGTGATAAATTTTTTTCAGCCACGCCTGGTCTTCACAATAATAGGAAAAACGCTGGAAATATATTACTTCGAGGATCAATATTCCAAAGACGAAATAGAACTGCTATTTGATGACATTAATAGTATGAAAATAACCGGGCAGAATATTCATTATAATTTAAATATTACTGCAAGGATGTCAAAAAAGGAATATCTTGATGCGGTAAACAGGATAAAGGCTCATATATATAGAGGTGACATTTACGAGATTAATTATTGTCATGAATATTACTGCGAGAATCAAAAGATAGACCCTTTATTAATTTATAATTCGCTAAAAGCAATTTCCCCGGCTCCCTTTTCATGCTTTTATAAATTATTTGACAAATTCCTTATTTCAGCGAGTCCTGAGAGATTTATCAAGAAAGCCGGAAATAAAGTTATTTCTCAGCCTATGAAAGGAACAATAAAAAGAAGTGATTATCCGGGCACAGATGAAAGCCTGAAAAGCAAGTTGAGGCATGATCCTAAAGAGATTGCAGAAAATATAATGATTGTTGATCTTGTCAGAAATGATCTTTCTAAGACAGCAGCAACGGAAAGTGTAAAACTGGAGGAGATGTGCGGACTGTATTCATTCAGCCACGTTCATCAAATGGTTTCTACCATAAGTGCCGTATTAAAAAGTGAAAATGATATTATTGATGCTATAAAAAATGCCTTTCCTATGGGGTCGATGACCGGCGCACCAAAGGTAAAAGCAATGGAACTGATTGAAAAATATGAAAAAACCAAAAGAGGACTTTTCTCAGGGGCTGTCGGATATTTTTCACCGGATAATGATTTTGATTTTAATGTAGTAATTAGAAGTATCTTATATAATAATACAGGGCTATATTTATCCTATATGGTTGGAAGTGCTATTACTGCACAATCTGTACCTGAAAATGAGTATGAGGAATGCCTGTTAAAGGCTGAAGCTATCAATCAGGTTCTTAATCTTACGGTAAAGGATATATCTAATGCTTGAAAGATTTAATAAATATATCAGAGAAAATGACCTTTGCTCTCCCAATGATAAGATATTACTGGGTGTAAGTGGAGGGGTAGATTCAATTGTAATGACAGATCTCTTTATCGGGAAAAACTATAGGATAGGTATTGCTCACTGTAACTTCCAGCTGCGTGAAGAAGAATCCGAAGAGGATCAAAAATTTGTTGAAAAGCTGGCGCTGATAAAGAAAATCCCTTTTTATACTAAAAGATTTGAAACCAAAGAGTATGCACGCGAAAACAGTATGTCTGTGCAGATGGCAGCAAGGGAATTACGTTACAGATGGTTTGATGAAATAAGATCAAAATATGCATACAATTATATTGCAATAGGTCATAACCTGGATGATGTCGTGGAAACATTTTTTATAAATCTTAGCAGGGGAACCGGAATTAGAGGATTAACAGGCATAAAGCCTGTTTTCGGAGATATTATAAGGCCAATACTCTTTGCCTCAAGAAAAGAGATATTATCATATGCAGAGAAAAGGAATCTTGATTTCCGTGAAGATTCGTCAAACATTGATACTATATATGTCAGAAATAAAATCAGACATAATATTATTCCCAGGTTCAACAAACTAACAACTGATTTTAATAAGACCATTATTGAGACTATTGAAAGGTTAAGAGATGCTGAGATAATACTTGACAATGCAATTAAAGGTATAAAATCTGAAATAATAATTGAACAGTCCTCAAACAGGATTTTAATTGACATTGACAAGTTAAAAGTGCTTAAACCAGTTTATACTGTGCTTTATGAGATTATAAAAGACTATGGGTTTAATTATAAAACTGTTAAAAGTATTATATCCAGTCTTGCCGATGCACCCGGGAAAAAATTCTATTCAAAAACACACAGGATTATTAAAGACCGGTCCTTTCTTATTGTTACAAATATTGAAAAGAGAGATTATTCGTCTGTAAAGATCAAAGCGGATGTCGCAGAAATAGCAGAGCCTGTTTCTTTAAGTTTCAGCAAGTTTAGTCGTCCTGAAAAATACAACATACCAAAAGAAACAAAATATGCTGTCCTGGATTATAATAAAATTAAATATCCCCTTGAACTCAGGAAGTGGAGGCAAGGGGACAGGTTTATACCTTTAGGAATGAATAATCACAAAAAATTGAGCAATTTCTTTATTGATTATAAACTATCAATTCCTGAAAAGGAAGCTGTCTGGATAATCACTTCAGGTGAAGATATAATATGGATAGTTAATTACAGGATTGATGAAAGATATAAGGTTGACAGAAATACTACGGATATTCTTGTTATTGAATATAAAGAAAATGAGTGAGGAAAATAAGAAAAATAAAGAACTGGCTATTAAGCTGAACTCTGGTGATAGTAACCTTATCTTTGAAGCTTTGAAAGAGATTAAAGAAATTGGTACAATAAATATTATACCGCATCTGTTTGATCTCATAAACGAAAATACTCCCGATATTATAAAGAACGATATATTACAACTTATTTGTGATATTAAAGAACAAAGTGCTGCTCCTATGCTTGTTGATGCCGTGCTTACCAGGAAATTCGGTGATGATACATCAAGTGTAATTGCTGCATTCTGGCAGTCGCGACTGGATTTCAGCAATTATTTGCCGGCCTTCATAGGGATTTTTATTAAAGAAGACTACCAGACAGCTCTTGAAGCATTCACAGTTGTTGAAGGTTCGGTACACAATATCAGCAGGGAGATTCAACAGGAATGCATAGAAATTTTGAAATCGGCTGCCAAATCAATTACGAATATGAAAAGACCTCTGTATGATGAATTGGTTAAAGTCGTTTCCGGCAATTATTTTACAGGATTATGAACCAAACACCCTGCTGCCTATCCTGACAATTGTTGAACCCTCCTTAACAGCTAATTGATAATCATCTGACATACCCATTGATAATTCTCTAAAATACTCAGAGGGCCTGAAAAAAGTATTTTTCAGTTTATTAAAGCATTTTGCAAGGTAATTAAATTCGGCACCTATTAATGCCCTGTCATCAGTGAATGTTGCCATACCCATCAATCCGGTTATTCTGACATTTTTAAATTCTTTATAATCCTCTGAAAGTATTATGTCAGTAATCTCATTAAATGCCAGCCCGAATTTTGTTTCTTCTCTTGCTATCCTAAGCTGCAAAAGGCAATCTATGATGCGATTATTCCTTAGTGCCTCTTTATTTATGGTATCAAGAAGTTTTATACTGTCAACGGAATGTATCAAACTGACAAAAGGGGCAATATATTTTACTTTATTTGTCTGCAAGTGGCCAACCATATGCCATTCAATATCTTTTGGCAGGTTATTGTATTTACTTGCCAGTTCCTGGACTTTATTTTCACCAAATACCCTGTGCCCGGCTTTATATGCTTCCAGTATTATTTCTTCGGATCTGGTTTTAGATACGGCAACAAGTTTTGTTTTTTCCGGGAGTTCTTTAAGAATATTTTTTAAATTTTCTGAAATACTCATTGTACTTACTGTTTATATGAACGGCCAAATTCCCTTAAAAGTAACAAAAATTTAAAAAAAAACCGACAGGCATTTGTCTGTCGGCTTTAATACAGTTCTTCGTTAAATTATGAGTCTATTTTACATTCTCTCTTTCCAATACTTTTTCTCTGTATTCTTTGGCGAACTTTACTATTTTCTGAACGACTTCTTCTCTAACATCAGTTTTTAGATTATCAAGACATTCGAGTAGATTATCGAGATCTTCATTTTCACCGTCAAATAATGATTCTAAAGCATGTATTTCAGAGAAATTTTTATTTGAAAGATTTTTAATAAGATCACAAAAGGTAGAAGTTCTATCCATAGGCATATTAAATTTTAAGTAAACATTGAAATAGTTTTATAGTTTAACGACTCAATTAAAAAAATATTGTTGGAGGGTAAATATTTTTTTATTGCATGGTCAAACTCAGATTTTTTTCACGTACAAGTTTTCTCAGGTTAATAAGTGCATATCTCATTCTTCCCAGGGCTGTATTAATACTAACATTTGTATGCTCGGCAATTTCCTTAAAACTTAGTCCGCAATAATGCCTTAGAAGAATTACTTCTTTTTGATCATAGGGCAGCTCATCAATAAGGTTTTTGATATCTTTTGTTATCTGGTTACCAATCAGATGTTCTTCAATATTTATGTCTGAGAATTTTCTTGAATTGAATATATCGACCTGAAAGTCTTCCCTTGACACAGCATTAAGCTGTTTTGTCTTTCTGTAATGGTCAATGATCAGATTATGGGCTATTCGTATAACCCAGGAAAGAAACTTGCCATTTTCCTTGTACTTACCGTCCAACAGGGATTTTATCACTTTAATGAAAGTATCCTGAAAAAGGTCTTCAGCCAGATGCTGATTTTTGACAATCAATAATATATAAGTGTATACCTTTGATCTATATTTATTGATTAGTAGTTCAATGCCGGAATTATCACCATTCATGAACTGTTTAACGAGCTCATAATCAGAGCGATTATGGGTATTCAAAACTACCTCCTTTTTAAATTACAATTTAATAGTGGTAGATATTACTCGATAAACAGTCCTCCTATTTTAGGGAATTAAAAAAATATTTTGCAAGTAAAGGATTTTTTAATATAATCCAATAAATTTATTCGTTAAAAATAGTTAAAATTTATTAAAATCCAAATTACTTAATAATTTCGGGAGAGAATGCCGGGAAAATCTGATAAAAATAAAGATTCTATAGTAATTTCAGGAGCGCGGGTTAATAATCTGAAGAACATTAGCCTTGTTATTCCCCGTAACAGGCTAATAGTAATAACCGGACTTTCTGGCTCGGGAAAATCATCCCTGGCATTTGATACTATTTATGCCGAAGGCCAGAGAAGGTATGTTGAAAGTCTGTCAGCTTATGCCCGCCAGTTTCTGGGAAGGATGAATAAACCGGAAGTTGATTTTATTAAAGGTATCCCGCCGGCAATAGCGATCGAACAGAAAGTAAATACAAGAAATCCCCGTTCAACAGTTGGCACGTCAACTGAAATATATGATTATTTAAAATTGCTTTATGCAAGAATAGGCAGAACATATTCTCCTGCTTCCGGTAAGGAGGTAAAGAAAGACTCGGTATCTGATGTTGTAGACTATATTACTTCCTTCAACGAAGATACAAGGATGCTTGTTCTGTCACCACTGGAACCCTGCAGTAATTTAAGCCTTGCTCAACAGATACAGGATTTGAATTACCAGGGCATAGCGCGTCTGGAAATAGACGGGAATATAATTAAGATCAACGATATCATTGTTAGCCAAATAAAAACGAATTCACAAATAAATATAGTTGTTGACAGGATAATAGTAAAACATGATGACGATTCAAAAAGCCGTTTCGCTGATTCTGTTCAAATGGCATATAAACTTAGTGAAGGTATTTGTATTATCAAAGTCCTTGATAATATGCAGGCTAAGGAGAAACATTTTTCAAATGTATTCGAATTAGACGGGATAAAGTTCAATGAACCGTCAGTACATATGTTTAGTTTTAATAATCCCGTGGGCGCATGCCCGGTATGCGAAGGTTATGGCAGGGTAATAGGTATTGACGAGGACCTGGTCATCCCTAATAAAAGTTTGTCAGTATACGGAGATGCCATTGTTTGCTGGAAGGGTGATAAGATGCAGAGGTGGAAGCAGAGATTAATTTATAATGCCGAAAATTTTAATTTCCCTATTCATAAACCTTACTTTGAGTTGACTCAGGAACAGAAGCAGGTTCTCTGGACCGGCAATAAGTATTTTAGAGGGCTTAATGCATTTTTCCGGTATCTTGAAAGAAAGAAATATAAAATTCAGTACCGGGTTATGCTTGCCAGATACAGGGGTAAGACAATCTGCCCCGAGTGCCGTGGAACAAGGTTGAAGAAGGAATCAGCATACGTAAAGATAAATGGAAAATCCATTCAGGAATTAGTGGTTTTACCTGTAAGCGAGCTTAAGTTATTATTTAACAGGTTAAAATTAAGTAATTATGAAAAAAAGGTGGCAGGCAGGGTTATTATTGAGATTAATAATCGCCTTGATTATTTATGTAATGTTGGCCTGGGATATCTGACCCTGAACAGGTTATCTTCTACTCTTTCAGGAGGTGAATCACAAAGAATAAACCTGGCGACAACCCTGGGCAGCAGCCTTGTCGGATCACTTTATATACTTGATGAACCCAGCATAGGATTACATCCCAGGGATACTAACCTTCTTGTAAAGGTTTTGCAGAATCTCAGGAATATCGGGAATACAGTTATAGTAGTGGAGCATGAAGAAGAAATCATCAAGGCCGCTGATGAAATTATAGATATAGGTCCGAAAGCCGGAAGGTATGGAGGTGAGATTGTATATTGCGGGTCATTAAAGGGACTGCTGCACGGTAATACCGGACTTACAGCTCAATATCTTAACAGGGAAGAAAAAATACCGCTGCCGGCAACAAGAAGAAACTGGAATAATTTAATAGAAATCCAGGGAGCCAGAGAAAACAATCTTAAAAATATAAATGTAAGAATACCCCTGAATGTATTAACTGTAATATCAGGTGTCAGTGGCTCCGGTAAATCATCCCTGGTAAGGAATATTCTTTATCCCGCTTTGAACAGGAGAATAAACGGCTATGGAGAGAAAAGCGGAGATTTTAATTCATTGGGTGGTGACCTTGACCTGTTGACAAATATAGAGTTTGTAGATCAGAATCCCATTGGCAGATCGTCAAGATCCAATCCTGTTACCTATATAAAAGCTTATGATGAGATACGAAAACTGTTTGCCGCGCAGCAGCTATCAAAACAAAACAACTTCAAACCGGCACATTTTTCTTTTAATGTTGACGGAGGAAGGTGCGAAGAATGCCAGGGAGAGGGGACAATAAAAGTTGAAATGCAATTTATGGCCGACATATATTTGGTATGTGACAGTTGCAAGGGAAAACGTTTTAAAGATGAGATACTTGATGTAAAGTATGACGGAAAGAATATTCATGATATCCTTGAACTTACAGTGAATGAAGCTATTGAATTTTTCGGGGAAAAGAAAGGTACTACAGAAACAAATATTGTAAAGAGAATAAAACCTCTTGCAGATGTCGGGTTAGGTTATATAAAGCTGGGGCAATCTTCAAGTACTCTAAGCGGAGGCGAAAGCCAGAGGGTCAAAATGGCTTCTTTTATTGGAAATGAAAATACCGGCAATCCTGCATTATTTATCTTTGATGAACCGACAACAGGATTACATTTTCATGACATCAGAAAGTTGCTTGAAGCATTTAATACACTTATTGGCAGGGGTCATTCAATTCTTGTTATAGAACACAATATCGAAGTAATAAAATCAGCTGACTGGATTATTGACCTGGGACCTGAGGGAGGTGAAAAGGGCGGGTATCTTGTGTTCGAGGGAAAGCCTGAGGATATTGTGAAGTGCAAAGAATCATATACCGGCAGGTTTCTGAAAGAGAAGCTGAAATAGGTCCGCTTGCGCCAAAGCTTCGGAGGGCGGGTTTATTCCTTAAAGACAGATCCGAATACTTTTTTAATAATATCAACTGCCCATTTAAAAGGATCTTTCCTTATTTTCTTCTCTTCTTCACCAACCTTGTTAAACAGTCCGTCTAACGCTTTTTCAGTGCAGTATACGCCAATATCTGTTGTTACAGGTGTCAGTCCCAGCAGTTGCCCGGCAATGCTATTGGCCACTGTATTATATGCACCGGTAAGGTCTTCCCATGCATCATAGGGAGAATAATTTATGTCCAGCAGATCTTTCTGAAGGGCATTGTTGATTTTTGGAGAATACAGGTCTGTGAGTGCATCATAGGTGGTCACCTTAAAATATCCGGTGGCTGCCGTGGAATCAAATTCTTCCGCACTTTTTCCCGTACTGGCGGGATTTGTCCCGTTAAGTATATCCCATGCATCGGATAAAGTCATATCTGTTATTGCGTCCTTAAAAATAGGGGCTGCTTCGCTTGCAGCATCTTCTGCAGCACGATTTATGCCTTTGACAACATCCTCAACAAGATCCGCTCCCACAGAGATTAAACTAAGATTGTCTATAATAATATCTGCTTCAGGAGGTAATGGAATTTTATATAATGAATTGCCATAATAACCATTTATGAGTCCCAATGTTGAAGTTGCTGTATCAGTCCCTATTTCAAGAGCTTTTTTAAGACCTTCCACAACCTCTTCGGTTGTCAGTCCCTCTTTATCGCTATTAAACAGTTCTTCACAGGAAGAAAAGAAGAAGAATACCAATATTAATATTATAGAAACATACCGTGCCATAATGATCTGATTAAGGTTTAAAATGTTACGTAAATTAGTACTTCATGGTTTCTCAGAAACTAAAAAGCCTATGCTGGTAACATAGGCCTTGTATTAATCCTGTGATATATTATTTTTCTCTAAATCCGAACATTATTGCCACACAACCGCTTGCCGGGTATTCTGATTCACCTTTTCCGACAGGTACTTTAACGGCAATCTTAAGTTGCTGGCTCGATTCAAGTGTGAAATCCCAGATTCTGTTAAGATTATGCTGCCGGTTATCATATAAAATGTTTTTATAAGCATCGATGATCTGAAACTCAATATCAGGTAAAGCATTGGAACCACAAATTGCAATCCTGTAATCCTGTCCCGAATAAAATGTTTTATATAATTCTGCCTCTTCTCCCTCTGTTAATATTGCGGCATGATAATTACCATCATGTATATAACCGGACGTCAATTCTGTTTTGCATATTTTCTTAGCAAACCCTTTACACTGAGCAGACGCATATAAAGAAGCAGTAAATGCAAAAATTGAAACTACAAAAAGTAATCTTAATAGCTTTTTCATAATAATTTTATATTTATTGTATGAAGTTGGTTCTTAATGTTCTCACATTTTCCTTTAACTGATTAAATGCTTCCGGGGTAATAGTTATCTTGGACTGGGATTTTAAAGTAGTAACATTTGTTTCATTATTGGGTTCTATTTTTATTTCGGATGTTTCGACTTTAACCTTATCAAAAGAAGTCTTCAACTCTTTCAGCTGAACCATAAGATCAACAATATCTTCGTTCTCCTCTCCACTTTCATCTTTCCTGTTGTCTTCGAGCATCCTTTGAACTATATTGAATGACAATTTCTGCTCTGAAATTCTGTCAACAAGTCTGTTATTTTCTATAGGCTTATTACCTACAAGTTGAGTTGCGATGTACAAACCTTCAATCCACCCGCCGACCAGAACAATTGCAGCGACAGATTGCCTGTCATTTTCTTTAAGAAAGGAGCTGGAATTTAAAAAAGTCTCGGATATTATATCCATAATTACATCCCTGTTATTGAGATTCTGTTCCAGCCTTTTTATTGTTTCATTATTAATTGCATCTGTTATATCAAGTCCTTCCGCCATTTTTTTTGCAGCTTCCATATAACTTATCGAAGTCTGGGTTTGATCAAAAAGACTTGCGAAACTAAGATCAGTAGTATATATTCCTAAATTAAGAGCCATACTCATATTGGTTGTATATTTATCTACATTATCCAATGAATTTAAAAGCTCTTCATCATAATCAGCACCAGCAGATTTAATTAGCATGGCTGTTTCAAGCGGAGAGGGCAGAGAATAAAATATCTTTTTCGCTTGATTTACATCATTAAAAATGTCATCTTCAGTAATAAAATCTTCAAGATTTAGTTCTGCGCTTTTCTGTTTAGTCTTATCAGATTTACAGCTTGTGAACAATATTAACAGGCTATAAATAACAATATGCCTTATAATGTTCAGGGGAAAATTATTACTTTGCATGAGTTATGGGTTTATAAATTGTTTCTAGCTATTTACTCTTAATTGTAGTAAAATTAATACTTTTTTTTTATTTTCAAAATTCGATTTCACGGTGCTGTATAGAAATCATCACATTAAATTTTAAAAATCCATTTAGCTTAAAAATACAAGCTAAAATACTAAAAATTAGCAATTTTATCGGTCAATAAAGTATGATAGTCCGGTTCCAGTCCCTTTTTCCAGCCAATCAAATACTGGGTAAATTCACCAATTTTAATTTTGCTGATATTTTTATCGTAAACATCCTGCATAATGTCGTCAGGGAAGTATTTCCCGGCAATAAGAATTTTCTTTTCATTTTTTCTGTATTGCGTTTTGCAAAGGTCTGCTGCCCCGAATAAATGCAGGATATTTTGTGCAATTATGGACGGGTATTTATAACTTACAATAGCAAATTCAACATCATATGTATTCATCGTATTGACAGATATAGAAATGTCATTTCTAAAATAATTGTTAACCATATATAGTAAAGCTACACTTTCCACTTGCTTTGAATCTCTCAGGAATGCCACCAGCCGTTCCTTATTCCTGGGATTTTTTATTTCAGGAATGCCATCCTTTTCTGTGATATCAAAAGAGCTTCCTGCTCTTCTCGCGATATTATCGGCCCACAGGTTTAATGCTTCCATTCCCTTCCTGAGATTAGGTTCAGAGATCGATCTTACTACACTGCCCATGGGCAGTGCTCTTTTAATTGTAGTATATTCTTCACCAATATAGTAATCCGTAATCACATTCAGTGATATGCCATTCTGACTTGCCTGTTCCTCCAGCCATCTTATTGCAACCGATATTGAATCTATTGTGGATTTGATATCGAACTCTGTCCATGGTGACGTTTCCTTACTGTCAACGAAAATGCAATAAACTAATATGTTGTTTTCCAGGGTTTTGCAGACATTATTATGAATTCCCTTACGATAATCAATTCGCTTACCGGAATATCCTGATGGTAAAATAAGTAGTACAAAAAAGAGAGCAAGTTTGATGAAGATTACCATTTAGAAAATTTCTTTTTCTATTCGTAATGATACAAATTTAACAAAGTGTTTAATCAAATAAAACAATTAATTCCTGCTTATCCCGATAAGTTATTAACCTTCGGTTCATAATTTTTAATTATTTCTGCACTTTGTTTAACAGGTTTTTGCCTTTAAACTTGCATAAATCAATCAGACCGCATTCATAACATTTTGGTTTTCTGGCCTGGCATGTATACCTGCCGTGGAGTATTAACCAGTGGTGGGCCAATGGTATGAGCTTTTCAGGGATATATTGTACAAGCTGTTTTTCAGCCCCCAGCGGGTTTTTAGCATTTATTGTCAGGCCAATTCTGGCAGCTACCCTGAAGACATGTGTATCTACTGCGAGTGTGGGTTTGTTATATATAACTGCTGCTATAACGTTAGCCGATTTCCTTCCCACACCAGGTAATTTCTGAAGCTGATTAATATCTGAAGGAACCACTCCTTTGAATTCATTGGTCAGAGTTTTAGCCATTCCTATAAGATGTTTTGTTTTATTATTAGGATAGGAACAACTTTTTATGAGTTCCAGTACCTCACGGGCGTCAGCGTCAGCCATATGCTGTGCAGTCGGAAATCTGTCAAGAAGGGCGGGTGTTATCATATTTACACGCTTATCAGTACACTGGGCAGACAGGACAACTGCCACAATCAGCTCATATGCGCTATTGTATTTAAGTTCAGTTTCAGCAACGGGCATGTTCTTTTGAAAATAGTCCAGTACCTTTTTAAACCTTTCTTTTCTTGTCATAATGAATTACAGAAACAATAATTAATTACTTAATATATCAATATATGAAGCGGGTTCATCATTTTTTAAACTGCTCCGCCTTTATAAAATTATCATTTGCTTTGCTTAAATTTCCCATTCTCTGGTAAGTGATTCCCAGGTTTATATATATTGTATAGTCATCAGGATCCAAAGCAATTGCTTTTTCAAGCCAGCTTATTGATTCGTTAAACTGTCCGGATATACCATAGGCAACCCCGATGTCCTTGCATAATTCTTTACTGTCCGGATTTATTTTAGCAGCCGCCTTGAGGTAAGTAAGTGCTTTTGAAATGTTGTTTTTATATTTTCCATACAAATTTCCAAGGTTGTAATTTATATCGAAGCGAGCAGGATTTACTTCAAGTATTTCCTCATATAATGCAATTTTATGATCAATACTGTCACAGTTGCTCAATATTGAATTAATATTATTATATGTTGTCTCATCAAGCGGATTTCTCTTTAGCACCTGCCTGTAATAATAAATTGACCTGTCAATATCTTTATTAAGTTCATAATGGGCATTGCCAAGCAGCCTGTATGCATCGACATAATCAGGATGTATTTTGATGGCTTTGTTAAGATACATAATTGAAAGGGTCAGATAATTATGCCTGGACTCATCATCTTTCATATTCCGTGCTTTTTCCCATAATATTCCTCCGGCTGTACAGTTGCTTTTTGCACTGTTTGAGGATGTTTTAACATCGGTGGTAAAAAGGGTGAAATCATTTTTCCATGCCTTATTTCTGCTGATTGTCTTGCCGGAATAAAAGATTAAGATCGGAACAAGTATAATTGATATTACTACCGGATGGACCTTATTGCCAAGTATGAGTGATAATTTATCCGTTAAATAATAAGCTGCAACAAAACAAAATCCCAAAGAAGAAAAATAGATGAATCTCTCATTCATAAAGGTGCCGACATTGAATATTATGTTGGATACCAGAATGAGCGGTAACAAATAAAGGAATATACCATAGGATAATTTGCTCTTTGACCTGATTCCGGCTATTGTTGTAATTATGATAAACAGGTGTATAATTATTGATATTATAACCAGCGGGTTATTGAACTGATAGAGTTTAATATGGTACGGGTAATAATCAAAAGTCAGGGGATGCGGAATGAACATTAATTTTATGTAGTTCAAAAGAGTAAAGAATATTGTTGCATATTTCTGTGATGATGATGCATGGAGGAAGGGATTATTCATCAGTTCGCCCGATACTTCCGAATTAAATCCACCCAGGACGGTTGTCCTTATGACAAGGAATATTGCAGCAAAAATTAACAGTGGTATTGTGATTATTGCTGTTCTCTTAAGCGAGGTCCCGGTGAAAAACCAGACAGTGACGGGAATAAGTAAAACGAATATTATCGAGTTTTCTTTTGACAGAAGTGCCATGAAAAAGGAAATACTGCTTATAACGAGGTATATAAAACTTCCTGAGTCTATATAGCTTATAACAAATGACAGGGCCCCCAGAGATAAAAGCAGGACCAGTATTTCGTCCCTGCCTTTAATATTTGCTACAACTTCGGTGTGTACAGGATGAAAAATAAAAAGTAAAGCACATAAAAAGGGTAAGCTGAGAAAGGTATTTTTATTATTGCCGGGATCATACAACCTGGAAAATATTCCGAGGATCAGGATACCGGTCAGGGCATACAGAATAACATTAATTATATGGCTTATTTCGGGTTTTTCCCCAAAAAGCTCATATTCAAGGGCATATGTTGCTATTGAAAGCGGACGGTACCTGCCGCCAGGCACCAGCTCTTTTTTTTCTTTAAAGAAACCTGTGAAGGAATCGGTTGTAAAAATGTCTTTTATACCGGCGATACCATTCTTTGTATATATATTTTCAGTAATTACAATAGCATCATCAAGTGCATAATCGTGATTAAAAGTATTTGCATATAATAAGACCGCCGATACAAATACTAACAGGATTCGCCCTGACTTATAATATTTTGAAATTCCAGCCATATATAATAATAAAGTCTGCTACTATAATTAATAACAAAGCCTGGCATTATAAGAATCTAACAATTCATTGTTTTCAAATTTAATACTTCGCAAATAAATAAGGATAATTTTATTGTCAAATCTGAGCAGGAACAATTAAGTCTGATCCCTGGTTATTATTTAACCGGTTTTTCTTATTTTCACCATTTCAATTAAATATTAATGACAAATGGCAGACACACAAACTTTAGCAATCATTAAGCCCGATGCAGTTGCGAATGAATTAACAGGTCCGATTCTGGAAAAAATAAATAATGCCGGTTTCCGTATTGCTGCAATCAAATTAATAAAACTGGATGAAATTCAGGCGCGGAAGTTCTATGCTGTCCACAGGGAAATGCCCTTTTATGATAATCTTGTTAAATTCATGATTTCCGGTCCGGTAGTTGTTGCCATACTCGAAAAAGAAAATGCCGTTGAAGATTTTCGCAAATTAATCGGGGCAACTGATCCTGAAAAAGCTGAAAAGGGTACCATAAGAAAATTATATGCCTCGTCAGTTGAAAGAAATGCGGTTCATGGCTCAGACAGTCCGGAAAATGCTAAAATTGAATGTGATTTCTTTTTCTCCCGGATCGAGAGATTTTCAAAATATGAATAGTTGAGGGTTATTTTTAATAAGTTCTATTTAATCACGATTTTTTCAATTATTATTTCCCCGGCATATTTATTTAAAGCGTCTGCGATTTGCTGTCTCATCATCATAATTTCATTTTTCACCACCGAGGAATTAAAGGATACAAAAAGTGTTTTATTCTTTATATAAATTGAGGTTGTCCGTTTAGCCACAGCTTTACCCATAAGTTCTTCCCAGTGATTTATAACCCTGGACTTATTTAGTTTATGTTTTAGTCCGGAATTTTGCAGAAATTCATCTATTATTTCACTTATTTTCCTGGTATTACTTTTTCTCATTGTTAATAATTTCATTGATTATACCGTCATGAATAAGGAATAACTTATAACCTGCCGGGATATCTTTTAAGACCGCCTTCATTCTTTCTTCACTTGTATGTGAAATAAATATCTGTCCGAAATTTTCATCTGAAACAAGTTTTATTATTTGCTTCACTCTTGATTCATCGAATTTATCAAAAACATCATCAAGGAGAAGTATGGGCCTGATATTGTTTATTCCTTTGATAAAATCAAATTTTGCCAGCTTAAGAGCAACAAGATAGGTTTTTTGCTGTCCCTGCGAACCGTTCTTTTTAATATTAATTCCCTGTAAATTAAGGATCAGATCGTCTCTATGTACTCCGGTTGTAGTATATTGGAGTATTCTATCTTTTTCTTTCGATTTTTTTAGCTGGCTGGCAAAAGCGCCGTCAGCCAGTTGTGACCTGTAAATAAGCTCAACCTTTTCCTGTCCCAGGGAAATGAAATCATAATATTTTTGAAAAATGGGTACCAGCTTTTCGGCGAAGTCCACACGTTTCTTATAAATTCTCTCGGCAACCGGTATCAGCTGTTCATCATAAATTGCAAGTGTGTCTTCATAGGAGTTATAAGATACTGCAATATCCCTAAGCAGTTTGTTTCTTTGAGATATAAGCCTGTTATATTTTATAAGGTCATTCAGGTAGTTTTTATCATACTGAACAATAACTCCGTTAATGAATCTTCTCCTTTCTTCACTGCCTCCAAGGATAAGGTTTGAATCAGCAGGCGAGATCATGACAACTGGCAAGAGGCCTATATGATCTGAATGCCTGGAATACTCTTTTTTATTTCTTTTAAATACTTTCCTTTTGCTTCTTTGTATGGCGCAATAAATTTCCTCCTTTTTCCCGTTCAGTATAAAATCACCCTGGATCACTGATAGTTCTTCATTATACCTGATGTTCTGAGTGTCAATAACATTAAAGTAGCTCTTGCACAGACATAAATAATGAACGGCATCGAATATATTTGTTTTACCGACACCGTTTTTCCCGATAAAGCAATTTAACCTGGAGGAAAGTTCCACATCGGCCTGAGGATAGTTTTTAAAATTTACCAGAGAAAGCTTTTTAAGAAACATCAGGGAATAATTGTTGATTATATATTCATTATCAAAAATAGTTTTTAATTTTTTACAAGCTTTAATTTCATTAAATATTTTAAAAAAATTACATTTGCGTTCTGATTTGAATTAAATAACACATAATAATGGCAAAAAAGAAAACATCTACAGATATTGGTTTTGAGAATGTTGAAAATGTACTTAGCAAAACTGAAAAATATATAGAGGAGAACCAGAAGAGTCTGACAATAATAGTACTTGTTATTGCTTTGATTACAGGCGCCTATCTGGGTTATAAGAAATTATACCTTGCACCTACCGAGCTGGAGGCACAATCGGAAATGTATATTGCTGAGAAATACTTTGAAAAGGACTCCTTCCGGTTAGCCCTGGAAGGAGATGGAAGCTACATGGGATTTATAGATATAATAGATGAATACGGAATAACAAAATGTGCTAATCTGGCAAATTATTATGCAGGTATCTGTTATTTTAAATTAGGGGAATACGAAGAAGCCATAGAATGTCTAAAAAAGTTTGAATCAGATGATATTATGGTTGCAACAGTAGCAGTGGGAGCTATTGGGGATTCCTATGTTGAGTTGGGGGAACTTGAAAAGGCTGTTGAATTTTATATGAAGGCTGCTGAACGTAAAAAGAATGATTTTACATCTGCATTATTTTTAAAGAAGGCGGGAATGGTTTATGAAGAACTTGACAATTATAAAAAGGCGCTGGAAGTTTATGAAAGAATTGAAACTCAGTTTCCAAAATCAGAAGAAAGCAGGGACATAGAAAAGTATATTACACGTGTGAAGTTGAAGATAAAGACATAATTTATTCCGGATCTTATGGCTACAAGTCTGAAGAATTTACCCGATTTTGACAGCGGCAAAGTGCCCAATGCTGCAAAAATGAAGATAGGCATTGTAGTTTCTGAATGGAACGGTGAGATAACAGAGGCTTTATATAATGGGGCATACGGAACTTTAATCAGGTGCGGAGTAAAAGAAGGAAATATTCTTATTAAAACTGTTCCCGGCAGTTTTGAATTGACTTTGGGAGCCCAGTATCTGGCAGAATACGGCGAATTTGATGCAATAATATGCATAGGATGCGTAATTAAAGGTGAAACTCCCCACTTTGATTATATTTGTCAAAGTGTAACAAACGGCATCACTAATCTTAATATCAAATACAACATTCCGTTTATATTTTGTGTTCTTACAACCAACAATATTAATCAGGCAAAAGAAAGGGCAGGAGGAAAATATGGTAATAAAGGGGATGAGGCTGCTGTGGCTGCAATAAAAATGGCTGCACTTAATGACCAGGTGCGTTTGCTGAGAGGGTAACAGGCACTTACAATCAAATAATCAATAAAATTTTATTTTATTTGAAATTATTAATATATTTGACTATTTGGTTTAACCAAATGGTTTAAATAATCAGTTAATAAATAAAAATGTGATGAACCGCGAAAAATACTCTACAAATACTGAAAATAAGATTATTAAAGCTGCAAGAAAAGTCTTTATTAAAGACGGTATGTCAGGGGCCCGCATGCAACATATTGCAGATGAAGCTAAAATAAGTAAAGCCCTGGTTCACTATTATTTCAGAAGCAAGGAGAAATTGTTTGACGCAGTGTTCAGATATGCATTTTTCAGGTTTGTTCCTAAAATTGAAAGCGCACTGAACTCAGATAAGCCGTTATTTGAGAAAATTGAATTATTAACCGAACAATACATGACTGCATTAATGAAAAACCAGTTTATTCCCATGTTTGTTCTCCACGAAATAAACAGTAACCCGAAGAGGCTTTATGAACTCTTAAAACAGGTCGGGATTAACCCTGAGAAGTATGTTCAGCAAATTAATCAGCAAAAGAACAAAGGAGCTATAACAGATATAGATCCGGAGCAATTGATTATCAATATACTATCACTGTGTGTTTTCCCGGTTCTGGCAAGACCGCTGCTTCAGAGATTGTTCTTTCAAAACGACTCTAGCAAGTATAAACAATTCCTGGAATCGAGAAAGAAGGAAGTACCGAAGTTTGTTATCAATTCAATTAAAATAAAATAAAATGAAATTCTTTACCGGTGTTTTATCATTAGTCTTATCAACCTGGTGTTTCAGCCAGCAGTCAGATACCTTAACAATTTTTGAATGCTATGGGTACGCTCTTAAAAATTATCCTGTTATCAGACAGAAAGAGTATATCGAAGATGCCTATATAAATAAGGTTAGGAACATAAACACTAACTGGTATCCTTCCCTTGCGTTTGGCGGGCAGACAAGCTACCAGTCAGATGTTACTGAGATATCTGTCCCGGGCATGAACCTGCCGTCACAGCCCCATGATCAATATAAGGTTTATCTTGAATTAAACCAGTCAATATATGATGGAGGGACAAGCAGGGCAGGCAGGAAACTGGAAAGTAACAGTTGTGAAATCGATCTGCAGCAAATAGAGATCGAGCTAAATACACTGAAACAAAGAATTACAGGCGTTTACTTTTCAGTATTGCTGCTCGACAAACAGCATGAAATATTGAACCTGATGCTTAATGAATTAGATGAAAAGTTAATTGTCGTTGAGTCGGGAATAAAGAACGGTGTACTGCTGCCTTCTGACAGGAGTGTTTTACAGGCAGAGATCCTTAAACTCAGGCAGAGAATTCTCGATGCGCAGCTCAGCAGGGAGTCGATGGTAACATCCCTTGGTGAACTAACCGGATTAAAACTGGACACAGGTGCTTATCTTGAACTTCCACAGGCGGGGCCCGTTTATGAAAGTACGGGACTAAGACCTGAATTCGAAATGTTTGAATTGCAGAAAAAGCAAATGGATATTAACAGCAAGTCACTGGCAACATTTAACAGGCCCAGGTTATTTGCTTTTTCTCAGGCAGGATACGGTAAACCCGGACTTAATATGCTGAATGATGAATTTGATACCTACTATTTAATCGGACTTGGTTTTACATGGAATTTCTTCGACTGGGGAGAGACAAAAAGAAAGGAGAAAATTCTGGGCTCACAAAAGGATATCATCAATACTAAAATTGAAATATTTGAAAAAAACCTGAATATCCAGCTTGAAAATGAAATGGCTAATATTAAAAAATATGAAAAGTCTGCAGAACTTGACAGGCAAATAGTGAAATTAAGATCTGAAATTAAGGAGAGTTCATTTTCGCAACTGCAGAACGGTATTATCACATCTACTGATTTTCTTACTGAAATGAATGCTGAAGTCCAGGCAAAACTTCAGCTGGAAACTAATATAATATTATTACAACGATCTTTATTCAACTATTTAACCTTAAAAGGAGAAATTTAACAATGACAACAATTACTAATATTTGCAAACTCCCGGGATATATTATAGTAATTTCTTTAATTCCCGTAATCATAAATTCAGGTTGCAAGGGTAAAAATGATGTTGCTGATGCATATGGAAATTTTCAGTCCACAGAGTTAACAGTAGCATCACAAATCCAGGGTGAATTGGTATTCCTGGATATCAGGGAGGGGCAGCATTATGATAAAGGCGAGCTTGCCGGAATAGTGGATACCATATCCTTTTCATTAAAACGTGAACAACTCATTGCACAGGAAAGAGTGATCAGGGCAAAAAGCAATAACATTTTGTCACAAATAAAAATCCAGGAGGAGGAGAAAAAAAATCTTGTCAGGGAGAAAGAAAGGCTGGAAAACCTTGTTAAGGATAATGCTGCCACTCAGAAACAGATTGATGATATCATTGGCAGGCTGAATGTTATGGACCTTAATATTGAATCTGTAAATCGCCAGAACATTGTCACGCTGGCTGAACTGGAAGTTCTGAAAAGTGAGCTCAAACAGGTTGACAATCAGATTAGCAAGTGCAAAATAATTAATCCGCTTAGCGGCACCGTTATTGAAAAATATGTTGAGCAAAACGAAATAGTGGGGGCCGGACAGTCAGTTTATAAAATATCCAGCCTCGGGGACATGGAATTAAAGGTCTATATTGACGGTTCTCAATTAGCTCACGTTAATATCGGGGATACGGTTACAGTTGCTATTGATACGGGCAAAAAGACCACTAAAGATTTTAACGGTATAGTAAGCTGGATTTCTTCGGAAGTTGAATTTACTCCCAGGACCATACAAACAAAGGAGGAGAGGGTTGATATGGTATATGCCGTCAAGATACAGGTGCATAATGATGGCATGATAAAAATAGGCATGCCCGGTGAGGTATATTTTAACAGGTAACTTTTAAAACATGATTATGCATAATTACCTCGAGGTTCTGAATATTTCCAAATCGTTCAAAGATGCCAGGGCTTTATATGATATCAATATTAATATTCCTGAACAATGCCTCTTCGGCTTGATAGGTCCGGATGGAGCCGGCAAGACCACACTTCTGAGAATTATTACCACCTTGCTTCTGCCTGACAGGGGAATGGTTCGAATAAAAGGAATGGATGTTATAAAGCACTATAAAAAAGTAAGGACCTTCATTGGCTATATGCCCGGCAGATTCTCTCTCTACCAGGATCTGACAGTCGAAGAAAACCTGAAATTCTATGCCACTATATTCAGCACGTCAATAGAGGAAAACTATCACCTTATCAGAAATGTCTATTCCCATATTGAACCCTTCAGGAAACGGCTGACCAGGAACCTTTCGGGCGGCATGAAACAAAAACTGGCTCTTTCATGTGCCCTGATTCATAATCCTGAGATACTTGTGCTTGATGAGCCGACAACCGGAGTTGATGCAGTATCCAGAAATGAATTCTGGGATATTCTTAAGGCCCTTAAAAAAGAAGGAATGACAATTATAGTATCCACTCCCTATATGAATGAGGCCGGAATGTGCGACTACGTTGCACTTATGCATAATGGCAGAATACTGGAAATTGACATTCCCGGCAAGATCATAGAGCATTTCAGTAAACCATTGCTTGCAGTAAGAACCGGCAGCATAAATAAGCTGGTGAGCGATTTAAGGCTCTATTCTGCAGATAGCAGTGCTTATTTATTCGGCCATTATGTTCATTATTACAGTGAAAAGAAATTTAACAAAAGAGAAATTCATAATTTCCTTACCGGAAGAGGACATCATAACATTGAAATACTGGACATTAATGCCAATATTGAGGATTGCTTTATAACGGCAATTGAAAATTATGATAAAACAGGATAAACAGATAAGTATTTGAGAAAATATGACAAATAAGCAGGTAATTATCAGGGTAAACGGACTTGTAAAGAAGTTTGGCAGTTTTGTGGCAAACGACCACCTTACATTTGAGGTGTACAAAGGAGAAATATTCGGATTTCTGGGCGCAAACGGGGCGGGAAAGACAACAGCAATAAGGATACTTTCAGGTTTATCATATCCTACTTCAGGAGAAATAGAAGTTGCCGGATATAATGTTTATACGCAGCGCGAAAAAATAAAAAGCAATATAGGGTACATGAGCCAGAAATTTTCCCTGTATGAAGATCTCACTGTCAGAGAGAACATAAGGTTCTATGCAGGCATTTACGGATTATCTGATTCACAAATAAAGGGGAAGACAGATGTTTTAATTGATAAGCTGGATATGCATGAGTCAGCAAATAAGCTCGTAAGAGACATACCCACAGGCTGGAGACAGAAACTCGCATTTTCAGTCGCTGTATTTCATGAACCTAAACTGGTCTTTCTTGATGAGCCCACAGGAGGAGTGGACCCCATAACACGGAGAAAATTCTGGGAGCTTATATACGATACCGCAACCAGCGGCATTACTGTTTTTGTGACAACCCACTATATGGATGAAGCAGAATATTGTGACAGGATCTCTATAATGTCCGAGGGAAGAATTGAAGCCCTTGACACACCTGAAAACCTTAAGAAAAGATATTCAGCAAAAAATATGGATGAGGTTTTTCTGAAAATTGCACGTAACTAATTAATTAATGATATGAGCTTTTCATCCGGGAATAAATCTGATCTCTCCGTTATATTTGATATGGACGGCGTGATTGTTGACAATCACATATACCACAATAAGGCGTGGAAGCTGTTTGCGCAAAATCATAACAAGCATTTAAACGCCGGTGATTTTTACAGACACTTTGGAGGTACAAACAAAGAAATATTGAATGATTTATTCGGCAGTGATTTAAGCGATGACGATATTAAATCCATGGCTGAAGAGAAGGAAGAAATATACAGGAGAATTTACAAGCCTGAAATAAAGGCTGTTGACGGACTGGAAAGGCTGCTTATTGACCTTAAAAATAATAATATAACCACTGCCATTGCTACATCGGCCCCCCTGGCAAATGTAGAATTCGTATTGAGGGAGACCTCACTGACAGTTTATTTTGATGCAGTCATCCACGATGCAATGATTAATCACTCAAAGCCTCATCCTGAAATATATTTGAAGACAGCCCGGGCAATAAAAAGGGAGCCGAAGAGCTGTGTAGCAATTGAAGATACAATTAAGGGTATTGAATCTGCCAGAAATGCAGGTATGAAGGTCATTGGCATTGCAACCACATATCCGGAGCACAAACTAAAAATAGCTGACAAATGTATAAAAACTTTTAATGAACTTGATTTGGATGGTCTTTACAGGATTTTGAATATGTAACACCAGCAACATGAAACATTTTTTCGGTTTTGTTAAGAAAGAATCTCTCCATATAATACGCGATTTCCGCACTTTGCTTTTATTATTCGGACTGCCCGTTATAATGATACTTGTTTTTGGCTATGTGATACGAAATGAGATAGTGGATGTGAAAGTTGCCATTCTTGATAATTCAAAGGATGAGGTGACAATGGAAATAACAAATAAGATATTATCCTCCGGTTTTTTTATCCTTAAGGAAAATATTAATAAATCTGCGGATATTGAAAAGATCTTCAAAACAGGTAAGATTAAAGAGGTTATAATATTTGAACCGGTCTTTGCCAGGAAACTCGAGAAATATGGCAGTGCTGACATACAGCTTATAGCTGATGCATCTGATCCCAATTCAGCAAGCCTAGTTGTTAATTATACGCAGGCCATTATTGCAGATTACATCAAGGAAATTAACGGGCAGGTGAAGCAGCCCCTGCAGATAATACCAGAGGTGAGAATGATGTATAATCCCGAATTAAAAAGTGCATTTATGTTTGTTCCCGGGACAATGGCTATGATCCTCATGCTGGTGTCGGCAATGATGACGTCAATTTCCATTGTCAGGGAAAAGGAGTTTGGAACGATGGAGACCCTGCTTGTATCACCCTTAAAGCCACTGCACATTATCCTGGGGAAAGTCACACCCTACGTCCTTTTATCATTCGTCAATGCAATAACAATTATACTTCTGGGGTATTTTGTATTCGGACTCCCGGTGAGGGGCAGCATTTTCCTGCTGCTGGCCGAGAGCATCCTGTTTATCACCCTGGCATTATCACTGGGCATATTAATATCAACATTCAGCAAGAGCCAGCAGGTTGCAATGTTTATTTCAATATTTACGCTAATGCTGCCGACGATATTGCTATCCGGATTTATTTTTCCGATAGAGAATATGCCTGTTATATTGCAGTGGATAAGTTACATTGTGCCACCCAGGTACTTTATTGTTATTATCAGGAATATCATGCTTAAAGGTACTGACTTCATGCATATCTGGGTGGAGACATCTGTAATCCTGGGAATGACATTATTGTTTATTACTTTAAGTGTTGTCAAATTCAAAGCAAGGCTGGAATAAAATTATAGATATTGATAATGAGAACAATAGCATTCATACTATATAAGGAATTTTTGCAGATCTTCAGGAATAAAACTATGCTGCCCATCATGTTCGTTGTTCCTGTTGTGCAGCTTATTATCCTTGTACATGCTGCAACAATGGAAATGAAACATATTGAATTGTATGTCGTGGATAATGACCTCTCGGAAACATCAGGGAAATTAATCTCCGCTTTTAGCGGCTCTCCTTTCTTTGTTCTTAAATATGCAGGGTTTTCCATGGAGGATGCGAAATCAGCTATGCTTGAAAATGAAACAGATGCAATTCTGCATATTCCCGTTGATTTTGAGAAGATGCTCTATTCCAGGAATAGAGCCGATGTTCAGATTTTAATAGATGCAATAAACGGAATGAAAGCCGGATTGACAAATGCCTATATGTCTGCCGTATTATCCCGGTTCAATAAAGAAATACTGAAAGAAAAGGGAGGCAACAGGCTTATTAATGCGGGCATAAAAAAAATACAGATCGACTATGCATACTGGTATAACCCGCAACTGAATTTCAAGTTTTATATGGTGCCAGGCATACTTGTGATCCTTGTTTCGATCCTCGGACTGTTCCTGACTGCATTAAATATAGTTAGGGAAAAGGAGGCAGGTACCATAGAGCAAATAAATGTCACTCCCATTATGAAATACCAGCTGCTGACAGGCAAACTCGTGCCTTTCTGGATCATTGCCCTTATTGAGCTCGGTTTCGGATTGGCACTGGGAAAAATTCTGTTCCACATACCTGTTGAAGGGAGCGTCCTGTTGCTTTTTTCCTTCGCGGGCCTTTTCATGCTTGTGGTGCTGGGTATCGGACTATTAATCTCTACTATGGCCAATACACAGCAGCAGGTTATGTTCATGGTCTTCTTTTTTATGATTACATTTATTCTTATGAGTGGAATTTTCACTCCTGAAGAAAGCATGCCTTTCTGGGCACAAAAAGTGAATTTACTGAATCCGTTTGCCTACTTTATGCGTGTTATACGCATGATTCTCCTGAAAGGATCGGGATTTAAAGAAGTATACAAAGAGTTCGCAGCAATATCTGTTTACGGTATAATCATACTGGGACTTGCAGTGTGGCGTTATAGAAAGGTGGCCTGAAAGAAAATCTCTCATATTGTTTCCCTGTTATTGTTTTTAAATTTTCTTATTAATATTTTTGATGAGATTCATTGGTTTTAATTAATTAACTGAAATTTTATTCTATGAATGCTATAAAACAGGATTCATTTTTAGCGAAATACAGAATAACAGTATTATTATTAGTAGTTTATTTCCCTGTATTTATAGGAGTTTATGGGCAGGAATTTTTAAAGAACAGAACCGGTTTTCAACTTGTAAACTGGAAATTTTACAAAGGTGATATCACGCGGGCCGAGAGTCCGGATTTATTTTATAGCCAGGCATGGGCAGATATTACCATCCCGCATACCTGGAATGCAGAAGATGTTCTCACCAAAGGATTCGAATGTTACCAGGGAGTAGGGTGGTACCGTAGTGAGTTTAAAATAACAGATAATTCAAAGTCAAGGTGTTTTGTCCGTTTTGAAGGAGTTTGCCTCGTAGCAGACGTATTTATAAACGGCACATACCTGGGCAGCCATAAAGGAGGTTATTCGGCCTTTTGCTTTGAAATAACACCATATTTGAATAGGGGGAAAAATAATATTATAGCTTTAAAGGTGGATAACACAATGCAGCCTGATGTGGCTCCTTCGGGAACATATTTATATCCTTTGTTCGGGGGCATTTACAGGCCTGTAACAATATTTTTTACTGATGAGCTATGTATTTCCCCACTGGACTACGCATCAAGCGGAATATATGTCAGCTGCAAAAATGTATCTGAAAAGGAAGCCTCCGTCAGCGTGGAGACCTTGCTTGATTATCAGTGCACGGAAGTTATTATGACCAGATCCCTGGAATTATTGCCACCGGCCGGGAAAAAAGGTAAAGGATTATTCGGAGAGTATTATACAAATACTGACTTTGCAGGAAGACCGGCGCATACAAGGATAGATGAATACATAGACTTTAATTTCATGAGGGGAAGTCCCTTCAGTGATATGAGGCCTGACAGCTTTTCTATCAGGTGGACGGGTCGTTTTATCCCTGAAAAGTCAGGTATATACAGGTTTATAGTCGAAAGTGATGACGGGTCCCGGCTTTATCTTAACAATGAAAAGGTAATTGATCACTGGGGCGCACATGCAGCTACTGAAAAATATTATGAGACGAGGATGGAGGCAGGGGAAGAATTTCAGTTGAAAATAGAATATAATGAATACGGCCTTGATGCTTCCATGAAATTTGGCTGGGTATTGCTGGAAGTACCCGGTAAATCAATCGGGACTGCTATAAAAACCAGCATTATTGACAGTAAAGGAAATGTTGTTACGCAGGAAAAGGCTGGTATTAAAGTTGCAGATAATCAAATATATAAAAGCGTACAGGAATTCCATATTGATAATCCTCATCTCTGGAATGCTAAGGCTGATCCTTATTTATATACTCTGAACGTACAAATTGAGGATTTGCAGGGGAACATTCTCGATGAAGCGGAGCAGCAATTCGGAATAAGATATTTTGAGGTAGACAGGCAAAAGGGACTGATACTGAACGGACAGCCATATCCTTTATATGGTGTATGCCGTCACCAGGAGTGGGAGGGACTGGGCCCGGCATTAACCGATAAACATCATGAAAAGGATGTGGAACTGATTCTTGAAATGGGAGCTAACGGCGTGCGGCTGGCACACTACCAGCAGGCAGACAGGATGTATAGCCTCTGTGATGAGAACGGACTGGTAGTCTGGGCGGAATTTCCCAATACCCCTGCTTACAGGTTAAACAATCCTTATTACATGGAAAATTGCAGAAACCAGTTAACGGAACTTATTAAACAAAACTATAATCATCCTTCAATACTATTCTGGGGAATGTATAATGAGATTGATATTCCGGCCGAAGATTTAAAAATCCTTCATAATACTGCCAGGGAGCTGGACCCCGGCCGCCTGACTACCCAGGCTGACAATACACAGGTGAATGACAGGCATTACATAACAGATGTTGCTGCCTGGAACTGGTATTTTGGCTGGTATTACGGACAGTTTGGCGACTATGAAAAATGGTACAATAATCTTCATAGAGAGCATCCTGACCTGATTGCCGGCCTGAGTGAATACGGAGCGGGAGGATGCATCAGCCAGCAGAAGGAAAATCCGGACAGGCCTGATGCTACAAACGGCAGGTTCTTTCCCGAACAATACCAGTGTATGTACCATGAAAAAGTGTGGTCAGAAATAAAGGACCGGCAGGATATATGGTGCAAGTTTATATGGAATATGTTTGATTTTAGCTGGACTAATGTCAGGCGTGGCGATCGTGACTTTATAAATCACAAAGGACTTGTTACACATGACCGTAAAGTAAAAAAAGATGCTTTCTATTTCTATAAGGCAAACTGGTCCGATGAACCGGTACTATACATAACGGGAAGACGAAATATTGAACGGAAAGAAGATAGTGTATCAGTCGGGGTATATACTAATCTTGAGGAAGCAGAGCTATATATTAACGGAATTTTTATTTCCGGGAAAAAAATGGAATCTGATATTCACAAGATAGTATGGGACAATATTAAGCTTGTTCCGGGACGTAATAAAATAAGTGTAATCGGATATAAAGATGAAAATAAATATACCGATGCCTGCGAATGGACATATTATCCGCAATAGAACTTAAAATCATCTCAAAAACAATGAGCATGATCAATACTATTATCAAAGAATAAAATGAGATTCCTGTATTATGGCATAATTCCATGATTTATTAATTTGTTTATAAAATTTTATTTAATTTAAGCCTTCTATTATACTTAAGATTAGTTTTTACGATTAATATAAATTCTATATATTTTTATAATTATGAACTGTAAATACAGAATGTATATAACTGGTGCAGCATTAGCAACATTAATGCTGGTTAATATGAACTGTAAGAGTCCCGATAAAAATGAATGGGAAAACCAGTTCATAACAAGTATTAATAAAGAAAAACCGCATGCTTTCTTTATTCCTTATGAGAGCCCTGAAAAGGCCAAATCAGATGATCCCACACAATCAGCTTATTATAAATTATTAAACGGCAAGTGGAAGTTCAAGCTGGTAAATACACCTGAAAAAGCCCCGAAAAGATTTTCAGATAATTCATTTAATGACAGGAGCTGGGATCTGATAAATGTCCCGTCTGACTGGCAATGTGAAG
>CAZOLY010000014.1:0-33415 GCA_964580815.1 uncultured Bacteroidales bacterium
AATTTCTGTATTTAGTGAGAGGATGGCCAAGAATCCTCACGATGTCGATAATCTTAAGGTAATCACAGCAGTGCTAAAACAAAGTAATTGCACCGATTCAGAATTGTTTTTCAGGGCTTCAAAGAATCTTCATGATTCGCTCCCGTCTGCCGAATCGGCCGAAAATATCGCTATTATGGCTTTTATAAAGGATAAGTATCGTGAAGCTATTAAATATTACAACCAGGCAGTGATGCTTGAGAATGACAGCTTAAGGAAGGCCGGATATTATTTAGGACTGGCAAAGAGCAATTACAAATTAAATGATTTTCAAAATGCCAAAAATCTCGCACTAAAGGCGATAAAACTGAATAATAACTGGGGCGAACCCTACTTGCTGATAGGGCAGATTTACGCCGAGAGTAAAGATGAGTTCGCGGGAGAATGTATTCCAAAGGCAGTATACTGGGCTGCCGTTGATAAGTTCTTTGAAGCAAAAAAGGTCGATCCGGGAATTGAAAGTGAGGCGAACAATCTGATTTTAACTTATTCAAAATATTTCCCGAGCAAAGAAGATGCATTTTTCTGTGGCATCCATGATGGTGACAGCTACAGAGTTGGATCATGGATAAATGAAACAACTGTTGCGCGGTTCTGATTATAATTCTGGCATATGAGCATTTTAAAAAATATTATTCCGGGTGCTGTAATAGTATTTATTGTTATATCATGTGAAAATGATATAGAAAAGATCAATGAGCTGACCAGTGAGTTAAAATTACCTGACCAGACAGGGTATAATGTTGAAGTAACATATAGTGATTCAGGCAAATTCATTGGTAAATTATATACTCCTGAGCTAAATAAATATGAGGAAGAAAAAGAACCGTATATTGAATTTCCCCAGGGCATAAAAGTTATTTTTTATGATGATAATGAAAAATTTGAATCCTATATACGGTCTGATTATGCAATATATTATGAAAAAAAAGAGCTCTGGGAGATCAGGAAGGATGTTGTCGCAAGAAATGTAGTCAAGGGTGAGCAGTTGAATACGGAACAGCTATACTGGGATCAGAACCTTGGGACTATTTATTCTGATAAATTTTCAAAAATAGTTAATGAGGATGGTACTTTTTACGGGGAGAACGGTTTTGAAGCAAAGGAAGATTTATCAAAATGGAAATTAAAGGGGTCAAAAGGAACAGTAAATGTAAGTGATGAACAATAGAACCGGTTATATATTTGAAATTTTATGGCTATTAATTGCAGTGGCGTGTTTGGTTCTTGCTTTCCACCGGACTTTTAAGGAGGGGCTGAGCCGGAGTTATATGCTATTTATTCTTTCGTTAGTTGCCTTTTTAATGTATTCCTTGCGCCGATATACCAGAAAATCACAGAAAAATAAATAAAAGGGACTTTATACTGATGAGCAACATGACCATTATTATTATTTGTCTTTTATCTTCTGCCTTTTTCTCAGGAATGGAAATAGCGTTTGTAGCGTCCAATAAGCTTAGAATTGAGCTCGACAAGAAACAAGGATTGCTGTCTTCAAGGATTATCTCACTCATAACTGCCCATCCGGGTCAATACATAACAACGATGCTTGTCGGCAATACTATTGCCCTTGTTGTATATGGTTCTTTTATGGCAAAAATTCTTGAACCCCTGATTGTCAAAATTACTTCTTCGGCAATAGGAATTCTGGGAATACAAACAATTATTTCAGCAATAATCATACTGCTAACCGCGGAATTTCTTCCAAAGACCCTTGTAAGAATTAATCCTAACCTGGTATTGAGATTTATGTCTTCTGCAGTGGCCTTATTTTACATATTGTTGTATCCGATAACAAGGTCCACGATGTGGATAATAAACCTGATAATTGATAAGATCGTTAGTGACAGTCATTCCAATAAATATTATAAAAACAAGGTTTTCGGCAAGATTGATCTTTATCATCTTATTAGTGAAAGCCGTGAAGAATACGCTGAAGAAGTGCAGGAAGAGAATGAAATTAAGCTTTTCCAGAATGCACTGGAATTTTCAAATGTCAAATTAAGGGATTGTATGATACCTCGTGCTGAAATAGTGGCAATGGAGTTAAACAGCACCGTGGATGAGCTCACACAGAAATTTATTGAAACTGGCTTATCCAAAATATTAATATATAATGAGACTATTGATAATATCCTGGGATATATTACATCAAAAGAACTGTTTAAAAGTCTTTCCGACATTAAATCAAGGCTGATAAATATATCTTATGTTCCTGAAACGATGAATGCGAATAAGCTCCTGAGGAAGCTTATTCAGGAAAAGAAAAGCATTGCTGCTGTGGTTGATGAGTTTGGAGGTATCTCAGGTATGGTTACTATTGAAGATATTATTGAAGAGATTTTCGGGGAGATTGTGGACGAACATGATACTATTGAGCTTATAGAAAAACAATTGAATGATAAGGAGTTTATTTTTTCAGGACGTCTCGAGATCGACTATATTAATTATAAATATAAGTTGAAGATTAAAGAATCAGAGGAATATGAGACACTTGCCGGCTTTATTTTTTATCATTACGAGAATATTCCCAAGATGAATGAAAGTTTTACTATTGATAACTTTAGATTTAAAGTATTGAAAGTGAGCAAAACGAGGCTTGAGATTGTCCATATGACAATTGTTGATAGCGACTAGCGTTAATATGAAATAGTATTATAAATAAGTGCAGATTAATTGCAGATAATTATTTCTGTGAAAGTATAAATTACTATATTCGTAGCCTGAATTTTTTTATCATATAAAACCGGAAATTTATGGCAACATTACAGAAACTACGAAATCGTGCAGGATTATTAATTTCTATTATAATTGGTTTTGCTTTACTTGGTTTTATCCTTAATGATTTATTCGGCTCAAAATCAAAGAGATCATTATTCTCAAATTCCCAGTACGAGATTGCGGAGATATCCGGCAAATCCATTCCCCAAAAGGACTATTTGAAAAAGGTCGATAACATGGCTTCTGTGTACAAGTTTACACTGGGAAGGAATAATCTTAATGAAGTGTTTATGGATAATATAAGAACTGATGTATGGGAAAAGATGGTACAGGATTTTGTAATGGAGAAGCAGTACAAAGAATTGGGACTGGCGGTTTCCAGTGACGAGCTGTTTGATATGTTTCAGGGTTCAAATCCGCATCCTCTGATAAGGCAGTTTTTTTCCGACCGTGAGACAGGCCAGGTAAACAGGTCCCAGCTTTTCAGGTTCCTGCAGGAAACACAGGAAGATAATAATGTTGAGGAAAAGAGGTTCAGAATTTACCTGGAGAATGAAATTCATAGATATACTATTTTTCTTAAATACGATAATTTGATTAGTAAGGGATTGAATACCACAACTCTCGAAGCAAAGAGAATGTTGAATGAATCAAATAAGACTGTTAATTTTGATTTTGTAGTGCAGAGGTTTAATACGGTTCCGGATTCAGTTATTGCCATAAAAGAAAAAGAAATTACAGATTATTACAAAAAGCATAAAACTGATTTTGAGCAAGATGCATCAAGAGATATAAGATATATATATTTTGAAGTTGTACCTTCTGAAGATGATTATAATACGGCCGAGAAAGAGATAAATGAAATAAAATCAAGGTTTATAGAAGCACAAGATATAAAACTGTTTGTGGAAAATAATTCAGACCTGCCATATGATTATAGAAATTATACATATGACAGTCTTCCCGAAATATTGAGAGATTCGTTATTCGATGCTAAGATAGGCACTATTTGCGGGCCTTACTTTGAAGACGGGTCTTACAAGCTGGCAAGACTGACAGAAATAAATTATTTGCCTGACTCGGTAAGGGCAAGGCAGATATTTTTACCAAGGAGTCAGCGTAATGCAGTCCAGGTCCTGAAATTAGCAGATAGCCTTAAAAATATGATTGTCGAAAAGAGGGCAGATTTTGCTGAACTGGCCATGACAAATTCAGTTGATGCCACAGCGAAGGAAGGTGGTGATATGGGGTGGTTCAGTGAGAGTGACCTGATATATTTAAAATCACTGAGTGACAGCTGTTTCTTTGGTAAAATAGGGGATGTTAAGATGATTGCAACATCCTATGGATATCACATTGTTGAAATACTGGAGCAATCGGCAAGGGTTAAAAAAGTACAAATCGGGATTGTTGTAAAAAAAGTAAGAGTTAGTGAAGAGACAGACAGGGGTTATTTTATGTATGCAAGTGAGTTTGCAGGATTGAATAATACTTATGACAAATTTAATGCAGCAATAGAAAAGCAGGATCTGGTACCACGATTTGCTAAAAATCTGAATCCTCTTGAGAAAAATATTACAGGTCTCGATTCACCAAGGGCACTCGTAAAATGGGCCTATGATAATGACGAACATGCTGTTTCGGGTGTGTTTAGACTCGGCGACAAGCTGGTTATTGCTGCTATTGATAAAGTCAGGCTGAAGGGGCATGCCCCTGTCGAAGATGTAAGAGCCGAAATAGAGATAGAGGTGAAGAAGGAAAAGAAAGCGGAATTTATAATTAAAAGTCTCTCTGGAAAGCTAAATGATATCAAATCACTGGAAGAGCTGGCATCTGAATTAAATACTGAAGTGCAGACAGCCACGAACATAAGATTTACTTCCCGTTCCATTGGAGCAGCAGGAATTGAGCCAAATGTTATTTCAACAGCATTAGTTCTTGATGCCGGTACACTCTCTGATCCAATTACGGGGAACAGTGGGGTATATATTATTACCGTAACGGATGTTAATGATGCACCCGAGCCTGTTTATGCCGATGTGAGAAGGGAAATGCAGTTTATGGAAAGAAATTACATTACACGTGTTTACTATTCGGCATATGAAGTATTAAAAGAAATGGCAAAGATTAAGGATCTCAGGACAAAATTCTTTTAATTTATATTCGGAGGTATGCTGGCAACTATATTAATCAGCCAGGATCTTCCTGGCGATCTCTGAAATTGTTTTATTATCAGCCTTGCCTGCAAGTTCTTTTGTCGCTGTGCTCATTACTTTGCCCATATCTTTAAGTGAGGAGGCATTCACCCTTTTTACTATTTCCTTTAACCTTATTGTCAATTCATTTTCATCAAGCTGGGCAGGCAGATATTGTTCGATAACCTTTATTTCCAATATCTCATTATTATACAAATCCTCTCTTCCCTGTGACATGTAAATTTCCGCTGATTCCTTTCTCTGTTTTATCAGTCTCTGTATGATTTGTAATTCCGCTTCGCCTGTTAACTGTCCGGAAGCCCCTTTTTCCGATTTAGCATGAACAAAAGCTGTTTTTATTGCCCTGAGAGCTTCAAGCTTATCTTTTTCCCTGGCCAGCATAGCAGCCTTAAGATCTTCGGATACTTTTTCAAATAAGCTCATTATTAAAGATTTAGATGATATTAATTAATCAGTCAACATTATCATGCAGATATGAGTTGTCTTTTTTAAGTTTGACATTTGAATCTTTATCATCAGATAGCGAATATCGTGATATTCTGGATTCTTCCGAATGTTTAATATTTTTTAACTTGATTTTCCTCCTTTTATATGCAGGTTCGTCCTCCAGCTCTTCAATATAATTGTTATTCTCGGGTTTTCTGTAGCGGAGTTCTTTAAGTTCTTCCTGCATCTTTTTTATGTTTTTCACTCTTAATGATGCTTTATTGGGATCCACGGGTTTATGAAACCTGGATGCTGCATCCTTTAACTTTTCTTCTTCATTTATGTCGAATTCAATTATTCTCTGTGCAACAAACAGATTATCCTGCTTTTTGTCAGTCTGCGGCATGTCATTTACTTCAAACATGGTATCCCCGGCATTACTTTTTATTTCATTATCACTTAATGGCACTTTATCAAGATGTTTTTGTTTAACATAAACATCGGGAATGCTGTTTGTGCCGAAACCGGTGGCGATAATGGTAATGTTCAGGTTTAATCCGAGTGAATCATCAATACTGTTTCCCCATATTAAATCGGCTTCTGATCCGGCAATTTCCTGGACATAATCTTTAATCTGTTCAATCTCATCCATAGTTACTTCCTCACTGCCTGAAGTAATATTTATTAAAACATTTCGGGCACCTTTAATGTTATTATCATTAAGAAGGGGGGAGTTCAACGCATCTTTTGCAGCTTGAATTGCGCGGCCTTCACCACCGGCCTTTGCAGATCCCATTATTGCTACCCCACTGTCTTTCATGACCGTTTCGACATCAGCAAAATCAACATTAATGCTACCGTGGACAGTGATTATTTCGGCTATCCCTTTTGCTGCTATAGACAGTATATCATCAGCCTTGGCAAAGGCCTCAGATACTTTGAGGTCGCCATAAATTTCACGGATTTTTTCATTATTAATAACCAGCAGGGAGTCGACATATTTTTCAATCTCTGCAATTCCTTCCAGTGCCTGGTTTATGCGGCGCTGGCCCTCATTTCTGAAAGGAATGGTGACAATAGCTACAGTAAGTATATTCAGATCTTTAGCTGCTTTTGCTATTACAGGTGCAGCGCCTGTGCCGGTGCCGCCTCCCATTCCTGCCGTTATAAATACCATTTTCGTATTATTAGCCAGGATTTCGTTCACATCGTCAATATTTTCTATAGCGGCCTGGCGCCCAAGTTCGGGTTTATTTCCTGCACCGCGTCCTTCAGTAAGTGATTTCCCCAGCTGTATTTTTATGGGAACAGGACTGTTAAGGAGAGCCTGGGCGTCCGTATTGCAAATACAAAAATCCACATCTTTAATGCCCTGTCTGAACATGTGGTTTACAGCGTTGCCGCCGCCTCCCCCTACTCCAATCACTTTTATTATTGATGTCCTGTTTGCCTGAATTTCGAAGTTCATTAAATCATCCATGGTTTAAAGATTTATTGTTTTTTACCTCAAAACATATTTACATTTTAGTATCATTTTCTTCGACAAATATGTCGCTAAGATTTTTTATAAATCTGGATATTCTGGTATCTTTTTTGGTTTTTTCTTTGTCGTTCTTCCCGGCGTCTGAAGTTACCTCAGCATGTTCTGTCTTTTTATTTTCGAGAATTTCATAGCCTTTAAGCAACAGGCCTATGCTTGTAGAATACATTGGCTGAACAATTTCCTTATGTGTATCACTGGCAACGGAAATATTGGGGTAACCTATGCGAACATCCATTCCTGACCTGTAATTTACCAGCTGGGGTAAATATCTGAGGAGCGACCCCCCTCCGGTTAATACTATACCGGCGCTGAGTTTTTCCATACAATCGGAGTTTTCAATTTCAAACAATACCGCATCAATAATTTCCTCCATTCTTGATTGTATAATATAAGCAAGGCTTTTAAATGAAATTTCCTTAGGGTCCCTGCCGCTTATTCCGGGAATAGTAACTACCTTATCTTCCTGTGCCAGGTCTCCGAGGGCAGACCCAAACTGGATCTTTAAAGCTTCGGCCTGGCGGCTGAGAATTGAGCAACCTTCTTTAATATCTTTGGTAACCACGTTTCCTCCAAAAGGTATGACAGCCGTATGCCTTATGACATCGTCGTAATAAACGGCAATGTCGGTAGTACCTCCGCCGATGTCGACGAGTGCTACGCCGGCTTCTTTCTCATCGTCTGTCAGTACGGCTGTAGAAGACGCCAGGGGTTCCAGTATAAGCTGGATAACGTTTAAACCGACGCTTTCCACGCAATTTTTAATGTTCTTTGCCGAGGATATCTGTCCGATTACTATATGGAAATTAGCCTCGAGTCTTTTACCCGACATGCCCACAGGATTTTTAACACCTGTCTCGTTGTCTACAATATAGTTCTGCGGCAGAACATGAATAATCTCATCCCCGACGTCTACGGGGATATTGTACATTTCAGCAATAAGCCTGTTCTTGTCTTCTTTTGTTATTCTTTTTTCGTAGGAGTCCCTGTTAATATAGCCTCTGCTTATAACACTTTTAATATGCTGGCCGGCAATTCCCACGAAGACATCCGAAAGTGTTATTCCTGTCTGACTTTGCACTTCATCAACGGTAGTGCGGATTGAATTTACCGTCTCTTCGATATTGAGCACAACACCTCTTTTTACGCCCTTAGACGGCGTTTTGCTCATTCCCAGGATTTCCAGTTTGCCATTATCATTTTTTCTTCCGATAATTGTTACAATTTTAGTTGTCCCAATATCTACGGCAGCTACAAAATTATTTTTCTGACTCATAGTATTATTATTTTATACAGACAATTTGATTTTTAAATTTCAGGTTTAAAAAAGAATATTTATTCCAGCCGGTTTTATTTAGTCCTTCCAGATAAAATGTTCTGAGTTTTTCTAACTTTTCTTCAAAATACCCGATGTCTCCAAATTCGATGATGTGCGGTCCGACTCTGGGTATTAGCTCAAATTCATACTTTTCATTAACATATATCTGGACAATCTGGGAACGCCAAAAATCATCCTTGTTAATATATTCGGCCAGCCGGTATATATCATATATTATTTTTTCTTTTTTATTAACATTTTTAACATCAATATCCATGATGTTATTGGTTTTTTCAATATCAAAGGGTTCGTGAATATGCCCGCTGACTACCATGACATAGGGGCTGAAGTACTTTGACAAAGGCATTATATTTCCGTCTTCAGCTATATAATAACCCTTATTCATGCTGTTAATTATTCTCACCAGGGGTTTATGCTGGGTAATTTCAATATTGAGTTTACCCTTTTCCGTAAAATATAATTCGGAATTCTTTATAGCCTGGTGGCTCATCAGGAAAAGCTCCAGTTCCCTGAGGTCTATTAAATTTGCAGGGTAACCGAGTATCTTCCTGTTGTCTTGTGCTAAAAGATCAAGAATATCACCCTTATTTATAAATTTGACATCTGTGCTGTCCAGGATTTTAATTTTTATATCATTACAAAGCAGGTCCTCCTCGCTTTCAGAAATGAATCCCGAGATTATAATAAGGTAAATAAAGATTGGGACCCAAATAAGTATGAACCTGAACTTTTTCATCTGTTATTTTTTTTCATATTATCAGCAATCATATTCTTTATTGGCTCTACATATTGATCGATGTCACCTGCTCCGAGGGTTAACAGGACTTCAAGCTTCCTGTTTTTTAGTACGTCCAGGAGATCATTTTTGCTGCACAATTTCTTATCCGGCAGTCTGACCTTGTCATAAATAATTTTTGATGTAACATTTTTTATTGGTAATTCTCTTGCCGGGTAGATATCCAGCAGAATAAGGTCATCCAGCATATTCAGGCTTTCAGCAAACTCATCTGCAAAATCGCGTGTACGGGAGTAAAGATGGGGCTGAAATATGCCTGTAACTTTTTTGCCGGGGTACAGTTTCTTTACAGAATCAATAACTGCGGTTAATTCTCTTGGATGGTGCGCGTAATCATCAATATAAACGAGTTCTTTTGTTTTTATTACAAAATCAAAACGTCTCGTTATACCATTAAATGTCTTTAGTGCATTTATAATAGTTTCCTGGTCTATTCCAATCAGGTGCGATACGGCAGTAGCAGCTACTGCGTTTTCCACATTTACTATTCCGGGATGATTAAGGCTCATATTCTTCATTATGGCAGTGGGAGCTACAACATCGAAGCTATAGGTGCCTTTATTCAGTGTAATGTTCCTTGCATGAAAGTCAGCTTTATCTGTCAATGTGTAAGTATAATTGTCATAATCATACTTTAAGTCAAGTTTTAATCCTTTCTTAACTAATATTTTACCTCCTTTTCTGGTCTGATTCGCAAACTGGTTGAAGGCTCTGATGAGCTCATCTTTTGAGCCGTAAATATCAAGATGGTCAGCGTCAATAGCAGTAATCACAGTAAAATGAGGATACAGCCTCAGAAAAGATCTGTCAAACTCATCAGCTTCCGTAATTATATAATCACTTTTTTCATTATAAATAAGGTTACTGTTGAAGTTTTTTGAGATACCGCCCAGGAAAGCACTGCAACCTGACTGTGACTGGTTAAGTATATGGGCGATCATGGTGGAAACAGTTGTTTTACCGTGGGTTCCTGAGACAGCAATATTGTATTTCTGTGCTGCTATAGAACCCAGAATTTCCGATCTCTTGAACAATTTGAAATTGTTTTTTCTGAAGAACGACAGTTCTTTATGATCAGCCGGTATTGCCGGGGTAATAATAACCAGTGTATCCTCCTTTTTCAGGTAAGTTGCAGGAATAAGTTCTATATCGTCTTTAAAGTGGATGTTTATGCCTGAATTTATCAGCTCCCGGGTGAGGCGTGTTTGTAAACGGTCAAAACCGGCAACATCTTTGCCTGTGGCTTTAAAGTACCTTGCCAGGGCACTCATGCCTATGCCTCCGATACCTAAAAAGTAAACCCTCTTTATATTTTTAAAATCCACCGGTTTTAGTTTAACAATTTATATATTTCATTCACTATACGTTCCGCAGAATTTTTTATTCCCAGTTTTTTAATGTTCATGCTTAAAGTTTCAATAAGCCTGTAATTATTTATTAGTTGAATAGCTTCAGGTATTAGTCTTTTTTCTGCCTCTGAATCTTTGATCATAAGTGCAGCATTACTGCGAACCAGGGCTATGGCATTTTTGGTCTGGTGGTCTTCTGCAACATTCGGAGAAGGTACAAGGATTGACGGTTTACCGGCCACGCAGAGCTCAGAAATTGTACTGGCACCGGCTCTTGATATTATAACGTCAGCTACTGAATAGGCATAATCCATCCTGGCAATAAATTCTACTGTTTTTATGCCTGTTATTTTTCTGTCTGCAAGGCTTTTTTGAATAGATTCAAAGTAAAGTCTGCCGGTCTGCCAGATCAGATCTATACCCGATTCCCTGATCAGATCAATATTTTTTAAAACGCTTTCATTAATTGTCCGTGCACCAAGGCTGCCACCCATTATAAGCATTACTTTTTTATTTCCGGAAATATTAAAATATTTTAAAGCATCACTGGTTTTCATTTTTACATTAAGTACTTCTTCCCTTACCGGATTTCCTGTTAATACGATTCTGTCTTTCGGAAAATATTTATCCATACCTTCATAGGCAACACAAATTGTATTGGCTTTTTTCCCCAGGATCCTGTTAGTAATACCTGCGTGGGAATTCTGTTCCTGTATTAATGTCGGTATAGCCATACAGGAGGCAATCCTGAGCACAGGACCACTGGCAAAGCCACCAACGCCAACTACAAGGTCGGGTTTATAATCTTTTATTATTTTTCTGGCTTTTACCATGCTTATTAATAGTTTAAAAAAGACAGCAACATTTTTTATTGTAAATCTTCGCTGCAAACCGGAAACGGGCAATGCCACGATTTTATATCCTGCGTCAGGCACTTTCTCAATCTCCATTCTCCCTTTAGCTCCGACAAATAGTATATCAATATTATCATCTCTTTTTTTTATTTCATTTGCAATTGCAATTGCAGGATATACATGTCCCCCTGTTCCACCGCCGCTAATTAATATTTTCTTTGTCACTATTTGCTTCTTCATAAGTTGCTGCAACCTGTTTATTGGTTTCTCTGCTTACACTTAGTATTATTCCAAATGCGATACAGGTAAATATCAAAGATGTACCGCCCATACTTATCATTGGCAAAGGCTGGCCTGTGACCGGCAAAATATTTACTGCCACGGCCATATTCACCATAGCCTGTATAACTATCAGGATTGTAAGTCCCATAGCCAGGAATGCCGGGAATGTCCTTGAACTTTTCTTAATTATTACACCGGCTCTAAAAAGTAAATACAGGTATAAAAACATTACAATTATTCCGCCTGCCAGTCCGTATTCTTCTATAATTATTGCATATATGAAGTCGGAGTAGGGCAGGGGCAGGAAGTTTCTTTGAACACTTTTGCCCGGTCTCACTTTTATAAATCCTCCTGATACGATAGCTATTTTTGACTGGTCTATCTGATAGGTCTGATCACTATCTTTATCGACAAAGCTTTCTATTCTGTTTCTCCACGTTCCGATCCTGCCTTCCCAATCATTTGAAAGTGCTATTACCACGAATATGCCAATTATGGCAGCGGCAATAATGCTAAAAATGAATAAATACCGGAAATTTATTCTGCCGATAAACATCAGAATAAAAGATGCAGCGAATAGTATAACTGCTGTGGACAGGTTGGCAGGCAGAATAAGCATGCATATAACCAAAACGGGTATTAATATTGGAAGAAATGCCCCGTAATAGTCTTTTATGTTGATTTGTTTAATTGACAGCATTCTTGCCAGGTACATCATTAATGCGAGCTTGGCAAAGTCGGATGTCTGGAATGTAAGTCCGATTACCGGTATAACTAACCAGCGGGTGGCTTCGTTAATTGTTATTCCTATAATAAGTGTCAGTATAAGCAGGATGACAGCAATGACCAGCATAAGCTGGGACAGCCGCGAAAAATATTTGTAATGAATCTTATGAGTGAGAAATATTATTACGAGTCCGAATATCAGCAATATAGCATGTTTTATAACGTAGTAGCTGGTATCGCCACCCTGGTATTTATATGCAAGCGATCCTGTCGAGCTATAAACAGCGAGCAATGAAAAAATGGATAATGCTAATATTACCGTCCATATTATTGCATCACCTTTGAAATATTTCCTGAATTCACTTGCCATTTGCGAATTATTATATTGTTTATCGTTACAGCTTAATCACAGTTCTTTAACACATTTTTTAAACTGCCAGCCCCTGTCTTCATAATTTTCAAACAAGTCAAAACTGGCGCAGGCAGGTGACAATAATACAGCATCACCGTCCTTGCCCAGGAAGTAGGCCGTTTGTACGGCTTCCTGCATTGACCTGACATCAATGATATTACTTACTATTTTATCAAAGGCCTTATGAATTTTGGAATTATCAAGGCCCATGCAGATTATAGCTTTCACTTTTTCCTTTACCAGCTCTTCAAGTTCGGAATAATCATTTCCTTTGTCCACGCCACCGGCAATCCATATAACCGGATTAGCAACACATTCAAGAGCGTACCATGTAGAGTTTACATTTGTTGCTTTTGAATCGTTAATAAATTCTATGCCATGGACTTTGATAACCCTCTCCATCCGGTGTTCCACACCTGTGAAATCCATCAGGCTGTCCCTTATATTGTCCTTCCTCAGGTGCAACACGCTGCCCGCAAGTCCGGCAGCCATTGAATTATAAATATTATGTTTTCCTTTTAATGAAAGGTCAGCAACAGAAACTTCAAAGTGGTTTTCTTCAACTTCAAAATTTATTGAATTATTTTTCAGATAGGCGCCCTGCTGTTTTTTATTTTTTAATGTAAAACCAAGCTGCTTTGCCCTGATCACAATTTTTTCCAGTTCCCTGATAGTTATTTCATCATCTGAGCAATAAATAAAATATTCATCTTCAGACAGATTCTGTGTAAGCTTAAATTTCGAGTCTATATATTTCTGAAGATTATAATCGTACCTGTCAAGGTGATCAGGGGTAATATTAAGGAGTATTGCGATATCGGGCTTAAATTCAAACATGCCGTCAAGCTGGAAACTGCTTATTTCAAGCACGTAATAATCATAATAATCTTCGGCCACGGACATTGCAAAGCTCTTTCCAATATTGCCTGCCAGTCCGACGTTCAGCCCTGCCTTTTTCATCATATGATGAAGCAGGGAAGTGGTAGTTGTCTTACCGTTGCTGCCTGTGATGCAGATCTTTTTTGCATCAGTAAAGCGGCCGGCGAATTCTATTTCCGAGATTATTCTTATATCTTTCTTTCTGATGAGCTGGACAATCTCAGATTTTTCAGAGATACCCGGACTTTTAATTATTTCATCGGCACCCAGTACCAGCCTTTCCGTATGCTTCTCCTCCTCCCAGTCTATCTCATAGTTAAACAGAATTTCTTTATAGTAAGTTTTGATTTTGCCGGAATCAGAGACAAAGGTATCATACCCCTGTTTCTTGGATAGAACGGCTGCGCCTGTTCCACTTTCTCCGGCCCCAAGTATTACAATTCTTTGATCCATTAATTATCTTATTTTTAATGTCACAATTGTAATTACAGCTAGTAGTATGCTTACAATCCAGAACCTGATAACAATTTTTGGCTCGGGATAATTAAGTTTCTGGTAATGATGATGCAGGGGAGCCATTAACAGTATCCTTTTGCCTTCACCATATCTTTTTTTCGTGAATTTGAAATAGCTCACCTGTATTAGAACCGAAAGGCTCTCTATAAAGAACACACCGCATAAAATAGGAATGAGCAACTCTTTCCTGATGAGAATTGCATATACGGCAATTATCCCGCCTATCGCGATGCTTCCTGTATCTCCCATAAAAACCTGGGCGGGAAAAGAGTTATACCACATGAAACCTATGAGTGCACCGATAAAGGCACTCATATAAATCACCAGTTCTCCGCTGTGAGGGATATACATAATATTTAAATAATCGGCAATTATCATGTTACCCGAGACATAGGCCAGTATTCCCAGGGTGAGTCCGATTACAGCAGATGTCCCTGATGCCAGTCCGTCCAAACCATCCGTGAGATTAGCCCCATTTGATACGGCTATTACTATGAGTATTATCATGATGGTTGCTACTATCCATGCCCAGTCTTTTGCCTTATCCCCTAAAAAACCAATTAACATAGCGTAATCAAATTCGTTGTTTTTAAAGAAAGGGATATTTACTTTTGTCGATTTAACATCACGTGTGACGTATGCATTTTTATCAGGGGTTTTATTTTCACCCTCAATAATTTTCATTACAGGCAATCCATTTTCATTCAACACCTTTTCGCGTACGACTATATCATCATTGAAGTGAAGCGTAAGTCCGACTATCAGTCCCAATATTATTTGTCCGGCTATTTTGAATTTTCCTCTCAGTCCCTTCTTGTTTTTCCTGTAGACTTTGATATAGTCATCGATGAAACCCACCAGTCCCAGCCATATTGTAGTTATTAGTATTAAAATGATATATATATTCTTAAGGTTTCCAAACAGCAGAACAGGAATTAAAATGGAGGCCAGTATTATCAGTCCGCCCATTGTCGGGGTGCCTTTCTTCTGTATTTGGCCTTTTAATCCCAGGTTTCGCACGGGCTCGCCTATTTGTTTTTTTCTGAGGATATTAATTATTTTTTTACCAAATATTAAAGAAATGATGAGTGACGTTAATACGGCCATTGCCGATCTGAATGATATATATTCAAACACCCCGGCTCCGGGGAAATCGAGCTTTTCGAGATATGCAAACAAATAGTATAGCATTATTTTATTTGCTTATTGTAAATTCATATTATTCAACATAAATTGCTCTGCTATGATTTCTTTATCATTAAAATGATATCTTTTGCCTTTTATCTCCTGGTAATTTTCATGTCCTTTACCTGCCACCAGGATGATATCTCCGCTATTGGCGATCATACATGCAGTTTTTATAGCTTCTCTTCTGTCAACAATAACCGAGACATTTTTTTTATAATTAGCAGCCACTCCTGCATACATATCGTTAATTATGTCTTCCGGCTTTTCATTCCTGGGATTATCTGATGTCAGTATTGTCTTGTTGCTGTTTTCAACTGCTATTTTTGCCATTTTGGGACGCTTGCCCTTATCCCTGTTTCCCCCAGCGCCTATTACTGTAATAAGTTGTTCATTGCCGCTTCTAATCTGGTTTATTGTTTTAAGAACATTTAGCACTGCATCGGGTGTATGCGCATAATCTACTATGGCTGTCACGCCATTATTTGATTTTAGGTGTTCAAATCTTCCTTCCACAACCGTTAGCGTACTTAGTATTTTCAATATATCATCCCTGGACTGGTTTAATAATCTTGCACATGCATAAACTGACAATATATTATATGCATTAAATTCCCCAATAAGTTTTGTCCATACCTCAACCTGGTCAATACTCAGGAGCATACCGTCGAAATGGCTTTCTATTATCCTGGCTTTAAATTCTGCAGGGGTTTTTATTCCATAGAATATTTTACTGGCGTTTGTATTCTGTACCATTACTTTGCCATTCCTGTCATCCGCGTTAATCAACGCAAATGAGCCGGGCTGGAGCCTGTCAAAGAATGATTTTTTAGCCCTGAGGTATTCGGTGAATGTTTTATGATAGTCAAGATGGTCATGTGTAAGGTTAGTAAATATTCCCCCGCTAAAAGCAAGTCCGCTTATTCTTTCCTGCACGACTGAATGGGAGCTGACTTCCATAAAGGCATATTTACAATTTGCATCGACCATCTCTTTAAGCAGCCTGTTTATCTGGATAGCGTCGGGTGTTGTGTGGGTAGCCTCAATTGCTTTATCACTTACATAATTTCTCACTGTTGACATTAATCCGGCTTTGTACCCCAGTTTCTGAAAGAGTTTATAAAGTAATGTAGCTATAGTTGTTTTGCCGTTGGTGCCTGTAATACCTGTGAGGGTTAATTTACGCGACGGGTTGTCATAAAAATTTGAAGCCATTATGCCAAGGGCTTTTGCCGGATCATTAACCCTGATGAATGTGACATTCCCGTATGATTTTTCAGGTATTGTCTCGCATAATACTGCTTTGGCGCCTTTTTCAATTGCGGGCTGTATATATTTATGCCCGTCTGCTGCAGTGCCTTTAACGGCAATAAACAGTTGCCCCTTCTTAATTTGCCTGGAATCAAAGGATAAATCACTGACAGTGATATCACCGGGGCCTCTCAGCTCCTGAACTTCAATATTTTTTAATATGTCCGCCAGTTTCTTCAATTACCAGTTATATATAACTCATTTCAAGAATAATTTCCTGTCCTTTATTTATTATTGTCCCGGGGGGAATAGACTGGCTTTTAACACTGCCTCTCCCTTTAAGGACAACCTTTAAGCCTGCATTTTCAAGCAAATAAACTGCATCTTTTGCCCCCATGGCTATGACATTAGGTACAAGGTTCCGGACAATCTTTCTGTTATTGAATTCAATATGATCTTCTTTCCTTGTCGTAATTACCCAGTCGCTATGTGCATTTATGTCACTGACTTTTATGTTTAACTCCCTGAATACCTGTTTCAGTTCATTGCGGTTTCCATTTTTTGAATATGGTAAATCTGCAATAATCTTATTATTAGAATTGGCATTTTCATCTTTAAGTTCCAGGGCATATATTCTTTTTGCTAATTCAAGAAAAACCGGTCCGGCCACCTGGTGTCCGTAATAAACATTCTTTGAGGGTGAGTTAACTACAACAATACATGAATATTTGGGATTATCGGCAGGGAAGTAACCGACAAATGATGCCTGGTAGCTAACAATAGAGTCTGATCTGTAACCATATTTTACATTATAGATCTGGTTGGTGCCGGTCTTTCCGGCGATTTTGAAATACGGGTTTTTGAGGTTTCGGGCAGTTCCGTTTTCGACAACACCTTCAAGCAATTTTTTTGCTTTCTTAAGCGTGGATTTTGAACATATGGATGGGTTTATTACTTCTGTTTCAAATGTTGAAATTGTTTTTCCATGGTACTGAAGTTCTTTGACAAACCTGGGCTTAACCATTTTGCCATTATTTGCCACGGCATTATAGAAAGTAAGTGTTTGCAAGGGTGTTAGCTTTATTTCATAGCCATGGGACATCATTGCCAGTGATATGCCCGACCACAGCCTGTCGCCCGGATATTTTATGAGCGGCGTTCCTTCTCCTCTTATGTCGATATCAAGTTTGTCATTCAGGTTCATGCTGTATAACCTGTCGACAAAATGATGAGGGCGGTTTTTATAGGCTTCTGTAATTAGTTTTGCCACTCCCACATTTGATGACAGCTCAAATGCTCTCTGGACGGTCAGTTTACCATAGCCACCCTGCGGATAGCTCTCATCCCTGATGATTTTATCATAGCACTTAAAAATCCCGTGTCCTGTATCTATAGTATCGTCAAGGTTAATATACCCGTCTTCCAGTGCAGCCATTATCACGGGGAGCTTAAATGTGGATCCCGGTTCGCTGCTTTCCCCGACGGCGTAATTCAGAAGTTCCCTGTAATGAGAATTTTTATCCTTGCCCAGGTTGACTATTGCTTTAATTTCGCCGGTCTTCACTTCCATAAGGACAACGGTACCATGATGGGCATCCTGCTTAATTAATTGTTTTAAAAGAGCTTTCTCAGCAAAATCCTGGAAATTAATATTAATTGTAGTGACGACATCCATACCGTCCTTTGGTTCAATCTCATTCCTGTTACTGACAGGTATCCACACATTATCTGATATTTTCTGTTTTAGCTTTATGCCTTCAATGCCCGATAATTGCTGGTCATAGGCTCCCTCTATCCCGACAATATTTCCCCTGTTACCTTTCGTGGTATACCCGATGGACCTGGCAGCGAGTTCATTATGAGGTCTGATCCTTTTGTTTTCCTGCAGGTAAATCAAGCCGCCCTTGTATCTGCCTCTCCTGAATATTGGAAATGATTTTAACTCCTTCAGCTGGATATAGTTGACCTGCTTTTTTATGAGGTGGTATCTTTTTCCTTTTTTTCTGGCCGAAATAAGTTCCTGTTTGTATTGTTCACGGGATTTATCTTTGAACAGATCTGCGAGGCAAAGGGCAAGAGAATCTACTTTACCGTAAAACACTTTATCTGTGAGGGCACCTGCTTTAAGGTCCATCCTCACTTCGTACAGAGGAATTGATGTTGCCAGCAGCCGTCCGTCATCAGCCAGGATATTGCCCCTGTTTGATGGGATGATGACGTTCTTTAAAGTTGCGTTCCTGGCTTTTTCTGTCCATTTGGCTTTTTCGACGGTTTGCAGATAAATGATCTTACCTGCAATCCAGAAGCCAAAGAACAGTATACCCAGGTAAACTATGCCGGCCCTCCATAATATGTCTTTTTTTAATGACATTATTACCTCTTCCTTTTTTTTGTAAGTTTTTTTGGCGGTGTTTCAGGCAATTCAAGGCCAATATTCTTTTCCTCCACCAGTTTTATGACCTCGGACGGGCGACTTATATTCATAAGCTCAGAAGCCGTAGTAATTTGTTCGGAACAGAGGTCCTTAACTTCAATCTGAAGCTTGCCAAGCTTTCTGACCAGCCTCTCTGCATGAAACCTGTTGCCAATATAAAATAATGCCAATAGTGTCAAAAAGAGAATATACGGGAATTGCCTGACAACACCGGCCTGGGTTAAAATGCTGCCGCTAAAAATGCTTCTTAATGAAAATCCCTTTATCTCATTATGTTCCTGGTCCTGATCGATAAATTCTATGTTGTCTCTGCTGCTCATATATCAGTTTTTTTCAGCAATTCTCAATTTTGCACTTTTTGCCCTGCTGTTATATTTTATTTCGTTGTAATCGGGAGTAATAACTCTTTTATTTACGGCACTGAAGGGGGTGCTGTAGTTCCCGTATAAGTCCCTGCTAATACCTTCGTTGAAATTACCCCACCTGATGAAGTTTTTTACCAGTCTGTCTTCAAGAGAATGGTAACTAATAACCGCCAGCCTGCCACCCTTAGTAATCAAGTCAATTGTCTGGAGCAAAAATTCTTTAAGATTTTCTATTTCGTTGTTAACCTCAATTCTCAGTGACTGAAAGATCCTTGCCAGGTACTGGTTTTCTTTATTTCCGGGAATGAGTTTTGAAATAGCTTTTATCAGCTGCCCGTTCTTTTCAAATTGTCTTTCCTGCCTGTATTCGATTATAAGTTTGGCCAGGGAAGGAGCATTTTTCAAATCACCATAATTTCGAAACACTCTAATAAGGTTTTCAGCAGAATAGTTATTTAATAAATCTTTTGCCATAAATCCTGACTTTTGATTCATTCTCATATCAAGTACTGCGTTGTTTTTGTAGGAAAATCCCCTTTCAATGCTGTCAAAAAAATGTGATGACACACCCAAATCTGCAATAATACCGTCTACCTTATTAACCCTGTAATACCTCAAATAATTCTTTAAAAACCTGAAATTCCCGGTGATGAAGACCAGGCGACTGTCCTTTATAATATTTTTTGCTGCATCTTCATCACAATCAATCCCAAAAAGCTTCCCTTCCTTTAATCTTCCTAAAATTTCCCTTGAATGGCCCCCTCCGCCATAAGTAGCATCAACATAGATACCTGACGATTTAATATTTAGTCCGTTTACACTTTCTTTTAATAAAACAGGATAGTGATAATACATTATTTTATTACACTATGTATGTTCATCTGATTCATAATTTGTACTGCCCATAATTTTTTCAGCCAGGGCAGCAAAATTCGAATCCCCGCTTTCAACTTTACTATATGCATCTGCAGGCCAGATCTCAATTTTCACTGACTGGCCGGCCAGCATTAATTCCTTGCCAGCCCCTATTTCAGTTAATAACCTTTTTGGTATCAATAACCTGTTATTCGCATCCAGTATCAATTCGTAAGTGTTTTTAAAGAAACCCCTGACAAATTTGTTATGCTCCCTGTTATATGGGTTTATTGTCTTTTCAATCCTGTTGTTTTGTTTCTCCCACTCTTCTATAGGGTATAATATGAGGCATTTTTCAAATATGTCTTTCTTAATAACAAATCTGTCATGTATGTCATCCTTCATCTGCCTTTTAAGTGCAGAAGGTAACAGTATCCGCCCCTTTGTATCAAGTTTGCATATAAATTCACCAATAAATGTTGCCATACCTGATTGTTTATGAAGTAAACAAAATTATATAAAAAATTTCCACTTTTTACCACAATTCCACAATTTTTGACACAATTGTTAATAAATAATTAAAAAACTATTTGTAAATTTTTAAAATAAAACTGGTGTGAAGGGGCATTATTTGAAATTAAAGCACTGATTATCAACAGATAATAATCGTATATATTTTTTTAGGCTATTAAAATGCTATAAATATTATATTTGTAAATAAACTGCCGGGGTATTTATTATTTTAAGGTTATTGAGAGTTTTCAGGACAGATAAAGAAAGAAGTATGACAGAAAAAAGGGCATTACTGGAAAAAGTTGATGTCAGGGATGCATTTCTCAGTAAGAATCCCAGGGTGGCAAAATTAATACCTGGTTTCGTGTACTGGTATATAAAGAAGATTGTACACCAGAAGGAGATGAATGAATTTTTGAAGGCTCATGGGAAAAAGACGGGGATTGAATTTATTAATGCTGTAATAGAAGACTTTAATGTACGCATTATTATTGAAGGTGAGGAAAATATTCCCGTGGAGGGAAGATTTATATTTGTCGCCAATCATCCTTTGGGAGGATTTGACGGGATGATTCTGATGCATATTATCAGCAGGTATTTCAAAAATATCAAATTCCTGGTGAATGACATATTAATGAACATTTTAAATATAGAAGAGTTGTTTGTTCCTGTTAATACATTTGGCAGGCAATCTGTTGAATATGCCAGAAGAATTGACGAGGAATATGCATCGGATTCACAAATACTTAATTTTCCGGCCGGGATTTGTTCAAGAAAAGTAAAGGGAAGAATTATTGATCTGGAATGGAAGAAGAGTTTTATTAGCAAATCAATACAGCACAGGAGGGACATTTTGCCGGTACATTTTGGCGGCAGGAACTCCAATTTTTTTTATAATCTTTCAAACCTGCGTAAGGCCATGGGCATAAAGACAAACATAGAGTTATTTTTTCTGGCTGATGAAATGTACAAACAAAAGAACAAGACTATTGCCGTCAAATTTGGCAGGTTAATACCATTTGGCACTTTTGATAGCAGCAGGACTCACCAGGAATGGGCAAAATGGATAAAAGATATGGTTTATGCTTTAGACGGTATATATAATCTTCCTTTGTAGAAAATATCATCATACATTTATTACCTGTTAACAATAAAAATTAACTGAAAATATTTTTTAAATTTGGGCACTCAAAATATATAATTTTCAATTTTTATGAAGCCTATTATTCCTCCTGTTGACAGGGTAATTATAGAAGAAGAGCTGACGGACAGTAAGTTTTTACGAAACACAAATAAAGCCAATAACGTTGTGTTTATTGTTGATCATCATGATTCACCCAATATCATGACTGAAATCGGAAGGTTAAGGGAGCTTACATTCAGGGCTGCCGGCGGGGGTACGGGCAAAGAGGTGGATATAGACAGGTATGATACTGCTGAGGAGCCATACAAGCAGCTGATTGTTTGGGATCCTGACAAAAAGGAAATCCTCGGGGGCTATCGTTTTTTTATTTGTTCCAAAGCAAAGCTGGATGAAGACGGCAACTATAATATTGCTACATCCAGGTTATTCCGGTTTTCAAAAAAATTTAAAAGAGTTTATCTGCCATACTTAATTGAGCTGGGCCGTTCATTTGTCCAACCTGCCTATCAGTCAACCAACAGGCATTGTAAGGGGCTCTATGCACTTGATAATTTGTGGGACGGACTGGGGGCCATATGGGTAAATAATCCCGGAATTAAATATTTCTTCGGCAAGGTTACAATGTATACCAGTTATAACAGGGAGGCCAGGGATTTGTTATTATACTTTTTCAGGAAATATTTCAGTGATACTGAAAACCTTGTTACTCCTTATGAACCTTTGGAAATTGAGACGGATATAAACAAGCTTGATCTGATTTTAAAAGGAAATACTTACCAGGAAGATTATAAGATATTATCACAGTTCGAAAGGTTCCAGGGTGAGGTTATACATCCGCTTATCAATGCATATATGAACCTGTCGCCGACGGCAAAATGTTTTGGAACGGCAATGAACTATCACTTTGGGAATGTTGAAGAGACAGCTATGGTGATAACATTAAATGATTTATACCCTTCAAAGGCTGACAGGCATATAAAAACTTACCATCGTGCTGATCGCAGGATCGTATAAAATAAATGCACCGGCTGATGTGCATCCTCACTCTCAATAGGCCCTGATATTTTTACCTTCAATAAAATTAATAAATGCCATGTTCACCACTTTATTACCTCCCGGTGTCGGATAATCACCTGTAAAATACCAGTCACCCAAATCATTGGGACACGCTTTATGAAGGTTTTCAATGGTCTGGTACACAATCTGCAGTTCCGATTTAATATCGGTGGTCTTCAGCATCTGGGATATCTTTTCCGAGATTTCTTCATCTGAGAAGGGTTCATATATTTCTTTTACATAATTGATGATCTTTTCTTTTGGCAGGTTCTCCTGGCCCTTGGATTTTTTATAGACATTGTTAATAACCGATTCTTTCCCTGATTCTTTCAGCAGTTCAATTGCGGCTCTGAATGCGATAAAATCACCCAGCCTTGCCATATCTATTCCGTAGCAGTCCGGATACCTTATCTGCGGTGATGATGAAACTATTACTATCTTTTTTGGCTCAAGCCTGTCGAGAATTTTGATTATACTGTATTTTAATGTCGTACCCCTGACAATCGAATCATCAATGATTACCAGGTAGTCAATACCTTTCTTTATGGTATTGTAGGTGATATCGTAAACATGTTCAACCAGGTCACTCCTTCCCTTATCCTGGGCAATGAAAGTTCTGAGTTTTATATCTTTAATTGCTATTTTTTCAATTCTGGGTTTTATTGAAATAATATGTTTCAGTTTCTGTTCGGGAATATTTTTACCCTGTTTAAGAGCCTTAGTCAATTCTTTATTCTTCATGTAGGATTCAACACCTTCAATCATTCCATAGAAAGCTGATTCAGCTGTATTGGGAATATATGAGAAGACGGTATTTTCAAGATCATTATTGACAGCACCTGTAATTTTTGGGGTCAGCAGCTTGCCCAGCATTTTTCTTTCCTTGTATATATCTTTATCGTTGCCCCTTGAAAAGTAAATTCGTTCGAAGGAGCATGATTTTCTTTCATAGGGGCCTCTGATCTTCCTGATCAGGATATTGCCTTTCTTTTTAATAATAATGGAAAATCCCGGTTTAAGTTCATTAATTTCTTCGGCTGCAACATTCATAATAGTCTGAATAGCGGGACGTTCAGATGTTACAATTACAAACTCATCATTATGGAAATAAAATGCGGGCCGTATGCCCCACGGGTCGCGCAGCACAAAAGCATCTCCATGTCCGGTTAATCCTGCAATCACATATCCGCCATCCCATTTTTTACTGGATTCGCGAAGCACGTTCTCGATTTTTATATTCTCTGCAATAAGTGATGAAATTTCCGTATTGGAATATCCCTGTTTTTTATACTTATTGAATTCTTTCTGGTTTTCGGTATCAAGAAAGTGTCCTATATTTTCAAGCATTATAACGGTGTCAATTTTATCCCGCGGATGTTGTCCGAGTTCCAATAATATCTCGAAAAGCTCATCGACGTTGGTAAGGTTAAAATTTCCCGCAATGACAAGGTTTCTTGTTTTCCAGTTATTTTGCCTCATTAAGGGCTGAACATTTTCTATTTTGTTATTACCGTAGGTGCCGTAGCGTAAATGTCCCAGCAGCAACTCACCCGCAAATGGCAGATTTTTCTTTGCCCATGAGGCATCATTCAGCCTAAGGGGATTCTTATTTCCTGACTTATCAAACCTCCTGTTTATCTTTCTGAAAATATAATCTATTGCAGAACTTTTGTTGGTCTTAATAAGATGTATATATTCATTGCCGGATTCCAGGTCGAATTTCAGACTTACAAGGCCGGCACCATCCTGTCCCCTGTTATGCTGTTTCTCCATAAGCAGATATAGTTTCTGCAGTCCATATCTCCATGTACCATAATTAAGCTGGTAGTATTCCAATGGTTTCAACAGCCTTACAAGGGCAATTCCACATTCATGTTTTACTTCATCACTCATTCAGCAATCTGATAAAGTCTATTTCAATTCGGGAAACGATATAATATCCCTGACAATAAATGCACCAGGAAAATCTCTTTCAATAATTTTTAAAAATTTAAGTGCTTCGCTTTCGGTTCTGAAATCACCAACGTACAGTTTATAATAGGGATAGACAAATTCTTCGTAGAAAGGCATATTAACATATTTATTTTTAAATCTTGAACGCACTGCCATACATTTTTCCCTGGCATCCTGACCCGTATCACGAAATATAGATATTCTGTATCCTTTAATTCCGTTAAGCTTACTGCAGGACTTTAGCTGGTGGTTCATGAAGGTAACGAGCAGGCTGTCCTGGATGATTTTCACTTCTCCGCGGTTAGGTTTGTGCTGATTTAGTCTTTTAAAGATATTAATCTGTTCCTGTCCCCTGAGAGTATTAAGGTTAATAAGAATCAGAGCTATGACATAAATACAATTTTTCACCCGGCTCCTAAGTGTATTATTAGGTTTCAAAATTAGTCAAATTTTGTTTAGATTGTTTTAATCATTTAAATGAATTAATGTATAGTGTTTCTTCAATATTAATTTTCCTGCCCACCATCAGAGATTTGAATTTTATATATCCTTCCATTTGTAACTCGATATTTTCACGATTTATAATTTCAAGAACAAGGGTGATTCCCTGGATGATATTTGCAATTTTCAATTTCAGCCTGAAGTTATGGATCTCATTTGATTTTGCAGGTATAACAATAGCCTGATCAGTAGTGAGCTTCCCCAGATATTGATTATTAACCGATGTCTTGATATCTATTTCCTTTATCTTAAATCCTATTGATCGCGGATTTGTTACCGGGATCTTTATTTCCAGCTCAAGCACATTGTTTTTTAATCCGGTTATTCTGATATCCTTCGGTTTGCCAAGTTCAATATCTTCAAAATTAGTACAACAGGAAAGTAAAAGCAGCAAAACAAAATATAAATGTTTCTTTATCATTTATTTATAAGTAATTCAATTACAGTAGTATATATTATCATCCCAGGCATGACCGGGCACAAAAATTTAATCACTAAAAATTACTATTGATGCATTAATTTATAATTTTAAATTATATTACAATTATGTAATAATTTTTTTAAACGTTCAAATAATATATTTATTAGGGTAAATATATTTTAATATTTTTAATGCTAATGAATTAATCTTAAAATAGAAAAATATAATGGTTACAAAAAAGGAAATTACAGATTTTTTTGAGCCAAAGAAGCTGGCAATAGTTGGAGTATCAAGAGATTATTCACAGGAAGTGTATTTATATGTTTGCTGAGCCTGTTACAGGGGTACATAAATTTCACAGGGCTATATTAAGGTTGTTTGGCAGGCTGCCAAAATAAGGATTAATCCGGTTACAGCTTTTTTGCTGTTTGCATAACAAGGACATCTGAATCAATAAAAGGGCCTATTCTTCTGTAAATAAAATTCAACATTCTTCTGTCGGAGTTGTCAACCAGCCAGATAAAGCCAGGTATGTTATTCCTGAACTGTATTTGCACGGACCTGTTAAGAAGGGCAACAGGTAAGCTGGCATACCTGCGGTACTCTTCACGGACAAAAAGATTATTGTACTCAATTGTATCCTTATCTAATCTATAGGTTATATTCCAGCCAATTATTTGTGATTTATATAATAGTCCGACGCTATTCAGGGTTTCTATCCTGTCAGCATTAATAAATGGCGCCAGAAACCGGGGGACAATTTTTTCATTCCTGATATGCCTTTCCAGATCAATTTTCAGTTTTTCATCAATATCAATCCATAATACGATTTGCATTCCTTCGGGCAGGTGCTGGTCATGTGTCCATTTAACCTCATCCCTGTGATTTATACTTGATTTGAAAATATGCATTAAGGTAACAGGAGTAGTCCATTTATCTTTTTCCACCAGTTTGGATATAAAACCTTTGCTTTCCCAGTTTGAGCGGAAGTATATCCTTGCTTCCCGGTAGCCTGCTTTGGCAAGGGCTGTGGTTATATAATTTACCAGCTTACTTCCCAGTCCCCTGTTTCTATGTTCTTTATCGACGAGGAGGGAAAGGATTTCAGAATGCTTTTTGCTTCTGTCAAATTCAGCAACAGCCATGCCGGCTATTTTGCTGCCTGTTTTTACCAGAATTGCCAGCAACGGATCATTAATATCCATTGTTTTCATCTTTTCGCTTATCCTGGGAAAAGTATAGCTGTCATATTCCGAAAGTAAATAAGATAGAGTTAAGTCTGTGCTTAATTGAAATTTATAATACACGATTTTATTAATTTTCAACTAATCATTATTTTCTGATTTTGCCCAGTATGTATCTGTTTCATTTACCAGGGCCAGCCTATGTTCTTTTCTTTCAGGATTTAAAATATTCGGTCTTTTAAATCCCGGAATAATTTTCACATCATATATTTCATCGACATTTGTCTTGTAAACAATTTGTCCGGTTACCCTGCCCAGGGGAAGATTAACAACCACAATTCCTGCAAATGATGACGCGGCTATAGGCAAATCGGCAAATACCGGTGTTATATGGCGAAGTTTGGAGACACCTATAAAAAGGTAATCACCTGCTTTTGCCATGCCACGGGCGAAGCTGTCTAATTTGGCAATAACTTCAGATTTATGATTTTTCAGGTCTCCCTTCATCAGTTCTCCCCTTGCCGATTGCAGAAAATACAGCTGATTATCATAAATCCTGGGCGAGTGGGGCATTGCAAGTTCATCAAGCACAATCTCGCCGGACGGCACATCCATAATTATGCCGCCTGTAAGTTTTTTTTCTCTCCATCCCTGCTTTGTATTAGTATTTCCCAGGGCAGTAACATATTTTATTTTGCCATTGGCAAGGGCCATTCCGTTGAGGTGACATCTGTCTTCAGGAGCCAGCTGGTCTATAAATCCCGGTTTCCAAATAGTCTTAAAACTATAATCTTCATCAATTTCTGATACACATGAAAACAAAGTATTAATTGCCGTAAGTTTATTATTGATATAGTTCATGTCATGCAAAGCCAGCTGTCCGGTATAATATAAGGCCCGCGGCAGGTACAGGGCATCATAGGTGCCGGGTTTGGCCGGGTAGTGTTTTGCCAGTTGCGGTGAATTACGAAGTATAATAACCTCGTTTTTACATGCAACAGCCAGCTTATTATCACCCTGTGCTATACCCATAGCATTGTCAAAGGTCCTTGGTAACTGTATAAGTTTATCCCTGTCCGGGGCACTTATAAAAATTACTTTACAGGCCTGGTATGTACTGAAAGCAATTGTACAATTAAGTTCATACAATATTCCGGGAATATTCGGACTATAAGTGGAAGAAAACGGGGGCAACGGAACAGACATAAACCAGTATCTGAAAATGTTAATTAGATTTTTATAATTCTCAATGCTACAATACTTATAACAAATATATACATAAGTTTCCTATTATGGTTAATATGTTCTTTTATAAATATTATTAAAATATTTGTTAAATAATTCATAAAAATTTAACTTGGACTTAACAATATCACTTAATGACGGGAATCCAGGTTTTTAATTAATTATAATATAATAAAAGACGCAATCATGAAACGGGGACTTATATTTATAATGATTTTAATGACTGTTAATCTTTATTCACAGGAGGCAGGATGTATTTCAGGGTCTTGTGAAAACGGGAAAGGTGTATATATTGATGCTAACGGATACAGGTATGCGGGAAATTTTGTAAATGGTAAACGTGAAGGTCCTGGTACATGGACGAGTCCGGATGGTGAAAGTTATGACGGCTTATGGGCAAATGATGTCTTTCACGGGCAGGGGACCTATATATGGGCGGACGGAGCAAAATATACAGGGGAATGGAAAAATGGCGTACAGGACGGATATGGAATTTACTTTTATACCAATGGAGATAAATACACGGGATATTTCAGAAATAATAAGTTTCACGGCAAGGGCAAGTATACATGGGCAGACGGCACCGAGCAGGAAGGTATCTATGAGGACGGGAGTTATGTTGGTCCTCAATAGTCATGCTGCATCTGACTGTTTGCGCTGTTTAAATTTCAGTAAATTCCGAATTATGCAACCTTGCATTATCAATACTTGCATTCAGCTCAAATCCTATTAATAGTGTAAGAGCATTAAAATTAAGCCAGAGCATCAGCGCAATAAGTGCTCCTATGGAGCCGAAGAATTTATTGAAGTTGGCAAAGTTGTTAACGAAGTAAGAAAAGACTAAAGATGTGACTATTGCCAGCAGCGTAGCAAGAGTGGAGCCGGCAGAATAGAATTTCCATTTTGTTTTTCTCATTGGTGCCAGGTAATAGAGAAATGATATTGAGAAAAACGTCAGTCCGATTATTATGAGCCACTTTCCAATAAGCAGCAGGTAGAAAGTTATATCTATTTTTATGATTTCCGATTCAGCGAGTTTCCCTATTCCTGTCTTGCTGAAAATGAATAATACTGTAGCTATGGAAACAAGGAAAGTCAGGATAAAAACCAGTCCGACCGATATTAGCCTGCGTTCCAGCCAGGGGCGTGTTTCAATGGTGTGGTACGTAGCGTTGAAGGCTTCAATCATCCCGTTTACAGCTTTCTGTGCGAAGAAGAATGCTGTCAATAATCCGAATATCTGGAGGCCACCCCTTTTCACAAATATTTCCGCCAGCAGTGATTCAATAGCTATATAGGAATTTTCAGGGATTATATCGTACATAATTTCCATCAGTTCCTGCTGGAAGTTTTTTATTGGAAGGTAGGGGATTAAAGTCAGCAGGAAAATAATACCGGGGCCGAGTGCCAGGAGGAAGTTGAAGGCAATGGAAGAAGCCCTGATATTTAAAGAACCTTTTGTCAAACCACTAAAGAAGAATGAAAAGACGTTGTATATCGGAACACCTTCAAAGCCAGGAAAAGATATCCGCCTGAAATAGTCTATTATTTTATGTACCTTTTTGTTAAAAAATTTATATGTTCTCTGATAATGGTGCTTCTTCATCCAAACTAACATTTTACAGCCTTAATACTCATATCCAGACTTTTAAAACGGTGTGTCAGCTCCCCGATTGAGATAAAATCTACTCCGCATTCAGCGTAATCCCTTACATTCTCCAGTGTTATCCTCCCGGAAGATTCAATAATATAACTTCCTTTAATAAGTTTTACCGCCTGTTTTGTGTCATCAACAGTAAAATTATCAAGCATAATTATGTTGACCATGCCAATTTTCAGAATTTCTTTTACATCATCGATATTTCTTGCTTCAATTTCCACTTTGATATCCTTATTAAGTTTCTTCAGGTAGTGATTAGTTCTGATTATTGCATTTTCAATTCCTCCTGCAAAATCTATATGGTTATCTTTAATAAGTATCATATCAAATAATCCTATCCTATGATTTTCGCCACCACCTATCTTAACGGCCATTTTTTCAAGCAGGCGCATGCCGGGTGTGGTTTTCCGGGTGTCAAGTATTTTTGTTTTAAGCCCTTCCAGCTTTTTCACATATATATTTGTCTGTGTAGCTATACCGCTCATTCGTTGCATTATGTTCAGTACCAGGCGTTCACATTTCATTATAGTATGTACATTGCCGCTAACTTTAAATGCAATATCTCCCGGTTTAATTTTATGTCCGTCATTAACCAGGGGTTCAAACTGAATGCCAGGATCAATCTTCTTAAATATTTTTTCAGCCATATGCATTCCGGCAAGAATACCTTCCCCGTTAATTATTAATTGTGCTTTCCCCACAGTGCCTTCGGGAATACAGGCGAGTGAAGTATGGTCCCCTTCCCCGACATCCTCTGTTAAGGCTGAATTAATAAGTATTTCAATAGAGCTATTCTCCATTTTCTTTTTCTATACGTAATTGGTTGATTACCGCGGTTCCTTCCTTAATCTTAATCAGGATGGTGACCCTGAATTTTCCATTTGAAGTGGTGAGGTTGCCTATGGCATATCTTGATGTTTCTTTACCTCCCTTATGTAAGATGCTGAAACTTTGCGGAGTATGATTTTTAAAAAAATCCTGAATTATCAGCTCCGCCTGGTTTTTACTATATATATCATCTATATCGGACAACGCCAGCTCAACGCTGTTATTGAAATATTTTGCCAGCTCCCGGGCATTACCTTCTTTAATAGCATTAATAATTCCATCAGGAATATCATCATTAAAATTATAAGTATTCGATCTGCAGCTTACCAGTAAAGCCTGGAAAAATAAAAAGGGTATTATAAGTTTTATTAATTTCATTGTTTTATGGATTATGTTTGCATATTATTTTGATTAGTACCCGGTAACTGCTATTTTATATCATAAAAATATTATATCTTATTTGAAATACCATGAAAATATATTTAATTAATACCGGTAAGACAAAAATAAGCTATTTAAAAGAAGGAATACATATTTTTGAAAAAAGGATAAGCCGGTATATTCCTTTTGAAAGTTACGAGATTCCTGAAATTAAAAATATCAGGGGCTCATCAGTTCATAAAATGAAGGAAGCTGAAGGCAAAAACTTAATAAAATACATTGAGAAATCCGGTTATTCCATACTGCTCGACGAAAAGGGCAGGGAATTTAATTCAATAGAATTCTCGAATTATATTCAGAAGTTGATGAACAGGGGGCTGTCAGCAATTTATTTTTTTACCGGCGGAGCTAACGGATTTTCTGATGAGGTGTATAACAAGGCTGATGAGGTCATATCTTTGTCAAAAATGACATTTACTCATGAAATAGTAAGATTACTGTTTCTCGAGCAATTATACAGGGCCCTGGCAATATTAAAAGGAGATCCTTATCATCATTAATTAATATTTCTATATTAGATTTGTATAAATTTATAAGAATCATCTGCAGCTCATGTTAAAAAAAAGATATATCCAGGGATTTATATTAAGTATTATTCTTGCAATTCTTACCAGTCTTTTATTTAACCAGTTGAAATACGGGCAGAGGGATGTAATAAGATTTCAAAGAGTCCTGGATAACAAGTTCAAATATCTTGACAGGCAGTTTAATGAACTGACAAAGAGCCGGGAAATTAATAACTATGATGAACTATCCAGGAACGGGCTGATACTTCTTGTTTACAGAAATGACACTCTTATTAGCTGGTCGGACAATTCAATATCGTTCAGTAATATTTTCAGCATTTCTGATTATGAGAATCCTTTTATTTTTATATCCAACAGTTATTATGTAGTCAGGATCTTCAGGAAAGATAATTATATTGTAGTCGGACTGATATTTATCAAGAGCCAGTACCAGTATGAAAATGAATTTTTAAAGAACGGCTACCAGCATGACTTTGCCATTACCTCGTCGGCAGAGATAATAACCGAGGGGGCGAGGGGGGCCAGCTGCGTATACGACTGGAACAACCAGTATTTGTTTACTCTTGTTTTTTATGACGAACCGAGGTTTCCTGAACTTACAAGGTACCTGCCCCCGTTTTTTTACCTGTCAGGACTACTGTTCATCTTGTTATTTCTGAATAATTATATTAAGAATACCAGGTCGGGAACATGGAGAAACCTTATTATATTTATTGCCGGTATTTCATTTGCACTATTCAGGGCATTGCAGATTAAATACCAATTCCCTGCTGCTGTTTACAATCTTGAAATATTCGGTCCGATGCCATTTGCTAATTCGCGGATGCTGCCGTCCCTGGGGGATCTGCTGGTAAATACTATCCTGATCATTTTTATTATTGCCAGGGTCAATTCAGATTTTTACTTTCCTGAATACCTGACCGGAAAGAAAAAAATCAATTCAGGCTCTTTCCACATTTTTATGTTTATTATACTGATAGCATATTTTATTTACACATATTTCATTTTTGAGAGTCTTACCTGCGATTCGCGTATTTCATACGAGGCATATAAAGTAACCGGACTGAGTGCTTACAGTTTTGTGGGGCTTATAATTTTTGCAATTAACATGGCCTGTCTAATCCTTATAATTGATACTATTCTTAAGGTAAGCAAAAACATATATACCCTGGAAAAACTAATACTCATATTTACTCTTGTACTTATTTCGGCAATTATTTTATGTTTTATTCTTCATTTCAGAATAGATGGTTATTCGGTTCTTTTCTTCTTTCTGATTTTTGTAATTGTCGGGTTATTGAAATACAGGAAGGACAGCATATATAAATATTCGTCACTGGTATTGCTGGTATTGCTATTTTCTTTATACACGGTTTACGTCATAACCTATATGGTAAGGAACAGGGAGAAGGATGAAATGAAGCTGATGGCTGAAAATTTAGCCACGGAGCATGATCCTGTGGCAGAATACCTGCTTGAAGGGTTAAGCAATAAAATAAGCTCAGATAAACGCCTTATTGAATTATTATTTGATTTTGACTATAGCACAGCTGACATATACGCATATTTACAGAAAAAGTATTTTACGGGGTTCTGGAGCAAGTACAATTTCAGGTTCATAGACTGCAGGCCTATGGACAGCATCTATTTTGAAATACCTGAAAAAAGCAGTTTCAGGTGCTATGATTTTTTCGATGGTGTCATTAAGGAGAGTGGTATACGCCTGCCGGATTCAAAGTTTTACTATATTGAGTATT
>CAZOLY010000015.1:0-24777 GCA_964580815.1 uncultured Bacteroidales bacterium
AAAACTGCCCAAGACCCCATATCTGTTATGGATAATTGTGGAATCGCGGTCTCCATAAACTGTATACCTGTACCAGTTGCCCGAACTTTCCTGGATCATTGAAAATTTATAATCATATAACTGCGAGGCGGGGACCAGGCCTATGCCCGAGCCTCCAAACCTGTTCTGCAGTTTATTTCTAATAAGGCAGGTCATCCTGTCTCCTTCAATCTGTGAATCCCCATAATGCATTATTCTGATAAGCCTGCCAGAAGTTTTCAGACCTTTAAGTGCTTTAAATACCGGGGAAAGTACTGTGTTATTACCATGGGGGTATTCAATTTTATGTATAATTCTTATCAGGCTGTCGGCATTTGCCCTTAATGTATCAAATTTTTCAGCATGGGTATATCCCGGTTTTTCAACCAGCTCTGAGATCATAGAATCTGTAAGGAGTTCATTTTTATTTATTATGTCCGAAATATCAGCATACCGGACTCTTTTTTTTGAAAAAATATCATTTGAAGAGAAAAACTTCAGTTTGAAATTTTTGGTGATATTAATCCCGTTCTCAGGGAAATATAAAGCTATTGCTAATAACAGAAGGAAGACTGACAGGATAAAGAGTAATATTTTGAAGGGTTTCATGTCGTTTCTTGACTTTAGCTACCAGTCATTTTCATTACGGTCAATTATGATTATATTAATTAGCTTTTGGGTTTGATTTTAAGTCGCTGGCCGGGTTTAATTTTTGAAGGATCCGAAATATTGTTTAACCTCATAATATCTGAATCAGACACCCCGGGGTATTGTTTGGCAATATCCCATAAAGTATCTCCGGACCTGACTGTATAGTAAACATAATCACCGGATTCAACAGGGGCCACAGTCCCGGTAGTTGGATTAACGGTTGCCGGCGCACCTATCATTTTTTGTTTCTCGGCAAACGTCATTGAGTTGATATTTTGGTATTTGCTGACCTTATTTTTGGGAACATAAATTACAAGGTTCTGCCCGCTTCTTATAAGGTTTCGTCTAATATTATTCCAGTACCTCAGATCAGATACCCTGACATTATACCAGCCTGCAATATAACCGAGGTTGTCTCCTGATTTTACCCTGTAATAAAGTTTGGCCAGATTATCGGATGGCGGCTCATGCATATATTTGGATGCTGTGTACGTAGTCGGACTGGTAATTATTTTTTCGGGATTGAAATATACCGAATCTTTATATGCAAATATTGAATCCTCAAAATCGATAAATTTGGAAATATATTCATGAGGTAGTTTGAGCGAGTAACTTTTATCTTTAGCAGGTATGATATCCGCACGGTACTGCGGATTCATATCCCTTAAAAGCTTTATTGGTATTCCCAGCACTTCAGATACCTGCATCAGGTGCAGTTCCCTATTAATCATTATTGTATCATTTGCAGGTGCAAGTTCAATCTTCCGCGGGGTGAGATTATGTTCATTATAGAAATTCATAGTATAAGTCGCAGCAATGTAAGCAGGCACATGGCCGCGGGTTTCCCTGGGGAGATAGAAATATATATCCCAGTAATTCCTTTTTCCTCCTGAACGCCTGATAGCCCTGTTAACATTCCCGGGACCACAATTGTAGGCAGCAATGACAAGAATCCAGTCATTGTAAATTTTATGAAGGTCTTTGATAAATTTAGCTGCAGCATAGGTAGAATTTATAGGATCTCTTCTTTCATCAACAAGAGAGTTTATAGTGAGACCATATAATCTTCCTGTTCCATACATAAACTGCCATAAACCCACAGCCCTTGCCCTGGAATATGCACGCGGATTTAAAGCAGACTCAATAATTGACATATATTTCAATTCGTTTGGAATATCATAGCTGTCAAAAATTTCATCGAATATAGGGAAATAATACTGGGCAAGACCCAGCATCACTTCAACTGACTTTCTTTTCTTCTGCGTATAAACTTCGATATATTTTCTTACAATAGTATTATAGGAAAGCTCTACAACAGAGGGGATGCTTGAAATTCTGGCAATGTATACCGAGTCAGAAAAATCGGGAATAATACTGTCCGCAAGGAGCGAATACGAGTCTGTATCAGTAAGCAAAGAATTGTTAATATACCATAGATTCAGCATACTGTCAAGGTTAGCCTCAAAGTTTGATTCTATTATTTCGGAGTTGTATCTTTCCAAATCAAGTGTATCGGTTCTTAATCCGATGGAATATGCATTATAACTTAAGATAACGGTTACAATTAATAATAGTCTGTTTTTTTTGTCCATAGCATTCAGAATAATTAAAACTTAATACACAATCGCATTCCCATTGAGCTGGCAAATATATCATTATTAATAAGTGCAGGGGTTAATTTAAAGCTTATATCATCAGAAATATCATATTCGAGAAAGTATGCATCTATCATAGCATCGATGATATTCAGCAGGTACACTGCTGCTATACCTACGAGGGCATAATCTTTCCATTTCCTGAACCTTTCCTTTTCTGTACGAAATGCTCCCGCCATATCATTAGAATTTATCTGCCTTCCTCTGAATTCATAGGATGTCGGAGGAGGATCCATATAAGATACCTCAATATAGGCATCATTCAATTCTTTATAATAGTTGTTATTGTAGAAATATGAAAAAACAACTGCTCCTGCGATACCATAAATAATCGGCACTTTCCAGTATTTGCGGTTATAAATTTGTCCCAGTCCGGGCAGCACAGCCGAATACAGCTGAGCCTTCATGGGAGAGTGGTTACTTATAAACACTGAATCATATATTATTATTTGTTGCTGGGCATAAATATTTCTGCAGGGGAAGAATACCAAAACTATAATAAGACAGAAGATGAATTTATTTAAATGTATGTTCAGCAATTTAAGATTATCATTCAGACGCACAATATTATTTCATTTTTAAACTGTCAAAGATAGCTATAATTCTTTCCAGTTCTTCATCAGAATTAAATGATATAACGATTTTACCGGCTCCTTTATTGTTGCGTTTAAAGTCTATGTTTGTCCTGAAAAATTCTGAAAGGTGCACTTTGAGATCCTCGTATTCTTTCGGCTGGCCATATGTTTTACCTGCCTGCTCTTCGGGCTTGCTTTTTAAGTTATTAATTCTGCGCGCAAGTTCTTCCACTTTTCTTACTGACAGATCTTCGTCAACAATTTTATAATAAAGCCTTAGCTGGCCATTGGTATCTTCGATGTTAACCAGGGCGCGGGCATGGCCCATTGATATTTTGTTTTCCTTCAGTCCCAGTTGAATCTCAGGAGGAAGTTTTAGCAGCCTCAGATAATTAGTGACAGTTGCTCTTTTTTTACCGACACGCTGGCTAAGATCTTCCTGTGTAAGGTTACATTCTTCAGTAAGCCGCTGATAGCTTATTGCTACATCTATGGCATTTAAGTCTTCACGCTGAATATTTTCAACAAGTGCCATTTCCAGCATGTTCTGGTCGTTGGCAATACGCACGAAAGCCGGTATTTTCTTAAGACCTGCAATTTTTGCGGCTCTTAGTCTTCTTTCACCTGTAATTAATTGATATTTATCGTCGGTTATTTCCCTGACAGTTATGGGCACTACAATTCCCAGTTCTTTAACTGATGAAGCCAATTCGTTAAGTGATTCCTCATCAATTTTTGACCGGGGCTGAAAGGGATTCATTTCTATCTTGTCAATAAATATTTCGGTGCCGCCGCTTATTTTTCCAATCAGCAGCTCTTTATCCTCTTCATCTATTAAAGCGCCTAATCCTCTTCCTAATACATTTTTTCTGGCCATTTTGTTATTCGATTATTTTATCTTCATTACTAATTCTTGTCTCATTATTTTTTTGCAGAATCTCACGTGCAAGGTTAAGATAATTAACCGAACCTTTGGAATCGGCATCGTAAAGCACGACAGGTTTCCCGAAGCTAGGGGATTCGGTCAGTTTGATATTACGTTGAACTATGGTCTCGAAAACCATTTGCTGGAAATGTTTTCTTACTTCTTCGACAACCTGGTTTGAAAGACGTAAGCGGGCATCATACATCGTCAGCAGGAATCCTTCAATTTCAAGGTCAGGATTTAACCTGCCCTGAATTATTTTAATAGTATTCAGCAATTTTCCTAATCCTTCAAGTGCAAAATATTCACACTGTACCGGTATGATTACAGAGTCGGCAGCAGTGAGGGCATTAACTGTAATAAGTCCCAATGACGGAGAACAATCCAATAAAATATAATCATAAGGTTTATTTATCTTCTTAAGAACTTCCTTAAACATCTTTTCCCTGTTAGGCATATTTAACATCTCGATTTCGGCCCCAACAAGGTCTATATGTGAAGGTATCAGGTCCAGCCCTTCAATTTCGGTGGTTAAAATAATATCATTTGGATTTACTTCATTTATCAGGCATTCGTATATGCTTGTTTTTATGTTCCTGACATCAAATCCGATGCCTGAAGTAGCATTTGCCTGTGGATCAGCATCTATCATCAATACTTTTTTTTCAAGAACTGCCAGGCTGGCAGCCAGGTTAATTGCTGATGTTGTTTTACCTACCCCTCCCTTTTGGTTTGCTATTGCTATTATTTTGCCCATTGAAATGCCGGTTTTTTTACAGATTATAATTTTACTTTTTTCTCAGACTTTCAAAAGTAGTATTTTAAAAAATCAATGGATTTTTAATGAGATTTTGTTTTGTAAACAATTTTGTCTCTTTTATTAACATGTTATTAACAATCATTGATGTTTTAATTATATATCATACAATAATGATAATCTGATATTTTAAATTTAATATTAAGCTTATACCAGGCTATTGAGACTAAAATAAAATCCTGCTGGAATTCGAATACTAAAGGATAAAATTTTACAGTGTAAGATGTTTATTCTGAATCAGGTTACTGGTACAGATTTAAAATAACTATAAATAAATTTAATTCTTAATCATTTACAACAAAATCAAATTTCAGTTCACTTAGCTCTTCCAGGCTTTTTCCGGCTTCAAACATTGATTCATCCTCAAGATCATAGTACCATTTAATTTTTAACGCAGCATCAGACTCTATTAAATCCTTACACTTTGAGAGGATCATTAAGAAATATTTGAGTGAAGATGTGTTAAAGTAATCAAACCTGAATTTAAACTCCGTAAGTTGATTTGGATTTTTAATATATTCATCCAGCCATTTCACTATCGGTTCATAAAACTCATTTGCATTTTCAGGTCTTGATATACCTGATATTTCAAAGATTTTTTTTTGCGGATTAAGAATTACCCTTGGAGAAAAATCTGTTGCTTCTACCGTATATACTTTCATCGATTTATGATTTATTTAAATATACAAAAAATTGAAATAACTGGTAATTAAATAAAACAACAAATTAGCTTAAATCTTTTTAATATTAGTTAAATGTTATTAATAATTTTATAAAAAATTTTAACTCAGAAATCAGTTATTTCAATTTCATATAAAACCGGCCAGTTCTTGCCCGTTATATACAGATGGTTATTATCAACATTAAAGGCAATACCGTTTAAAACCTTGTCTATATTATCCAGAGAGCCAGCAGGCATTAGTTTTTTCAAGTCCAGTTCGCCGGTCACTTTACCTGTACCGGGATCAATAACGACAATTCTTGTATCTCCGTAAATATTAGCAAATATTTTTCCTTTTATATATTCCAGTTCATTTAAGTTCGATACTATTCCTTTATTGTCAAACACTTCAACCTGACCTATTTGAGTGAAATATTCATGATCTATGAGATATATATTTGAGCTGCCGTCACTCATGAATATTTTTTCACCGTCAGTTGCCAGTCCCCATCCTTCTCTTATCTGGTAATTAAATTTTCTTATAAGGTCCAGTGTATTTTTATTATAAATAAATCCCACCTGTGTTTTGTAAGTGATTTGATATATATTATCATTTATAATCACTATACCTTCACCAAAAATATGCTCGTCCAGGTCCAGTTTCTTAACAGGGATGCCGCTTTTTATGTCAACTTTTCGTAATGATGATTGTCCCTGTTTGCCTGTCCCTTCGTATATGTAACCATCATCATATGCTAATCCCTGTGTATAGGCATTCTCATCATGGGGAAATTTATTGACCACTTTATAATTATAGGCTTTCGGTATTATGTCGGAAAGTAAAATAAATGATACTGCATGACTTTCTTTTAAACTGTCATTGTAGTAAATAACTGTTTTGACAGTATTTTGCCCGACACCGGCATTTTCAGAAATCCACCGCGCACTTTCGAAATCACTTGTTTTTGCCTGAATAAGCAGACTATTGGCGAAGAAAAGTACAGAATCAATTACGATATTTTTTTTCTTAATGTACAATTTAATCTCAACTGTGTCACCACATACAAATACTTCATTATTTTCCGGGGTTTTGATGGCCGCGATATATCCTTTTTCCGGGTTGCCGGATGAACTGGCAGAATATCTATTATTGGAATTGGTCTCTTTGCAACTGATAAGATTAAGAATAACGGAAAGGGTCAGTATATATTTTAAGGAAGTAATTAATCTGCAAAGGATTGTATTCATAAAGATTATAAAATTTATCTGAACAGCTTTTTCAGCCTGCTGCCAACTTTTGTTGTACCCTTGGCAAGTGTACCCAGTTCGTTGTATTCACTATCAGCAAAATCGGGATTCAGTATTTGCCATATTTCGCTCCACCCCAGAAATCCTCCAACATTCCTGTCATCAATAAACAGGTCGACATCAATTTTCCTGCTTATGGTTGCGGGGTCGAATTCTTCTTCAGGGTAGCTTTTATTGATGGCATAAAATTCAAGGCCTTTTCTTTTGCAATATTCTATTGCTTCATCAAGCTCTTTATCATGTCTGAATGTCCATAATATAAGCTGGTGTCCCAGTTTCTGCAATTGCTTAAGAGTTTCAAATGCAAATAATTTCTCTTCACCAATCTGGGGATATCTGTGCTCAACAATAGTTCCGTCAAAGTCAACAGCAATTTTCATATTTAATAGTACTCCTAAAAAGGTTAATTTACAATTAATAAAGTAAAAATAATGATCACATCCGGAATTATCCTTTTATCGATAATTTGTTAAGATATGCAAATATTTGATTTCTCAAAAATACTAATTAATTAATATTAAGTAAAACTTAATGCTAACTGCTATGTTTTAAACATTGTAGTTTCTGATTTACATATATTTAAATAATGGTTCGTTATAACAGGTTCATAATGTTTTTCGCATTTTAAAATATTTTTACCGGCCTACTGACAAAGGCAGGCTTACCCTATAAAGCATTTATATATGGCTATATATTTCTAAATTTTTGTAACTTTATTATGAAAAATACAATAAAAAAATTATGAAAAAGGCAATACCTTCAGTGCTGACCTGTCTTGCACTTATTTCAGGTTCTATTTCAATAGTATATTCACTGCAGAAGGAGATGTTGGTTTATGCAGGCTATTTCATTATTATTGCAGCAGTTTTTGATTTTCTTGACGGATTTTTTGCAAGATTACTGAACTCCGTATCAGATTTCGGTGTTCATCTGGACTCTCTGTCAGATATTGTCAGTTTTGGAATAGCTCCTTCGATGATTTTATACCGGTTGATACTTTTCACACTGGTTAACACTGCCCATGGTTCAAGATTAGATATTGACTCACCCGGCATTGAGAATGAACTGATACTTTATTCAGCTTTTCTTATTGGGGTTTTTTCTGCTTTACGGCTTGCCAGGTTTAATATTGATGATGAGCAAAAGATTTCCTTTAAAGGATTGCCAACGCCGGCAAGTGCTATTTTAATCGCTTCCATAGGAATTAACCATGATATTTATTTTCTGCTTTTTAAGACTAATGAAAATATATATAATATATATTCCCTGATAACTTTATTAGCTTTAATAATAGTTATCTGTTTTTTGTTAGTGTCAAATATCCGTATGTTCTCTTTAAAGTTTAAAAATGCAAGTTTTAAGGGCAATAGTATACGTTATATATTTTTATTACTTTCTGCACTAATCATCGTATTTTTCGGAATTAAGGGATTGGCGCCAATAATTGCACTCTATATTTTAATGTCCTTAATAAATAGCTGGTTTGTTAAGATGGAATAATACTGGCACAATGAGCAGATAACTCACTGTAATAAGCAACGGCCAGGATAAAAGCATAATTATTGATCTTAGGCACATTCTTAATTAATAAATATGTGTTTCCTTTTTTATCTCCCCCAGTTCGATTTTTTTCTTGCTTATTGCTTTCCATGTATAATATATGTAGGCAAAAACAAACGGTATCAATAGCGATACATAACTCATAACAGTCAGTGTGTATTTGCTTGAACTGCTGTTTACTATTGTCAATGAGTTTTGCAGATTAAATGTTGACGGATAATATGCAGTATTATTAAATCCTGCTATTATAAACAAGGAAAATACAGCCATGATGGTTCCCGGACCAGTAAACCATAAGCCCCTGGTATATTCTGATAATATTGACTTTCCTATTCCGAAAATGACAAGCACGGTGCCTGAAATAAAAAGAACTCCTGCCGCAGGAATCTCTATGAGATTATGCAGGTATTTGAATTTTTCCATTTTTATGATATTTGTTTCCGGGTTATATGCAAAACCCTCCTTAAGCAAGAGAATAATTATAAATATTATAAAAAAACCAAGAAATGGCAGTGCGTTGATTTTAAGTTGCAATCGTGCTCTTTTAATGATACCGGCATTTTCGATGCTGTTCATGAAATATAATAAAGCAAGAGTCCTGGCAAGGAAGAATACTGCAAATCCCAGTGAAAGGTTATGAAGATTAATAATAGCTTCAAGTCCGTGAAAAGGAGTTTCCCATCTCGAAATTATCGGGTTGCCGGGGTTAACAATATTACTGAAATTTACTGAGAATTCTGAACCGTTAAAGAATGTTCCTACAATGGTACCCAATAACGTAGTACCAAGTACACCATTAATATATAAGAATATCTCATATGTTTTATGTCCGAACAGGTTATTTGGCTTTGAACGAAACTCATATGCAACGGCCTGGATAACAAAGCAGAAGAGAACTATGGTCCATAACCAGTAAGCTCCCCCGAAACTTGTTGCATAGAATAAAGGGAAAGACGCAAATAATGAGCCCCCAAATGTTACGAGAGTAGTAAATGTAAATTCCCATTTCCGTCCAAGGGCATTTACAATTACTGTCCTTTCATCTTCATTTTTCCCAATAGCATATATGAGGGTCTGTCCCCCCTGGACAAACAGAAGAAACACAAGAACAGCCCCAAGCAATGAGATGATCAACCACCAGTACTGTTGCAGTGAAAAATATGATAATGATTCAAACATATTCTTTACCTCCTTATTCTGGCCCTATTTTAATTTGTCTGAACATAATCCTTAATTCGGCAATAAGCAGGACTGTAAAAAGTGCAGCGAATATCCAGAATGTTACCTGCACTGTGCTGGCATCAATATGTGATGTAGCAATTACTGTTGGCAGCAGATCCTGTATGACCCAGGGCTGGCGCCCCATTTCCGATACAACCCACCCTGCCTGGGATGCTATATAAGATAATGGGATACTAAGAATTGCCAGGCGCAGCAGCCAGCGCCAGTTATCAATTTTTGCCGTTAAAACGCCAATTAATATAATGATAAAGAAAATAAAAAAATAGAATCCGAGCATTACCATAATTCGAAAACTATAAAAGGAGAGGGGCACATTTGGGATAAGGCTGCCGGTATTATTTAAAAAACTATACCCGAAATACCTGAAATAGTTCTCTTTAAAATCAGTATCATAGAACTTTTCTCTTAATTCTTCATACTTAAGAGTATTTCCTGTTTCTTTTGCTTTTTTCAAATCCGCCAGCACATCGCGTGCATACCTGCCCCTTTCAATTTTTTCCTGTGCAGACATGATATTGTATTCAGGATTCCCCTTAATTAAATCATTCATTCCGGGGACGAATGCATCCGGATTCCTGTATGTCATGTAGGAGAGCAATTTTGGGATCTCGATCTTAAAATTGTATTCCCATATTTTATTTTCTTCCGTGTAATTCTCAGGTTTGCTTAGTGTTCCGAACAATATGAGTCCGGTACCATTTTCACCTTCATACAAACCTTCAATTGCAGCAAGTTTCATGGGTTGTATATCCGCTATCAGGCGCGTGGAGCTATCCCCTGACAGGATAAGTATGATTGACGAGGTAATCCCGAATATTGCAGATATAAGCATGCTTCTTTTGGCCAGAGATATTTCACGCTTTTTAAGCAGGAACCATGAACTTATGCCAATAACAAATATTGAAGCAAGCACAAACCCTGATGTAATAGTATGAATAAATTTATTAATGGCCACAGGTGAGAGAAGGACATCCCAGAAGTTTAACATCTCATTGCGGGCAGTTTCAGGATTAAATTGCATTCCGACAGGATACTGCATCCATGCATTTGCAACAAGTATCCACAGTCCTGACAAATTTGCGCCGGCTGCGACAAGCCAGGTTGATGCCAGATGAAATCTTTTACTTACTTTATTCCAGCCAAAAAACATGACAGCGATAAAAGTGGCCTCCAGGAAGAAAGCCATTATTCCTTCAATTGCAAGGGGAGCGCCAAAAATATCACCGACAAACCAGGAATAATTTGACCAGTTAGTGCCAAACTCAAATTCAAGGATAATGCCTGTTGCGACACCAATTGCAAAATTTATTCCAAATAACTTCATCCAGAATTTTGTCATTTTTTTCCATTCTTCATTGCCTGTTTTTACATAAATTGTTTCCATAAAAGCAATGATAAAGGACAATCCAAGGGTGAGCGGCACAAAAAGCCAGTGATATATAGCTGTCAAAGCAAATTGTCCCCTTGACCAGCTTATCAATGATATGTCAATTCCATCCATCAGACCGGACTATTGTTTAGTAAGTTGTTCAATAATGTAGTTGCTTCGTTCATCATCCGAAGAGAAATTTTTCTTTAAGAAGTCAGGGAAAAAAAAGAGTTTCAGTATAACAAATATTATAAACAGCTTTATCAGAATTATGACCCATAGTGTTTTACCATATGTCATATTTTTAAATCCGTCAATATAGAATTCAAATATTTTCCTGAATGCATTACCAGTCATTTTTAGTTATATTAAGGGGTTAAAATGCCGGCAAGTTATTAAATCTTTACCTGAAGAGATGGATACAACCTTTCTTGGTATATCTTCCCCAGGGATCTGCTTCGAGAGCTCTCAATATGTAAAAATATACTCCGGGTTGCAACTTCACTCCCGATTCAGTAGTACCATCCCATCTTATTGTTTTCGATCCTTTAGCTTCGTATACAAGTGTACCGGAGCGACTGTAAATCTGTATATACAGAGGCATGCTTCCACCCTCAATAACAAAATCGTCAAATATATCATCATCATTTGGCGTGAAGAAGTTTTGTATTTCAAGTATTGTTGCCAGGATAATTTCACGGACGGTGGTATCAGAACAACCATGCGTCAGGTCAGTTATTATAAGGCTGGCAGTAATGGTATCATCCACTGCCGGAAATGATAGCAGGGGCCTTCTTCCGGTTATGTCACCTATTCCTTCAAAGTTCCAGAGAAAATCATATGATGACGATTCATCATACAGATGATCAATATTCCAGCACACCTTGATCAATGACTGGTCTGTTGTAAGAGTGTCGGCACATTTGAAATCCGTCGTTACAGTCCGGTATACAGTAATAAAATCATTATGTAATTTAGCATCTGCCGTATCCCCGTTTATAATTATAGTGACGTCAAACGCTCTTCTCGGTATGGTGGTATTTTCATAAAAAACAGTATCGGGATCAATTTCATTGCTGGTTATTCCATTGCCAAAATCCCAGGATACGGAAGTAACTGTGTCGGTATCCAGGTTTGTAAGGCCGAATTTTACTTTAAGGGAGTCGCAACCTTCGGTTTGATCTGCTGTTATATAAATTTGGGCAGGTTCTGTAACAGTGACACTGCCAGTATATGAATCTGAACATCCGAAATTATCACTGACAGTGAGGCTAACATTATATGTGGCGGCACCAGGGAATGTATGGACTACTATACGGCCGGTATCAGCAGTGCCATCATCAAAATCCCAGTCAAAACCATAGGTTGCCGTATTGTCAAATAACTGCGAGTTTTGCCGGAATACGATGCTATGATCAGCTATCTGCGAGGTATCTGAATAAGTAAATGAAGCATTTGCCGTAGTATGGACCTTAATAGTATCCATTAATATATTATCATCCCCTCCGTTTAAGATATAATTTATAGAATATGTTCCCTGGGTATAAGTGACAGTATCAGGATCAAAGGAAGTACTTGTTTCACCGTTGCCAAAATCCCAGTATATGGAGGCTATTGTGTCAACCGGGGCATTATTTATAAAATCAAATTTTACGCGCAATATATCGCAGCCCTCGGTTTCACTTGCCGATATTAAATACGGAGGGGGAGGTTCCTCGACAAGTACAAAAGCTGATTGTGTATCCGAACACCCATAACTTTCACTTACTGTGAGACTTACATTGTATGTATCAGCACCGGGAAATGTGTGAACCACTACTTTGCCGGTGTCTGTTGTGCCATCATCAAAATCCCAGTCGTAATAATAAGTAGTGGGACTACCGGAAGGTTCAACAGTATGCCTGAAGACATAGCTGTAGGGAGCAATTTCAAGGGTGTCTGAATACGAGAATATTGCAGGCAAGGTCTGATGCACGTTAATATAACCGGTCTTATCAATTGTTGTATCAGAATAATCAAATGTAATGTTTACAAATACCCGGTAGGAATCCGGACTGTTATAATCAACAACTATTGTGTCATCTTTATTCGCCGTCAGGTCATATGGGGGAACGCCTCCTTCAAAGTCCCAGCTTATTAATATTATGCTGTCACTAACAGCAGGAGTCTCCAGCCAGAAACGGATACCGACAAGAGAATCACAACCTTCAACAACATCTGCCTGAAAATTATACTGCCCGTAGATATTATTAAAGGTCAGGCATACTAACAGAACCAGCGATATTTTAATTTTTTTCCACATATAAAATGAGCAATCTACTCAATTTTTTCAGTCAGCTTTTTTACTACCTTAAATTTATTAAAAAATTCTTTAGCAAACACCCTTATAACCGTATAACCTGGTATTGCAAGGATCATTCCCGGAATACCTGCAAGGCTTCCGGCAATCATTATTATTAAAAGGATTTCCATAGGATGTGCATTTACGCTGCTTGAATAAATAAAAGGCTGGAAAATAACGTTATCTATAACCTGGACAATTATAAAAACCAGGATCATATATCCTATCATGGGCAACAATTCAGAATAAAAATTCATATGGAGGTGAGTCGCAACGCCTAATATTGTTCCCAGTATTGCTCCCAGCAAAGGGCCAAGGTAAGGGATAACATTCAGGATTCCTGCCAGGAAACCAATAAGCAGGCTATGTTTGAATCCGACACCAACTATTGTGAGACCGGCAGTAACCAGGATAATAATACCGGTTATTTCCCCTAAAATACCTACAAAGTATCTCATTAATAATTTTCGCACGGATGTTAAAGCGCGCCGGAATGCATCGACATACCTGTCAGGTACCAAAAGAATTATTGATTCTGTGAACATTTTTTCATCTTTTAAAAAGAAGAAAGTCATAAATGAAATTGCAAATACCGCGATGAAGATATTTCCCAGAAGGCTCGTCATTGCTGAAAATATGCTGGAGAACACAGTAATATTTAAAACTGATGCCAGTTTTTCTGTAAAAAAATCCTTAACCGATACTTCATCAGTCGAGGACATTTTGAATTTTCCTATGAAATTATCAACTTTTTTTAAAGGTTCGTCCAGATTATCAACTATTGTCTGGATGTCTATTTTAGAAAAGTATTTGGCTTCATTGGCAACCAGCGGAACAAATATTCTGAAGAAGATAAAGAAAGTAATCCAAAGCAATATTAATGTCAGTAATGCCCGGAGTGCTTTGGGTATAGCCACTCGGCCGATTTTCAATTTGCCCAGAAATGTAACAACAGGATGGCCTATAAGAGATAAAACAAGGGAAATGAGAATGTAAGCGACAATACTTTTAAAATACCAAAGTATAAATCCTAATATTATTACCCCGAAAATGATAAAAATGTATCTTGCTGTTTGGCTCATAAGTTAAATACATTCCGATAAAAATACTAAATTTTAATACGCTGCTTCGTGTTTATAACCTAAAAGTAATCAACAGATGTAAATAACTTTAATTTATGCATTTTTTATTATTAGATCGACTTTATTAATTTTACATCTTTGAATGAAGGATTAGCAAAATTATTCTATGAAACAGTATTTGGATTTATTGGATCATGCTCTGAGAAATGGCACAAGGAAGGAAGACAGAACCGGCACCGGGACAATAAATATTTTTGGCTACCAGATGAGATTCAGTTTTAACGAGGGATTCCCCTTACTTACTACAAAAAAGCTTCACTTAAGATCAATAATACATGAATTATTATGGTTCTTAAACGGGGATACCAATATTAAGTACCTTAATGATAACGGTGTAACAATATGGGACGAATGGGCGGACAAAAACGGGGACCTGGGACATATTTACGGGTATCAGTGGCGATCATGGCCGACTTATAATGGCAAATATATCGATCAGATATCAGGATTAATAGACTCTATTATTAATAATCCCGATTCACGGCGGCATGTCGTCAGTGCATGGAATGTCGGTGATCTGGAGAATATGGCTCTTCCCCCGTGTCATGTATTATTCCAGTTTTACGTTGAGAACAATACACTGTCCTGTCAGCTTTATCAAAGGAGTGCCGACATATTCCTGGGTATCCCTTTTAATATTGCATCATATTCACTTTTACTTTTAATGATTGCCCAGGTTACAAAACTTAAGCCTAAAGAATTTATTCATACCCTGGGTGATGCACATATTTATGTAAACCATGTTGACCAGGTTAAACTGCAATTGTCAAGGGACCCGAGGAAATTGCCAACTATTAGAATAAATCCGGAGATTAAGAATATTTTTGATTTTAAATATGACGATTTTTCACTTGTGAATTATAATCCTCATCCGCATATAAAAGGGGAGATATCAGTATAAAAATATTATATGAAAAAGATATCGATAATTGCCGCTATTGCAGAAAATAATGTTATTGGCAAAGACAATAGACTGCTTTGGCATATATCAGATGATTTAAGATGGTTTAAAAGAATTACCGGCGGCCATACTGTTATTATGGGGAAAAGAACATTTGAATCGTTGCCAGGGGGAGCTTTACCCGACAGGAAAAACATAGTAATTTCAGATAACAAAAATGACCGGTTCAATGGCTGTATTATGGCATATTCTATTAAGGATGGTCTGGATAAATGTGATGATGCAAAAGAAAATTTTGTAATAGGAGGCGGTACAATTTATGCCCAGTTCATGAGTTATGCCACGAAGCTATATATAACAAGGGTACATAAATCATTTGATGGCGACACATTTTTTCCTGAACTGAATTATAATGAATGGAAAGAGATTGAAAGAGAAGACCATACAGATAAGGAGAATGATTTTAAATATTCCTTTATTATTTATATAAAAAAATAAAAACCGGCACAAAACGCATAAGTCACAGGAATTATATATTTTGTCATATTAATATTGCCTTTTCTTTAAGCTGACGAGTATTTATCGGAATTTATTAATCACTGGTAATTAAAATTCACAAATTAATCAATAATAAAGAACAAAGCAGTGACATCTTCGTTTATTTGGTTGAAAACAAGACCTGATTAAGTCAACTAAAATAAGCAATGAAACACGTAATTATAATATTCTGTATATTATTTACAGCATGTTCCAGGGAGATAATTATTAGCGAGGAAGACATAAAACTGGATCTTCTTTATTTGGTTAATGATGTAAAACCTTTCTCAGGGACCTGTAAAGTGTTATATAGCGATACCTCCCTGTTAAAGGAAATGTTTGAGTTTGTTGAAGGTGCGCCGGATGGCCAGTGTTCCAGTTATTACGAAGATGGGAGCCTGAAATGGAAAGGCAGCTATAAAAAGGGAAAGACTTTCGGAAAATGGGAATTCTGGGACAATGGGAGTAATAAATATTGCGAAGCATATTTTGATAATGACGTCTATAACGGGACCTATAAATCGTGGTATGCAAACGGACAGCTTAAGGAATCCGGACAGTATTCAAAAAATCTGAAAACAGGCATATGGACTGCTTATGATGAGGCAGGAAATGTCATAAAAGAGTCTGTTTATTAAAAAATTGCTTCTTTAGTCCCTAAAACACTAAAAAATGGACTTTTATAAGTTAATTAAAAACCGGGAGAGCATAAGAGATTATGATTCTGCAAGACCGGTAGAAAAGGAAAAACTAAACAGAATCTTAAATGCCGGCAGGCTGGCTCCCTCAGCTTCAAATAGACAACCCTGGCGCTTCCTGGTTATTTCATCAGATAATATGTTAAAAAAAGTAAGAGCCTGTTATCACCGTGACTGGTTCAGGAAGGCACCTCATATCCTGGTAGTTGCAGGCAGCAAGGCCGATGCATGGGTAAGGCAGTATGACGGATATAATTCCCTGGAAACAGACTTGACGATAGCTATGGATCACATGATATTAGCTGCAGAGAATGAGGGAGTGGGTTCTTGCTGGATAGCGGCATTCGATCCCGGTATACTCATGGATGCATTGTCTCTTGAACATCATGAAATAGTGTATGCTATCACACCGCTGGGCTATACTCCTGAGGGATTTAAGAAAAAAGGGCATAAAGACAGGAAGCCCCTGGAAGATATTGTAGCTTTTCTTTAAATCACGGGGCTAGTTATCTTGCCCCTGCAACTGGAGGGCATTAAACAGAAGCTTGTAAGTGCCTACTGTCGAAGCCCTGAACTGAGGATAGAATCCGTAGAGTACCGGTTGTCCTTTTCCTTTTTTTATGGATTTAGGCATTATTCAAAAATAATCAATTAAAAAGGATATTATGTGAGTTTTTTAACTTCAGATGTATTGTATTTCTATGTATTCCTAAATATTCTGCTGCATCGGACTGATTATTATTTGAATTTATAAGTGAGTATTCTATTAAGTATTTCTCTATCCTGTTTATAACAGTTTTATAGATTTTACCTTTTTCAAGTGTCCTGATTTCATTCTCAACCAGTTGTTTCAACAGGTCTTTATTATCATGTTCCACATAAAAAGTCAGATCTTCGGGTAAATCGTGAATGTCAATAACTTTCGCATTTGTCAGTATTACTGCCCTTTCAATGATATTCTCAAGTTCCCTAATGTTACCAGGCCATTTATAATTCATAAAGACATTTTTACATCCTGCTGTAATACCTTCAATATCCTTATTATATTTTTTATTATATATATTGATAAAATGCTCAATAAAGAGAGGAATGTCATCCTTTCTGTCTTCCAGGGGGGGGATATCAATATTTATAACATTAAGTCTGTAGTACAGGTCCTCTCTGAACTTATTTTCGGCGGCAAGTTTTTTCAGGTTTTTATTGGTAGCTGCGATTATTCTGACATCGACCTTAATACTTTTTTCGCTCCCCAGGGGTTCAATAGTTCTCTCCTGCAAGACTCTCAATATCTTAGCCTGCAGATTAAGATCCAGATCCCCTATCTCGTCAAAGAATATTGTTCCGTTGTTTGCAAGGACAAATTTCCCGTTCTTGTCTTTGACGGCATCAGTAAATGCTCCTTTTTTATAGCCAAACAGTTCTGACTCGAGCAGATTTTCAGGAATTGCCGCACAATTTATACTGATAAACTGGTTTTCAGATCTTTTGCTTTTATTATGAATCAACCTGGCAATTATTTCTTTGCCGGCACCCGTTGGTCCGGTTATCAGAGCTGTGGCATCAGTAGCTGCAATAACATCGACAGTATCAAGTATTTTTAAGATTCTTTTATTTTTACCAACGAAGATTATATTACTTTCTTTCTCCAGCAGTTTCTTCTTCAGTTCAATATTTTTCTTTAATAAAATTTCTTTTTCTCGTTTTGAAATAACATAGTTATAAACTTTATTTGAGACAATTGTCGCAATTAAAGTTATGGTCTCAAATATACTTTCAAAATCCTCATCCGATATATATTCTTTTTCAATACTCAGTACACCGACAGTTTTATTTTCGTATTTTATAGGGACTGCAAAAAATGAATTTTTTTCTCCCGTGCCCCTTCTTATTTTCATTTTGTTAAGAAAGTCTATACTTTTTGTGATGTCTTTTATTTTTATTCCATTTCCATATTTAAACACTTTGCCAACAACACCTTCCCCAACCTGGTATACACCTCTTTTTATTGCATCGTCACTTAATCCGTACCCTTTAAAGGCCTTAAGTTTCTCATGCCTGTCAAGAAGGACTATAGAACCTCTTTTTATATTCATAACCTTTGAAATATAATCCATAATTTTCTCAAAGATATTCTCAAGTTCAAACTCCTGGGCCAGTATATCTGCAACTTTCAGAAGAAGGTTCTGGCGCTCAATTTTGTTTTTCAGGCTTTCTATTAAATTTGCCTTCTGCAGAATCTGTACAGCAAAGGATGATATAGTCTCCAGCAGATTCAAATGCTCGCCGGTAAATGCGTTGAATTTATTACTGTCAACGCTTATAACACCTATTGTAACATTTTCAAGTTTGAGCGGCACAGCAAGTTCTGATTTCAAATCTTTTCTAACCCTGATATAGTATTTTATTTTGTCGACATTATTTACCAGCAGGGGTAATCCTGATTCGGCAACTCGTCCCGTTACACCTTCTCCCGGTCCCAGTTTTATTTTTGATATTCTGGATGGATTAAGGCCCCTGAATACTTTTAATTCCAGAATATTTGTATCAGGATTTATTATTCTTATACTTCCTGTCAATGCCCCGGTGATCTCAATGCATTTATCAATAAGATAGTTTAAAAGTTCATTCGGGGAGATTGCCGAGTTTATTATTTCAAGAATATCTTCAAAAATCTGTAATTTATAAGTATTGTTAACCCTTAAATTGTTTTTCATAATGCACGCAGATTATATATTAAATAATAGTGACCTAAATTTGTGCAAAAAATTATAAAAATATAATATTTGCACAAATATAGTGCTTTTATAACTTTATAAAAAAAGAATTAAGGGGAAAAACGAATTTTTTAAATTTTGTGTAATCTACTGAATATCAGTAATTGATAATATAATCGCCGGAAAATATTTCTGTATACCCTGAGTTTATGAAGATTTGGTATAGTAATTGCCTGTAATTTAAGAATTAGAAAACAAAATACTATAATATTATATAAAAATCAGGTTTATAATAACAGTTAATTGATATAGAATTATTTCATTTGCAGAGCTAAAATTATAAATATGGGAATGGACAAAGTATATACTAATATGAGCACCGGGTTAACCGGACTGGACAAGGTGATTCAGGGTGTTATTCCGGGTGATAATATTATATGGCAGGTAGATTCCATAGATGAGTATATTCCTTTTATTAATCCTTTTTATAATGAAGCGGTAAAAAATAAGATACCTGTTATATATTTCAGGTTTGCCGGACACCAGGCATTACTTCCCGCAGACAATGTTGCCAGGACATATACTTTAAATCCTGATGATGGATTTGAGTCATTTATTTCCACGATATTCGATGTAATTGAAGAGTATGGTTATGGCACTTACTATATTTTTGACTGTTTGTCTGACCTGGTTGTTGAGTGGTACAGTGATCGTATGATGGCAAACTTTTTTATGCTGGCATGTCCGTATCTTTATGATAATAAGACAGTTGCTTATTTTGGTATCCTCAGGAACGTGCATATGCCTATTACAATAAACGCAATTCACAATACTGCCCAGATTGTCTTTGATGTATACAGGAATAAAGACATACTCTATATCCATCCTCTGAAAGTATACAAACGGTATTCCCCGACAATGTATATGCTGCATAGCATGGAAGGAGGGGAGTTTAAACCGGTCACCAGAAGCTCAATAATATCGGAAATACTGACATCCATTCCCCAGCCATGGCTTGATTATACTGTTCAAAGACTGGATATATGGAGAAGAAGCTTTTTTGAAGCCCAGGAATTATACAAAAAAGATAAAGACGAACTGAAAGGTGAAAAAGCGGGTGAACTTTTTAACCGTCTTCTAAGGATGGCCATTACAAGGGACCCAAGGCTGCTTAAGCTGGCGCAGGAGTACCTGCAGTTATCAGATCTTATTGATATAGGCAAGCGAATGATAGGGACCGGACTAATAGGTGGGAAGTCAGTCGGCATGCTTATTGCCAGGGCTGTTTTAAGGAAGGCAAGTGTCCGCTGGCAGGAGGTTCTTGAAGAACACGATTCATTTTTTATCGGCTCAGATGTGTTCTATACCTATCTCATCAGAAATGGATGCTGGTGGATGAGGAGAAAATTAAAAAACAGCGGTTCGGTATTTGATGATGCCGAAGAAGTAAGTAAAATTATACTTACCGGCACATTCCCCGATGATATTAAGGATCAGTTTACCGAAATGCTTAATTATTTCGGGCAATCACCGATAATTGTCAGGTCCAGCAGTCTTCTTGAAGATGCCTACGGAAATTCGTTTTCAGGTAAGTACGAAAGCATATTCTGCGCAAACCAGGGTACTCCCGAAGAAAGGCTCGAACGTTTTATGTCAGCCGTAAGAATTGTATATGCAAGTACCATGAAGAAGGAGGCACTGGCATACAGGACACATTACGGACTTATGGATCAGGATGAACAAATGGCCCTTTTAGTGCAGAGGGTCTCAGGCGCCAAATATGACAATTTCTATTTGCCTCATATTGCAGGAGTAGGATTCTCCTATAATCCTTATGTGTGGGATAAAGATATTGATCCTGAAGCAGGCATGGTACGCCTGGTATTCGGACTGGGAACAAGGGCTGTTAATCGAAATGATGACGATTATATACGTATTGTAGCCCTTAATGAACCTCTAAAGCGTCCTGAAGCAAATTTCGACGAAGTGAAAAAATATACTCAGAAGCGTGTGGATATCATGGATTTATCTGCCAACCAGCTGACATCCAATTATTTTATGGATCTGGCAAAAGTTATTACTGACCTGCCCCTGGAAATATTCACATCCCGTGACGAAGAACTTGAGCGCATTGCCAGGGAAAGGAACATGCAAAACATATTTTCTCACGTGCTTACATTTAATAAACTTTTATCTGACAAAGAATTTGTGAATGATATAAAAGAGATGCTGGAAATTCTTAGAAAAGCTTATAATTTTCATGTAGATATAGAATTTACTGCCAATTTTCAAAATGATGGTACTTACAAGATAAACCTTGTCCAGTGCAGGCCATTTCAGATCACTGGTGATGTGCGTACTCTTAAAATACCTGAAAATATAAATGACAGTGATCTGATAATCAGAACCAGGGGACCTATTGTCGGAAACAGCATATCTAAAATAATTAACAGGATAATTTATGTTATCCCCGAGGTATATGGAAAGCTGAACATAAGTGACCGGTACTCAATTGCCAGGTTGATAGGAGAACTTACACATTCAGATAAAACCGGCATCCGGAAGAAAATCAATATTGCCCTTATAGGTCCGGGAAGATGGGGCACTACAACACCTTCGCTTGGCGTTCCCGTATCATTTTCAGAGATTAATACTGTTTCGGTTTTATGCGAGATAGCTTATATGCATGAAGGATTAATTCCCGATGTCTCGCTGGGGACACACTTCTTCAACGACCTTGTTGAGATGAGCATGATCTATTTTGCAATATATCCTGACAGAAAGGGTTATTTTCTGAATAGCGGCTTCTTTGATAAGGCTGAAAACAAACTTGCAGAATTACATCCAAATGCAAAATTGTGGGCTAATGTCATAAAGGTAATAGACATTGGTGAGGAGGAGAATGAATCTGTTTTAAAACTGACTTTAAATTCAATGGAGCAGGAAGGGGTATTATATATCAGCAGAAGGAAGAAAAGTTAAATACCTATAAATATATTAAATATAATCTAATAAATCAGACACGTCAAATCATGAGAGCAGCAGGTTTATATGATCCTTTTTATGAACATGATGGGTGTGGGGTGGGATTTATAGCAAATATAAACGGACAATCTTCACATCAGTTAATATCCGATGGCATAACAATTTTGAAGAACCTTGTACATCGTGGCGCCACAGGGGGTGATCTTAAGACCGGTGATGGTGCGGGTATTTTAATACAGATGCCACATCAGTTTCTTTTAAAGGAAGCCGTGAAACAAAGATTTAACCTCCCGCCTGCCGGCACATATGGGGTAGGAATGTTGTTTCTTCCGCAAAAAGCAGGAGTAAGGGGGAAAGTTATTGCTGTAATTAAAAAAACTGTCGGGGAAGAAGGAGGTACCATACCGGGATGGAGAGATGTTCCGGCATGCCCCGGATGTTTGGGAAAAACAGCCATTGACTCAATGCCGTATATATGCCAGGTGTTTGTCGAATTCCCCTCACTCTCAGGCGCGGATCTTGAAAGAAAGTTATACATCGTGAGGCGAAGCATAGAGAATGAAGTATCAAAAATGAAACTTGCGCTGGATGAATTCTATATACCGTCATTTTCATGTAATACTATAATATATAAAGGTTTATTTGTCGCACCCCAGTTTGAGGAGTTTTATATTGACTTGAAAGATAAAGATTTTCAAAGCGCTATAATTATTGTTCACCAGCGTTATAGTACAAACACATTCCCGTCATGGTCGCTGGCACAACCTTTCAGGTATATAGCACATAACGGGGAAATTAATACTTTGCGCGGCAATATTAATAAAATGAAAGCCCGCGAAAAGACAATATCTTCGGCCCTGTTCAGTGATGATATCAGAAAATTGCTGCCTGTAATTAATACAGGGTTAAGTGATTCGGGAATATTTGATAATGTATTTGAGCTTTTATTTCAAAGTGGTTTTTCCATAGAACATTCAATGATGATGATGGTCCCCGAGGCTTTTGGAAGCAGGTATCATATAAGTGAAGATAAACGTGCATTCTATGAATATCATTCGGCGATCATGGAACCGTGGGACGGTCCCGCTGCCTTGATTTTTACTGATGGGGTCAAAGTGGGAGCGGCCCTCGACAGAAACGGACTCAGACCTGCAAGATATACAATTACAAAAAGCGGGAGACTGATTATGGCTTCTGAGTTTGGTGTTCTGGAAATTCAGCCTGAAGACGTATTACAAAAAGGGCACCTTTCCCCGGGTAAAATGATCATGGTCGATACGGGGAAACAAAGGATCATATATGACAATGAGGTCAAGTCCACTATTTCACGCAGGAAGCCATACAGGAGGTGGCTTGAACAAAACCGCATAGAACTTAAAGGCCTCTTTCAGCCACCGGGTCCGGTTACCATAGAATCGGGCTCTTTGACTGTAAAGCAGAGAGTATTCGGATATACTCTCGAAGACATAAATATGATAATTACTCCAATGGCTGAAAATGCACAGGAGCCGGTGGGCTCAATGGGTAATGACAGTGCCCTTGCTGTCCTTTCGGAGAGACCGCAGCTTCTCTACAACTATTTCAAACAGCAATTTGCACAGGTAACAAATCCGCCTATTGATCCTTATCGCGAAAACCTGGTAATGTCTCTTATGAGTTTTATCGGCAGGGAGAGGAACCTTCTTGAGGAAACCCCGCTGCATTGCCATCAGCTTAAACTGCCGCATCCCATACTTACAAATGAAGATGTGGACAAATTACGTAATGTTGAAATTGAGGATTTTCGTACCGCTACCGTACCCATTCTCTTTAACATAACCAGCGGCAAGGATATTGAAAGGGCCCTGCGGGAAATATGCAAAGAGGTAGTAAAAAAGGTAGATGACGGATACTCGTTGATAGTTCTGAGTGACAGGGGTGTTAATGAAAATAATATAGCAGTTCCTGTTTTGCTTGCTACGGCGGCTGTACATCATCATCTTGTAAGTATCGGAAAAAGACAGCTATCCGGACTGGTGGTTGAAACGGGGGAGGCCAGGGAGGTGATGCATTTTGCCCTTCTTATCAGTTACGGAGCCAGTGCTGTAAATCCATACCTGGCTTTTGAAACTGTTGCCGATCTGAAAGCCAAAAATATACTTTCAGGGGATATCAAGTTAGAAGCAGCCATAGATAACTATATCACTGCAATTAAAAAGGGACTGCTGAAGATCATGTCAAAAATGGGTGTCTCAACAATACGCAGTTACAGGGGAGCACAGCTCTTTGAGGCAATCGGACTTAATTCGGAGTTTACGGAAAAGTATTTTCCCGGCACCCCATCAAGAATAGGAGGTATCGGCTTATCCCAGATTGTTGAAGAATCCATAAAACGCCATAAAGATGCGTATGATCTGAATAATCAGTCCGGCGGTCTTGAATCAGGCGGAAATATTCATTACAGGAGTTTCTCTGAACAACATATTATTTCACCGGAGGTTATTATGCTTCTGCAAAAAGCAACAAGGGAAAATGATTACCTGCTTTATAAAGAATATGCCGAACTTATTAATAACAAATCAAAGAATCTTTGTACACTGCGGGGATTATTGAAATTCAGGAAGAGGGAAACGGTGCCTGTCGGGGAAGTTGAATCTGAGCAGTCAATAATAAAGCGGTTTGTTACCTCGGCAATGTCC
>CAZOLY010000015.1:24787-32491 GCA_964580815.1 uncultured Bacteroidales bacterium
TTCGGATCAATAAGCAAGGAGGCTCATGAAACCCTGGCTATTGCCATGAACAGGCTCGGTGCTGCAAGCAATTCAGGCGAGGGCGGGGAGGATGAAGAGAGGTATAAGGCTTTACCTAACGGTGATAGTTCTAAAAGCATGATCAAACAGGTTGCTTCTGCAAGATTCGGCGTAACGAGTAACTACCTTATAAATTCCAGGGAGTTACAGATTAAGATGGCCCAGGGTGCAAAACCAGGTGAGGGAGGCCAGCTTCCCGGACATAAAGTAAATGAAATTATTGCCAGGGTAAGGCACTCGATACCGGGAGTAATGCTTATATCACCACCGCCCCACCACGATATCTATTCTATTGAGGATTTGTCAGAGCTTATTTTTGACCTTAAGTGTGCCAGTCCGGATGCCAGAGTATCGGTCAAGCTTGTTGCAGAGGTTGGGGTTGGGACAATAGCGGCAGGTGTGGCAAAGGGAGGTGCTGATATGGTATTAATCAGCGGTCACGACGGCGGTACGGGAGCATCGCCCGTATCATCAATAAAGCATGCAGGTATTCCGTGGGAAATGGGACTGTCGGAAACACAACAGGTTCTTGTGATGAATAAATTAAGGAACCGTATACGTGTCCAGGTTGACGGTAAGCTGCATACGGGAAGAGATGTGGTTATAGGGGCCCTTCTTGGGGCAGATGAGTTTGGATTTGGAACAACAGCTCTTGTTACCATGGGCTGTGTTATGATGAGAAAGTGCCACCTCAACACTTGTCCGGTTGGGGTAGCAACGCAGGATCCGGAACTGAGGAAAAAATTTAAGGGCAGACCTGAATATCTCATAAATTTTATGAGGTTCATTGCCCGCGATGTGCGTGAGATAATGGCCAGTCTCGGATTTCGTACATTTAATGAAATGATTGGCCAGGCTGATGTACTGATGGTAGATGACACAGCCGGGAACTGGAAAACAAAAAAGCTTGATTTATCGGGAATAATAATAAAGCCACTGGTAAATAAAAAAGGTAAACTCCATTTTATATCTTCAGAAAAAAATGATTTTTCAAATAATATCGATAATGAACTCATAGAAAAGTCAGCCGGCGCAATTGAAAACAAGCAGCGAATAAACATGTTTGCTTCTATCCGCAATTCCAACCGTGCCGTGGGCGCAACCCTGAGTGCTGAAGTTTCGAAAAGGTACGGATCACAAGGTCTGCCTGAAAATACTGTAAACTGCAAGTTTACCGGCTCTGCGGGCCAGAGTTTCGGAGCATTCCTCGCACCCGGCATCACATTTGAACTTGAAGGGGAATGTAATGACTATACGGGCAAAGGGCTGTCAGGTGGCAAGATAATTGTCTACCCCCCAAAAAATTCACAATTCAGACCACAGAATAATATCATCATAGGAAATGTAAGTCTTTTCGGTGCTACAAGAGGCGAAGTATATATTAACGGGATGGCAGGGGAGAGGTTTGCCGTTAGAAACAGCGGGGCGGTGGCTGTTGTTGAGGGTATTGGTGACCATGGCTGTGAATATATGACAGGAGGTGTAGTTGTGATCCTTGGAAAGACAGGAATAAATTTCGGGGCAGGAATGAGCGGAGGTATAGCATATGTACTTGACCAGGACCAGCTTTTCGATACCAAATGTAATCTTGAAATGATAGATGTTGAGCCACTGGCCGGTAAGACTGACCATAACAGGTTGTATACCTTAATACAGAATCATGTAAAGTATACGGGCAGTGAATATGCTGAACGTATATTGAAAGACTGGACTGAAATGCTGCCACAGTTTGTCAAGGTAATGCCAATTGATTACAAGAGGGCACTAGAGAGAATAAAAAAGGAAGAATCAAAAGATACAGAAGTTGTTTCACTAACAGAGGAGGTTTATTAAATGGGCAAAATTACAGGATTTATTGACTTTAAAAGGAAAAATTACACTTATATTAAGAAAGAAGAGCGCATAAGTAATTATAATGAGTTTGTTATTATGCGCTCTGAACAGGAATTGCGCAACCAGGGGGCACGCTGCATGGATTGCGGCATTCCGTTTTGTCATTCACTGGGCTGTCCGGTTTACAATCTCATACCTGACTGGAATGATCTGGTTTACAGGAATAAATGGTATGAAGCTTACGAGCAGCTTGAAAAGACAAATAATCTTCCTGAAATTACCGGCCGTGTTTGTCCCGCTCCCTGTGAGAGTGCATGCACCCTTTCAATTAACAGCAGTCCGGTTACAATTAAACAACTTGAGCTTGCAATTATTGAGAATGCTTTCAAAAAAGGATGGGTTGAACCAAGGCCCCCGTTTTCTGAAACAGGTAAAAAGGTTGCCGTTGTAGGCTCGGGTCCGGCCGGACTGGCAGCTGCGCAGCAATTGAGGCGAAGTGGCCATAAAGTAGTTGTGTTTGAAAAGGATATTAAGCCGGGAGGAATACTCAGATACGGGATCCCTGATTTTAAACTGGGAAAATGGGTAATAGACAGGAGAATAGAGCAGATGGAAAGGGAAGGGATAGAATTTGTCACTGATGTTGTAATTGGAGAAGATCTGTCAGCTCATTATTTAAGAAAAACATATGATGCAATACTCCTTGCCGTGGGAGCGGGGGAGCCGAGAAACCTCAATGTGCCGGGAAGAGGATTTGAAGGAATATATTTTGCTATGGACTACCTTAAAAAATCAAATCAGTATATTGCAGGGGAATTGAAGGAGCAAGAGATCATTAATACAAAGGATAAGACAGTGCTTGTTATAGGAGGCGGGGACACCGGTTCTGACTGTGTCGGAACAGCAAACAGGCAGGGAGCGAAACAAATATACCAGTTTGAAATTCTGCCCAGGCCCAGGATATGGAAGGAGGAATGGAATCCCGAGTGGCCCGGCTGGCCGTCAATATTAAGAACATCGTCTTCACAGGAAGAGGGGTGTAAAAGAGAATGGTGCATCCTTACCAAAAAATTTACCGGGAAGGGTATTAATCTCGGGAAAGCCTCCTTTTCAAAAGTTGAATGGATAAAGGATGAATCGGCAAAAAAAGAAAAGATGGTGGAAGTGCCGGGATCAGATTTCACCCTGGATGTTGATATGGTTTTACTGGCTATGGGCTTCCTGCATGCCGAGCACAACAGGCTTTTAAAGGATCTGGGTATACTATTTGATGCAAAAGGCAATATTAATACCAATAATAATTATTCAACCGATGTTCCCGGTGTATTTACTGCAGGTGATGCTTCCCTTGGAGCTTCACTGGTAGTGAGAGCCATATACCAGGGACGCGAGGCTGCAAAAGAAATTGACAGGTACCTGCGTAAATAAAAGAGATATTCCATAATATTTTATAACTTGCCGGCTAAATTCATTGTTATGGAATCTAAGAATTTTATATAAATGAATGAAAGTCAGGATAATACTGGATGTCCTTTTTGCAAGCCCGGGATCAGGAACTTATCGTTTTATGAAAACAGTAAATTCATCGCTATATATAATATAGCTCCTATATTACCCGGACATACACTGGTTATTCCAAAAGAACATCTTATAAGTTTTTTTGATTTGGCAGACAAGGATTTGTTTGAATTTATTAAATTCAGCAGGACCGTAATAAGGATATTATCAAAAGCATTTAATACAGAAGCATTTAACTGGACGTTACAGGAAAAAGCTGAAGCCGGACAGTCAATTGCTCACATGCATATTCATGTTATGCCGAGAAAGCCCGAAGACCTTCCCCATCCGGGAGACTGGTACCCTAAATTAAAATACAATATTGGCGATATTCTTGACGACCATAAAAGGCCACGGTTATCCAGTGATCAACTGGGGAAAATAGTTGAAAAATTAAGAAGCACAGCTGCAGAAGTAGTTAAAGAAATGTCTTGATCAATAAATCAATCGTCGACCTTTATATCCTTAATATTTACCTGTATAGTTGTGATCCCCCTGAAATGGTTTTCGGTCAATGTATAGGCAATATCGAATCCCAGTCCCTTACTTATTTTTTCATAATGATAAGCCTGGTTAAATGCTATGGCAGGAAAAACGTTATATGGTTCTTCCTCCTGGATCAGACTTAATTTGAGATGTTCTTCACCTGAACCTACGACCTTTCCATAACCATTATCAACAACGTTCTCTGCGAAGAATATAGGATTCATATTGTTGGGGCCGAAGGGTTCAAATTTTTTTAATATATCAAAAAATCCGGGAGTAATATTTTTTAAATTAAGCTCAGTATCGATTTCGATTTGCGGTATAAGCTGCTCGGGAGTAATAATATCTTTGACAACTTTTTCAAACCTGTCTCTCAGCTTCGGGATATTCTCTATTTTAAGGGTCAGTCCGGCAGCATACCTGTGGCCTCCAAAACTTTCAAGCAGGTCGGAACATGCGCATATTGCCTTATACAGATCAAACCCGATAACAGAGCGTGCAGATCCTGTTGCAAATCCATTTGATTCAGTAAGGATAATAGTAGGCCTGTAGAATGATTCAATTAACCTCGATGCAACTATGCCGACAACACCCTTATGCCAGTTCCTGTTATAGAGCAAAGTTGAATATTTATAATGATTACCATAGCTTTCAATTTCTTTTAATGCTTCCTCAGTAATATTTTTGTCGATGTTTCGCCGGGCCTGATTAAAGGAATTTATCTTCTGGCAATGAACAATTGCCTCTTCCTCGTTTTCGGAGATCAGCAAATCAACAGCCTTTTTACCCGATTCAATTCTTCCTGCAGCATTAATGCGCGGCCCTATTTTGAAAACAATATCATCAACATTAATAGTCTTGCCTTCGAGTCCGGCCACACATATTATAGCGCGCAGTCCGACGGACGGACTGTCATTTAGCTTTTTTAGTCCGTAATGCGACAGTATCCGGTTTTCATCAATAAGAGGAACAATATCCGAGGCAATGCTTACAGCCAGCAAATCAAGGAACTGTGTAAGTTCATCAAAAGGAATATTATTCTTTATGGAGTAGGCATGTAATAATTTAAAGCCAACGCCGCATCCTGATAAATATTTAAAGGGGTATTTACAATCTTTTCTTTCAGGATCCAGCACAGCTATCGCCTTAGGTAAGCTAGACCCTGGAGTATGGTGATCACAAATAATGAAATCAATACCCCTGTCATTTGCATATTTGATTTTATCTATCGCTTTTATTCCGCAATCCAAAGCTATAATAAGTTTGATCCTGTTGAGTTCAGCATATTCGATACCTTTGAATGAAATGCCGTAACCTTCTTCATAGCGGTCAGGGATATAATAGTAGAGCTTATCATAATACTTTCTGAGAAATGAATATACCATTGCTACTGATGTAGTACCGTCAACATCATAGTCTCCATAAATTAATATTTTCTCTCCATTGCTTATTGCCTGTTCAATCCTTTCCACAGCTTCATGCATATCTTTCATCAGGAAGGGGTCATAAAGATTTTTCATTTCAGGGTAGAAAAATGCATTTGCCTGTTCAAAAGTTCTTATCCCCCGCTGGACGAGCAATGTTGATAAAACAGAATTTATTTTCAGTTCATTTGCCAGCTTCTCGACATCTGCATCAAATCCATTTTCTTTTATTTTCCACACTTTTTCCATAAATACCTGTAAAATCTGAAAAGATATATTTTTATGTAAATTTAAAATTAATATTAGAAGTATTAAAAATTACATAAGTGAATTTCAAATTCATTAATAATATGTTTTAAAATTTTCTTTTTTACTTCTTCAACAGGCAGATTTGAACCAACCTCATTTTTCATTGAAGTTACATCCTTATCAGTATAACCGCAAGGATTTATGTAATTAAAATAATTTAAGTCTGTATTAACATTTAATGCAAATCCGTGCATAGTTACATATTTGCTTATTCTGATACCAATTGCGCAAATCTTTCTGGCTTTTTTCCCTTCACCCGGATTTATCCATACACCTGTTGCACCCTCGACCCTGTTAGAGTATATTTTGTATTCTTTAAGAGCATTAATTATTGATTCCTCGAGTTTGAAAACATATTTTTTTGTTCCTAACTTGAACTGTTCGAGATCGAATATCGGATAGCCCACTATTTGCCCCGGACCATGGTAAGTTATGTCACCGCCACGGTTTATCCTGTAATATGTTGCATTTATTGAATTGAGCATACTGCCATTGATTAACAGATTATTTTCTTTACCACTTCTGCCGATAGTATAGACATGCTGGTGTTCGCAGAAGATGATCCTGTTAATTATTTCTTCGCCTCGTTTTCCGGCTTTTGCATTGATAACTTTCTGATGCAGCTCCTCCTGATAGTCCCATGCTTTTTTATAGTCGATAAATCCCAAATCTTCAAAAACAGCTTTTACAGGCATTTGTTAATTTTAAATATTAAGTAATATAAACGTGCTTTTCTGCATGGTAAGATGATCTGACCTGCGGACTGCTTTCAATATGTGCAAATCCTTTTATTAATCCTTTTTCTTTATACATTTCAAATGTTTCAGGATTTATATATTCGTCAACTTTGATATGTTTTTCGGACGGCTGAAGGTACTGACCTATTGTAAATACTTTAACTCCAATATTAAGAAGGTCATCCATAGTTTCCAGCACTTCATCTTCAGTTTCACCCAGGCCTGCCATGATGCCTGACTTGGAAACAATGCCTGATGCCGCGACATATTTTAATAGCTCAAGGCTATGGTCATATGTAGATACACATCTTATGCGGGGCGTAAGTCTTCTCACAGTTTCAAGGTTGTGTGATATTACTTCAGGTCTTTCATTAATAATAAGATCCAGGGCTTCAGTGCCTCTTCTGAAATCAGGTATAAGAGCTTCCATGGTTACACCGGGATTAATATTTTTTATTGTTTTTATTGTCATGGCCCAGAATTCGGCACCACCGTCAGATAAATCATCTCTTGCCACTGATGTTATTACACAATGTTTTAATCCGAGGGTCTTTATAGTCTCTCCAAGCCGGCGGGGTTCATCCCTGTCCGGTTCTTCAGGCTTCATTGTGTATACCTGACAGAACCTGCAGTTCCTGGTACACCTGTTGCCAAGAATCATGAACGAAGCTGTACCGGCACTCCAGCATTCCCCTTTATTCGGGCAGTTACCACTGACACATATTGTATTTAGCCTTTTATTAACTGTCAGGTTCTTTACCATGGAGTAATTCAGTCCGTGTGGCATTTGTACCTTCATCCAGCGAGGGAGCCTCCTTTTTTTACTACCTGATTTTTCCACTTTACTGATTTATTTGTTTTGCAAAGTTAGTATATAATTGAAAAATTTTTGGGCAACTTACATATGTTAAATTATATTTGCACAGATTTTAAAAAGCTTTATAAATGAGTCAATTGGAATTAAGCGAACAGGAACAAATAAGAAGAAAGGCACTTGAGGAATTAAGGGAAGCCGGCATTGAACCCTATCCTGCTGGAGAATACGTTACAAATGTTGTTACATCTGAAATAAAGGAAAATTATAAGCCTGATAAAAACAACTTTCAGGATATATCTGTTGCCGGAAGGATCATGAGCAGGAGAATAATGGGGAATGCCTCTTTTGCCGAGATACAGGACGAGAGGGGGCGGATACAGATCTATTTGCGGCGTGATGATTTGTGCCCGGGAGAAGACAAAACGTTTTATAATACGGTTTTTAAGAAACTGCTTGATATTGGAGATTTTATCGGGATCAG
>CAZOLY010000016.1:0-31815 GCA_964580815.1 uncultured Bacteroidales bacterium
TTGTCAGCTTGCGGATGGGATTTATTGAAGAGTATGAAAAAAAGGCTGAACCGCTGCCCGTAATTGTTGATGAAGTGCTGGTAAATTTTGACCCCAAAAGGGCGGGAAAAACCGCTCATATATTTTATGAATTTGCCAAAAACAGGCAGATCATGATATTCACATGCCACCCCGAGACAATAAAGTATTTTAAGCAGATGGATGTTAATCAGATATCCATTAATGGTAACGGGTAAGTTAATTTTTAAAATTGAATAGCTTTTTTATTTTTGCAGATCTGTAATACTATAATATAAATAAGATTATGAGCAAAGAATTAATAGACAAGGTAGCAGATAATATACGTATACTTTCACTGGCGATGGTTGAAAATGCAAAATCGGGACATCCCGGGGGAGCCATGGGGGGAGCTGATTTTATAAATATTCTTTATTCAGAATTCCTTGACTGGGACCCTGATGATATGGAATGGAAAAACAGGGACAGGTTTTTTCTTGATCCGGGCCATATGTCCCCTATGTTATATTCCATACTGGCACTGATAAATAAATACTCGATTGATGATCTGAAGAATTTCCGCCAGTGGGGAAGTCCGACCCCGGGTCATCCTGAGCTGGAGGTAAGGAGGGGAATTGAGAATACGTCAGGCCCCCTGGGCCAGGGCCATGCCATGGCTCTTGGCTCTGCTATTGTCGAAAGGTTCCTTGTAGCACGCTTTGGAGAATGGATGGCACACAAAACATATACTTACATTTCAGACGGGGGCATACAGGAGGAGATTTCCCAGGCAACGGGACGGATCGCAGGATTCCTTGGATTGAGCAGCTTTATTATGTTTTATGACTCCAATGATATACAATTATCTACTGAAACAAGCGTTGTAACAAATGAGAATACCGCAAAAAAATATGAAGCATGGGGATGGAAGGTAATGACAATAGACGGGAATAACCAGGATGAAATAAGGAGAGCACTAAGCGAAGCCAATAAACAGAAGGACAGGCCTACTCTCATAATTGGCAAAACCATAATGGGTAAGGGCGCCCTGACAGAAGACGGTAATAGCTTTGAGAGGCAGACCTCAACACATGGCATGCCATTATCTGCTGCGGGGGGATCTGTAAGAAACACAATTAAAAATCTGGGGGGAGACCCTGATGATCCCTTTAAGATATTTCCTGATGTCAGGGAGTATTATAACCAGGTGATAAAGAAAAAGTCGGATCATGTAAAACTGAAAAAGAAGGAAGAGGATGCATGGGCAAAAAATAATCCTGACCTCGCCGGGAAGCTTAACCTGTTTTTCTCGGGCAAAGCTCCTGAAATTGATTATAGCAGTATTCCGCAGAAAGATAATGCAGCGACAAGGGCTGCATCGGGAGCAGTCCTGGGATACCTGGCACAGCATCTGGGAAATATGATCGTAGCCTCAGCCGACTTATCCAACAGTGATAAGACAGACGGGTTCCTGAAATATACAAAGCCTTTCACTAAAGGTGACTTTGCAGGCTCCTTTTTGCAGGCCGGCGTATCTGAGCTGACCATGGCAGCTATATGTAACGGGATGGCCTTACATGGTGGCGTAATTCCTGCATGCGGCACGTTTCTGGTGTTTTCGGACTTCATGAAGCCCGCATTAAGACTGGCTGCATTAATGGGATTGCCTGTAAAATTCATATGGACACATGATGCCTTCCGTGTCGGAGAGGATGGACCTACACACCAGCCTGTTGAACAGGAAGCACAGTTGAGGCTGCTGGAGCAGATGAAAAACCATTCGGGTGAAAATAGCATGCTTGTTCTCAGACCTGCTGATGTGCATGAGACAACAATTTCGTGGAAGATGGCCCTGGAAAATACAAGAACTCCTACGGCCCTCCTCTTGTCACGACAAAATATCAATAATCTCCCTGCCAGGGACGGCTCAAGCCGCTTCAAAGATGCTATGGAAGCTCAAAAAGGAGCTTATATTGTGCAGGGCACGGACGGTAAACCCGATATAGTTCTGGTTGCCAACGGTTCCGAGGTATCAACCCTGGTTGAAGGAGCGGTGAGGCTCCGGACTGAAAAAGGGCTGAAAATACAGGTCGTGTCAGCTCCGTCGGAGGGATTGTTTAGAAAACAGGATAAAGCCTACCAGGATAAGGTTTTACCTCCCGGTGTGCCTGTATTCGGACTAACGGCCGGATTGCCTGTCACACTTAAAGGTCTTGCAGGACCTATAGGAAAAGTTATTGGTGTTGACCATTTCGGGTATTCGGCACCCTATAAAGTCCTGGATGAGAAATTTGGCTTTACACCGGACAATATTTTCAATAAAGTACTGGAATACCTTTATCCTATTGCAGAACGAAGGCAATAGGGAAAGTAAACTGGACACTGACCGGTTTGCCGCGCTGCTTGCCGGGTTCCCACCTCGGTGATGAGTTTACAACCCTTAAAGCCTCGGCATCAAGGTAGGGATCTACACCACGTACAATTTTGGCATTAACAACATTACCTTTCGAATTTACGACAAACTGGACAAACACTCTGCCGGAGATGCCTTTTGCTGAAGCTGAATCAGGATAATGCAGGTTTTGCTGAATATACATTCTGAAGTTGTTTTGATCTCCGCCCTGGAATTCAGGCATGTCCTCAACAATTATAAATACCAGCTCTTCATCCTCCTGATCAGTATCATCCTCTTTCTCGTATTCTTTAAAATCTTTTTCTAAATCTTCATCATCTGTTATCTCGATTTCCTCCGCCTCATCATCAACTATTTGAAGCTCGAAATATTCAACCTCCTTCGGCGGGGGAGGAGCAGACTGTAATTTTCTTTCTTCTTCTTTGAAATACACCAGGAAGCTTACATCATCCCTGGCTGCCGTTCCTTTTACAGTGTACACTTTATTAAGATCCGGACAGCCACGTACGGAACTTACAAGTATTTTATCACCTTGCGAATCCTGCAACATATATTTGCATGCTGAAGATGATATTTTATCTACTTCGGTAACTCTTCCACTGATAAAAACCGGTTTATTGAAATGGAGATTAGTGCTTTTAATTTCTGCAACAGACACAGTCATCTGCGGGAATAAAGAATATTCAAGTACTGCCAGAAGACACATTAAAAAAATCTTTTTCATTGGAAATTGATTTAAGTTTAGCAATGCATAATATAAACGTTAATTGCGTAATGGGTAGTTTAAATTAAAAGTTAAAAGACAATGTTACCTCGCTGTTTTCATCATAATCTACAATTACTTTGCAGTCTCTGTTCCGGGAAACCATGATAAGTATATTTTCTTTACTTTCATTGTCTATAACATATCCATTTGCTTCAAGCAGCTCCTTTATAGCTTCAGCCAGCTTTTCCTGCTTATTTGTTCCCCTGTCGGTCAGATTAATTTCGAATTTCAATGATTTAACAAATGATTGTGGATTAGGCCTGTACCCAACAGTCTCATAGTATGAATAATAATAGCTATAACTTACTCTCTTTTGTATAGGCTCTGAGACATTTGATGTAAAAGCAACTGTTCTGTAAACAGTGGCATCTTTAATACTTAATGACGAAAGGCTGATATACTCGCGCCAGGTGTTTTGAGGCAGGTCATCTGCCGATATATTAAATTTGTCCAGCACGGCCTTTACGTTACTTTTACCATTCAGACCTAAAACACCGTTCGGACTTAACTCTGTGATTAATGTATCCAGAATAGGATTGACATCAAAGTAATCGCTGTTGATGATATAGTCATAATCTGAATAGGTGCTTACGTTATATAATTCAATGTCATTCACAGGTTTACCTTTCCTGTTTATTATTTTAAAGTATAAATTATCTCTTACAAAGGATTTACCTGCGTAAAAAGCTATAGCAACCTTATCGAAGTCAGGTTCAATAATTATTTTGCCTTCTGAATTTATAAAACCTATTTTATCATCAATTTCAACACTGGCCAATCCGTTTGAAAAATATAAGGCTCGGTCATACTTGGGTTTTATTACTATTTCCCCTTTCTTATTAATAAGACCCCAGTATCCGTCAACCTTAACTGAAGAATATCCGTTTTGGAACAAAGTTATATCATCCCATTCAGTATTAGCCCTTATGACTTTTTTACCTTTTTTATTAATAAATCCCCATCCCCATGTGGGGCCATCCGAATATGCAGCCAGGCCTTCCGAGAATGACGATAAGTCATCGAATTTATCACTTGGTTTAATAACTTCATCGCCATTTCTATTGATAAATCCCATTGTTATTTTGGTCTTTTTCTCATTTTTTGTACTGTCATATTTTTCTGTTTTTTTCTCCACTAATGCCAGTCCTTCACTAAACGATCCTACATTGTTATAAACGGGTTTGATTACAATTTCCCCTTTTGTATTCATAAATCCCCATTTATCCTTTTTGTTCCTGAAGGCAGCAAGTCCTTCAGAAAACTGGCTAATTTTCTCAACACTATCCAGTTTAGCTACAACTTCCATATTTTTATTTATAATAACAGGATATTGATCTTCCTCTACAGCGCATGCCACTCCGTCATTAAAATACGTGGCAGATTTAAATGACTTGCCCATATCTATTCCTTTCCTGTTAATAAAGTCGTATGTGCCGTCAATATTAGGTACCAGCGCCATACCTTCATAAAATAATGAAGGCTGGTTAGTAAATTTGGTTTCAATTTTCTTCCTGCCCTTATAGTTAACATAGCCCCACCTGCCATCTTCCTTTTCCTGGTATGGTATTAATTTATTAAATTCCGGACCCTTGTTGCATTTTATAAACAAGATTGAAAGTACTGCTAATAACAGGTATGTATAGTTAAATTTTTTATTGTTCATGGCATAAAGTTTTTAATTTGTTAAGTTTTTATAAGCTTATTTCATTACCGTCAATATCAAGATAGGTATCATTAATCTCATCATTTTCATCGTCATATTCTCTGACGATTGTTGCTACTTTGTAACCCGCGAATGCTGTTTTTTTATTATCACTGTCATAGAAGTCTATCCTTATCATTCTTCCAATATTATCGTACTGGTAACCGGAAATTGCTATTCCACTTGAATTGTCCTGTAATTTGCTGTCTTTGTCATAAAATTCAACCTTAGTCTGGTTACTGTTTTTATCATACTCCCATTTCTGAATGGCTATCCCTTCATTATTTTCCGTAAGCTGCCCTTCTTCATTTAAAAAATGCATTTCGGTTAAGTTGCCTCTTCTGTCCCATGTATATTTTCTGAAGTAAATGTTGCCAATTATGATTATTTCATTATCAGTGTCATAAAGGGTTTCTTTAGCACGTGATCCGTATTTGTCAAGCTCCCATGAATACCTGGCTACACCATATTTATTTTCAACAGGGTCCCCATCGTAGTCAAGATTTAGCTTTGCTATCCTTTGTTTGCTGTTGTTAAGCAAGATCATCTCGGAATATACTTCATCATCATTCATCGTCTTCCTGCCGTATTCATCAAGGAATATTCTTTTTTCCGTGCTGTCATTGTATTCGAAAGCGACCTTAGAACACCCGAAAAACGGATCTTCTTCGCCGGCTTCACCATTATCCAGGTACTCAATCCTGACCAGTTCATTTAAATCGTTATTAATAAAATGATAACATTTGGTGGTCATTGCTGTTTTCTGGTTAACAGGATAAAGACCTTTAACAGAATATTTTCCGTCCAGTATTATTTTTCTGTAGTAGGAGTAGTTAACTACTGATTCTTCAGGACTATAACCCTGGATGCTTTGCAATACGTTATCAATATAAGACCTGTCAATATCGAATAGCTCCAGTTTTGAAGCTATTTTACCGCTTTTTGAGACAAAGATGTAATATTTGCCATCTTTTACAACTGCCTTGCCTTTATAGAAGGGATAGGCAATTACCTCATATTTTGCTTCGATTTTATTTATCCCCTTTTTGTTAACGAAGCCCATACCATCATCTTCCTCCAAAACCGAAAGACCGTTGAAAAATATGGGAGGAGCATCATAGAGGGAACCAAGAATCCTCTTTCCTTTGTTGTTAATGGCGCCCCACTGTCCGTACTCATAAAATGCGGCACAGCCATTATTAAAATTGGTAACTGTTTTCCAGTCAGGGTCGGGCGTGATAATTATTTTTCCCTTGGTATCAATGAATCCCCAGCCCGACGAATCCTTTACAGCTGCTAATCCTTCACTGAATGATCGAACTTCCTTGATATTTTTATCCAGCTTTATTTTTATATTTCCATTTATGTCGATAAATAACTTATCAACTTTATCAGCGTTGATATCCCTTAATTCAACAAATGCATATCCCTCTTTAAAGTTTAAAGCTTTAGTGTAAACCGGTTCAATAACCACTTCACCCGAAGTATTTAAATATCCCCATTTATTATTTTCTGCCTGAAACTTGGCTAGTCCTTCTGAAAATAATCCACAGGTTAAAACTTCCTGCTTTAAATTGTCAATACAGAAAGCATCGGAAAAATCATTTTTTATGAAGCAGCGATTTCCGTCTTCTTTAGTAACCAGGGCCATGCCTTCTTCAAACGGTGTAGCTGCCTGAAAATTATATCCCAGGGTATCGCCGTTAAGATTAATATAATCGTAACCTGTTGCTTTTTCTATCAATGCAACACCTTCTTTAAAATAACCTGGTTGAGATTCAAATTTTGGTTCAATTATGACTTTGCCTGATATGTCAACAAAGCCCCATTTACCGGTTTCCTCATCCTGAAATGGGGAAGGTTCCGGATTATACCACTCATTGTTTCTTGAACAATTGATAAGTGTAACTATAACAAAAAAAAGCAGGATTTTTTGTAAGTTTTTCATAATAAATAATTTACAGTGTTTGTTTAGATGAAATACTGGCTGAAAATAAAAAGAAAATTTACTACGGCCAAATGGTTCACAGACTTTTAATTTTTAAATAAGTTTATCTGTTAAGAAATTATAAACAATCAATTTATTAAATGTTACAGTAAAATTTACTGTTATAGAACATAATAATTTATGTCAGAAATAGTTGTTAAGAAATGAAAGGATTTATAGCAGAAATTCTTTCAATTTTATTTTAAATTTATCGTAGCTAAATTCAGGTTATGTTTTCAATAATAAATTTCCTTTTTAAGTACAAAGCCGTTATTTGTATTTTCTTCTTATTCTCATTTTTTAATATTTATGGTCAGTCTGTACCCAAATATGAACCTCCTGATACCCGAATTCTGTTCATATTTGATGCTTCACAGAGCATGGCAGGCTACTGGGAAAAAAACCGTAAGATAGATATTGCGCGCAAGACCTTAATAAGTATCATTGATAGCCTTGAACATCTTGAGAATGTATCCATGGCATTACGTTTATACGGACACCAGAGTCCGGTTCCTCCCCAGAATTGTGAGGATACGCGCCTTGAAGTACCTTTTGGCAAAAATAATGCAGCCAGGATCAGACAGGAATTAAGATTTATTATTCCGAAAGGTACAACTCCTATTGCATATTCACTTCAGAGGGGAGGAAAAGATTTTCCACCCGACTGTGATAACTGTCGCAACATAATAATACTAATAACGGATGGCATCGAGGCTTGTGATGGCGATCCCTGTGCCGTATCCTACGATTTACAGAAAAGCGGCATTGTCTTAAAACCTTTTGTTATAGGAATTGGTATTGATGAGGGGTTTAAGGAAACTTTCGACTGTATAGGCCATTATTATAATGCAGCAAGAGAAGAGAAGTTCAATGAGGTTATGGAAGTGGTAATATCGCAGGCTTTAAATGCTACTACTGCACAGGTGAATTTGCTGGATATTTATGGTAATCCTACTGAAACAGATGTAAACATGACATTTTACGATAGTTTTTCAGGGAAGATAATTTATAATTTTATTCACACTATTAATAACAAAGGCAATCCGGATACACTTATAATGGATCATCTGATAACTTATAAGCTAAAGGTTCATACCATACCGCCGGTTGAAGTTGACAATATTAAATTAAATGTGGGCAAACATACAATTATAGGGGTGGATGCACCCCAGGGTACATTAATATTAAAAACAGCAGACGGACAACAATACCGTGATTTGCAGTATATTGTCAGGCAAGCAGGGCATTCAAAGACTCTTAACATGCAAAATATGTATATGGAAGAGAAATACCTGGTAGGATTATACGATATTGAGGTCCCTGTGCTGCCAATTATTAACTTAAGTAATGTTGAGATAAAGCAGAGCAATACGACAACAATAGAAATCCCGCGGCCGGGGATATTAACACTTATTAAGGCTGCTCCTGGTTTTGGAAGTATTTACCACAGAACAAGTAATAAGCAGGAAGAATGGGTTTGCAACCTCAACAACAAGATTAAAAATGAATCAATAATACTTCAGCCGGGAAAATACAGGGTTGTTTACAGAGCCCAGAATGCCAGGCTGACAATTTATACAGTGAATAAAACTTTTGAAATCAAATCCGGAGCTTCAATAGCTATTCAGCTTTATTAGATGGCAGATAAGAATATTGATTATACCGATAAAGAGCTTCTTGAGTTATTTCGTGATAGTAATAGGAAAAATTATGCTTTTAACCTTATTGTAAAAAAATACCAGGAACGAATTTACTGGCATGTTCGTAAGTTAGTTATAGACCATAATGATACTGATGATATATTACAGAATACCTTTATAAAGGTATGGAACGGACTGGAGGGTTTCAGGGAAGCTTCCGCTTTGTATACATGGTTATACCGGATAGCTACAAATGAAGCACTTACATTTCTGAAGCATAAAAAGGCAAGGTATTTTTTACCGCTGGTAGATGTTCATAAGCAGCTCTCGGAAACTCTTGAGACTGATGAGTACTTTAACGCGGATGAAGCACAACTGAAATTGCAGAAAGCAGTGTTAACATTACCTGAGAAGCAAAGACTGGTATTTAACATGAAATACTTTGATGAGATGAAGTATGAACAGATTGCTGATATTTTAAAAACTTCCGTTGGTGCACTTAAAGCATCTTATCATCATGCTGTAAGAAAAATTGAAAAATATTTAACTAATCATTAAACCTTTGGTATTTTTAACAATCTAATAACCGGGAAAAATCATGTCTGACATGGATGAAATGAAAAATATAGCTCCAAAATTATCTAACATAAAAAAGGAAAATCCTTTTAAAATTCCCGAGGGATATTTTGATAATTTTTCATCCAGGCTAAGTGAAAAAATACATGGCGGGGAAACCCGCGGCTTTTATAAAAAATATGTGCTGACTTTAAAGCCATACCTGGTAGCTGCTGCATTAATTGTTGCTGTAATAATTACGGGCAAGATTTTATATAATATGTATTACCATGAATCTAATATCGGGGATCTTAAAAGCAGTGAAATAGCTGATCTTATTAGTGAAGATGCTTACTATCTTTCAGAAGAATCAATAATGAATATTATTTATGAGAACGATATTGCGGAAGAGGATAAGAAACCGGATGATGATAATGACAAAATGACAAATGAAATTATTGATTACCTTATTGATGAAAATATAGATATGCTTGATATAATTGATGCATTATAATTAATAAACCAATGAGAACATTTATTTTAAGCGGACTTTTAATATTATTTTCAATTAATACTTTTTCACAGCTTGACAGGGAAGAAATGCTGAAAGAGCTTCAGTCCCAGAAGGTCAGTTTTTTTACGGAAAGACTGAACCTTTCAGCACAGGAAGCCAAAGAATTCTGGCCCGTATATGATGATTATCAGAACAGGAAAAACCTCATTGCACAGGAAAGAAAATCCACAACAGCATATTTTCTTAAGAATTCTGAAAATATGAGCGAGGAAGAAGTTGCGGAGTTGACGGATAAATATATTGATTACCAGAAAAAGGAAACAAAGCTTCTTGAAGTATACACAGAAAAGTTTCGTGAATTTTTACCCGAAAAGAAGGTCCTTCAGGTTTTTATCCTTGAGGTGCAGTTCAAGCAATGGCTACTGAAGACTCATATTCAGCCCAGGCCAAACACCAGATAAGACATACATTTAAAATAAAAATGTCCACCTAAGCTTAACCTTTAAAAAACAGAGCTTTAATTAAATGGGACATGATTCTGGGATTTTCTTTCAGCCTTCTTGTGGAATAACTAAACCAGTTTTTACCATAGGGAATGTATACCCTCATCGGATGCCCGGCATCGGCAACTGATGTCCTAAGTTCAGGGGTAACACCATATAACATTTGAAACTCATACTTTGATTTCGGAACATTATATTTATTAATAAGCTTCACGGAGCCGTCAATAAGTTCCTTGTCGTGAGTAGCAATAGCACAATAAAATTCATTCTGAAACATATATTCCAGATCCTTTAGGAAATGATAGTTTATCTCGTCATGTTTTTTAAATGCTATGTCTTCACTTTCAATATATATTCCTTTACAAAGTCTGATATTTAAAGGGATCCGGCTATTAATATATTCATGTAACATCTTCAGATCGCCGGGAGTCCTTCTTAAATAAGACTGCAAAACAAGGCCTATATTTTGAGGGAATTCATTAAATAGCTTTTTGAATATATCAATTTCAAGATCGGTGCATGTTGAATCCTCCATGTCAATTCTCACAAAATAATTCTTGTTTGCCGCTTTCTTCAATATCTCATGAATTCTTAAATAACACTTGCTGCTATCCGATAATAATCCGAACATCGTCGGTTTCAAAGATATGGTTGTGTCAAGATTATCACTTGCAACTTCTTCAATTATTTTCAGATATTCATTTTTGCATGAATTTATTTGCTCAGTCAATGCAAAATGCTCGCCAAGCAAATCAATGCTTGCTTTATAACCGGATCTGTTAAACCCCTTTATTACAGAAATTGCATCCTCAAGCTTTTCCCCGGCTATATATCTTTTCGAAAATACCCAGACAAACTTTACGGGTAGTAATGGTAACACTGATGCAATTGTCTTATTTAACATCAACCGCTTGTTAATTCAGGTTAAGGTATTACAATTATAATTATTAAAAAAGACAAATTATCATTGCCATAAAAAAAAAGAGGATACTATCTTCATAATATCCTCTAAAATATCTGTTTATATTTAATATTAAAAGATAATCACCTTACTTATGTGGATAAGTTGGTTATTTGATATCCTGACATAATAAATACCTCCCGAATAGCCTGAGATATTTATTATCTCTTTGCAGGAGCTGCCTGAATATAAAATATCATTATAAACAACCTGGCCCTGGGGATTGAGAATTTCAATCTTCAAATCATTAAATCCTGTTGCATCCACTTCCAGATTCAATATATCATTGGTCGGATTCGGGTATATATTTACCTGCAGGTTATTACCGGTGAAATTTTGTATATAGGTTCCTATATTAACCCTGACAGTTTTTATTGTCTGGCAATCATTATAACCGGTTACAGTCACCGTATACATACCCGGAGTTGTAACCGTATAATAATAGTTAGTTGAGTTATCCTGCCACAGGTATGATTTTTGGCCTGTGCCCGCATCCAGCACATGGGGAAGTGAAACCTGCAGGAAGCCATTGGCATCCCCGAAGCTAATGACCGGACTTTGTTTTATACTTAAGTCCAGGCCCAGGGTATCATTCTCCGGTATAAGATCATCTTCAAGGATGGAATAGATAACAAATGCTTTGTCTCCGGTTTCACTCAGATCTATTGCTGAATTCAAGTTGTGGTTTATTGTGCTGCCAAAGCTGAAGCTCCCACTTCTTGGAACATATTCATAGGCGATCAAATCTTCATCAAGATAATATTTTACAAAAATACTGTCGCTGACGCCGAAACTCTTGTTCCCAAGATTACTTATCTCAATCTCAACATTGCTGTATATACCGCTGCATATATCCTCCGTCAGTTCGATGTCCGTAATGCTGATATCAGGGGTGGTCAGATATATTGTAATATTATCACCTGAATAACAGCCGGTACGTGTGTCGGTGACCGTTACTTTGAATATGCCCGATTTTGTGACTGTGTATGTCTGTCCGCCATGTCCATCCTGCCACTCATAGTCGTAGTATGCTCCATAGCCTGCATCTAATATAACATTTTTCGCTTCGACTGCGTACGGGTCGGGAAATCCGAAATCAACAACAGGCTCGGGATACACCGATACCGTATCATAAAGGGTATCATTGCTGGTTCTGAGTTCATAGCGGGAGGTAGCAATTACAATAAATTTATAATCGCCGGAGCTGCCTAAATTTTCAGTTTCGCTGAACTGATGAGTTATTATTGCCCCGGGGATAAAGTCAGACATAAGCGACAGGGAATCATTTATGAACGGGTAATTATTGAGTTTATACCTGACATATATTTTTTGTCCTGCTATAAGTGTATCTGTTCCGTTATTTTTTATTTCGACCTCGATTTCCGAGGAGCTATCAAAATCACAATTGTCAACCGGACTAATGAACCTGGTGGGTAAGACATCCAGGATCTTAAGTCTGACGGCGACAGTATCATGGGTATCACAGTTATGTTCATCCCACACTGTAACATAGTAAATTCCTGTAGTATCTACTACATGCACCTGGTTGGTATCGCCGTCTTCCCACAGATAAGCACTGTAACCGCTTCCCGGATCAAGGATATAGTATAAAGCTTCCAGTGTAGTATCCTGTCCTATATCTACGGTTGGATAACCGTAAACATGAACATCAACTACTATTGTATCATTGGCGGGTATTGTATCCCCTCCCATATCCGAATATAGCTTTAGATCGTATGTTCCTATAGCCGACATATCTATTGGCCCCTTTGTAAATGTATAGGGCATTGCCCTTCCTCTCAGGAGCGTTTCATCAAGGTTAAATGTATCTGCAACCGGCGGGCCACTGTTAAGTTCGTAAGTAACAACAACTTCTTCACCTTTATCAATGCTGTCAGTCCCATAATTCCTTATCTGAACCGTCAGGTATTCATCTGTACCAAGTTCGCAGCTGGATACAGGGGAGAGCAGCTGATCAATACCCATATCGTTGAATAACAATTCAATTAGTATGGAGTCTACTGTTACACAGCCGTTGCCGCCCACGTCAGTGATTGTAACATAATATATATCATCTTTGGGAACCTGAAGACTGTCAGCAGTGGACATATCTTCCCACAAGTAGGCATAAGTGGGAACAGGAGGCACATTAGGCCTTATTACAACTGTGTCAGGATGCTGGGTTGTAATAGTATCAACCCAGTTTGTAACTGGATTTTGATATACTTCAAATATAAGTGATGCAGTATCATTATTGTAGGTATAAAACCAGGGGTCGGCCTCGGTTAAGGTGTATGCTTCCAGGCTGTATATCCCGGGTGTAACAATATCAATTGACTCATCAAAAGTATACTGAATGGTATCACCTGGGTAGAAATCTTCATCCAGCTCAAAGGCTTCAATTACAGGCTCCCCCAGGTTAAAATCCATTCCTACTGTTAATTCTTCACCGTTGCTTAGCGTGTTAAGGCCGAAGTTTTTTATTGAGACCGTTACCTTGTCGGGATTGGCATACTGGCAATCGTCATTATGGGAGTCTATTGAGAGAACACCAATATCATCAGGTGCTGTATAAATCTGCACATCGTCTATGGCTATTCCCCTGTAGTTGGTAATAGAATCCGATGCCCAGTGAACCCTGAACTTCACTTTAGGTTCGTAATTTAACAGGGAAGGTAATACCTGGCGTACCGTTTTCCAGCCGCCACTGGTACCTGACCAGCCCATCGCATTCAGTGCTGCAACCTGGTTCGTATACCACCCCCAGTTCCATTTATACCCGGTTGTATCAAGCAGATGCCATGTTTGTCCGTCATCATAGGAATACTGAACGTTTGCACCGTCCTTCCCGGCTTCAGATATATTCCAGTACTTCATCTGGAATATCAGCCTGTGATCGCCTGTAAGGTCGTAGCATGAGCTTATTATGTAAGAGCTGTCATTATAAATATAATTACCTGTAGGCGAAAGGATCCAGGAAGTCGGACTTCCCGGTATAACAGGTATGCTACCATCGGGCTGCTTGCATGCCCATGTTGAGTTTTTGGGATCTTTTTTCCAGTATCCACCACCGGTTTCAAAATTGACAGAGCTGGGATAATCCAGACTTTGCTGAATGTATATAGGCTTAGTCAGCGAATCGTTTGTGGGATCTTCATCACCGCTGGCATTGGCCATTACAATAAATTTATTGTATGCACCCGGACCCGGGAAATTTGCAGGTGTTGAGAATGTAAAAACTATGCTGTCATCCTGCTGCAGGCTGGTGTATATTGTATCACGCACCTTTTGCATGCTACCGGCTCCATACAGGGAAAAGAACAGGGGTATCGTATCATTTGTGGGGCCTTCGGCGTAATTTTTGATCACAACCCTCACAGAATCAAAACCCGTATTTATACAATCATCATTTGGATCAATAATCCTTTCAATGCCTATATCATTTTCGAGGTGATTGCCTGTGAGGGCAAAATTATCTATGTTCCATCCCGCATAAGCATAAGTGGCATTTGATTCTAAAACCGAAAACCTGAATTGAACGGTATCCTGGCGGGAAGCTATATTATCAATTTCTTCATCTATGGTCAGTTGTTTCCATCCGTAATCAGGGGTAAGCGCATCATCCCTGCTGTTCCATATCGACTGCCAGCTATCCTTTCCATCCAGCCTTACATCTATTGTACCCAGATCAATACCTTCAAAAGCAACCCACTTCCTGAAATTTAACTTTACATTGTCATAATATTTGCAGTTCAGTACCGGTGATACTGCGAAGTAAGCATTCGTAGAATCAATATTAAGCCTGTACTTGCCATCAACAGTCAAATCAGTGCCCAGTACTTTTGTTCCGCTATAGGCGTATGGGGGGTCACTGCTCAGGTAAGCATAAAATCCCTGGGGCACAGCAATTTCAAAGTCATTATCCAGGTCCCATCCTTTAAGGGTTTCAAAATTATCAGAGAATATAGATTCTTCAACAGTATTCTGTCCTGCAGGGACGATATGTGTTGCAGGATAATCCGAACCGTTAATATCAATACTCTCCTCTTCCATCATGAATTTTACCGTGCTGTTATGGGTTGCATCAGAACGTATGTCGGCTATCAGCCATATTGAGTTCAGGCCAATATGCAGGGTATGATTAAGTCCGGTGAAAGTAATTTCACTGCCGGAAATACTTGTTGCTGTTCCAATTTTTGTTGAAGAACCCTGGAATTTTGTTCTGAAAATACTGTCGGCTGCAGCTATTAATTCAAATCCATTGGTTTCAAATATGGAATTATCGGGACAGCTTGATGTAAACGATATTGAGTTAAGTACTGCCTGTCCCGTATTTCCCACAATAACAATATCTGCACGGAAAACAGGTATATCTGTTAGTCCGGATGGTATAACATCGTGAATAACATTTTTTGCATTCACCGAATATACATACTTTAGTATCTCGTCTTTCTCTTCAATAATAACCTGGTCAATACATACACCATGGCCGGCCCTGGAAATGCCCATAAAACCAATATAAAAGTTATTAACCAGGTATTTTGTTCCAATCTCATGGATATTAAATGTTTTTAAGTCCCAGAAATCAACCTCATCAGGATAACTGGCAATGGTATCCCACTGTCCGCCACTGCCAACCTTGAAAAGAAGTCTTAATTCATCCTGGCCCCAGACACTTTGATACTGGGCATGCCTGAAAGTAAGCTGGGGCTTACTTGCCGTGCTTAAATCAATAGGACCGGCAACCAGGGTCCTGATATTGGGATTTACATCAGCCCAGTAAAACAGTGCATTGTAGTCTCCTTCATAGGCACTGGGCGGGTTCAGACTATGGCCTCCACTAATAGGGTATGGGAATGTCCACTTTATATTTTCATCGGGAGGAATGCTTATCCAGCTTTGCCTGTCTCCCGCAGTTTCAAAATCTGAGTCAAGATACCTGACCGTATCTGTCTGTGAAAATATATTGGCCAGACACAGGTTTAAAATTACCAGAAATGAGTAAAATTTTATATATTTCATTGTGATAGATTGGTTTTTTAATAAAACTTGTTCAGAATATTTACGTATAAATTTATATAAATGTTTGTAATTTATAATATTATTCTTCAGTAAGATACATTAAATTTACTGAAACAAACTTATATATTCATGAACCGTCTGACATTTTTTTTGGTAATAAGTATATTTTGTTTGTCCGCTTACACGCAAACCGATAATCTTTTCTGGTTTGCGGCACCGGACGTTTCAAGTGTACACGGATCAGGTGAGCCTGAAGGGGGTGACGGCAGGCCAATATATCTTCATTTTACTGCCGTCCTGCCAACTACTGTTACACTAAGTCAGCCAGCCAACCCGGCTTTTACACCCATAACATTCAGCCTGGATGAAATGGAGCATCAGTCCATTAAGCTGAATGATGTCATAGATCCGGCCAGGATAGAAAACTACCCAATGAATTTACCACTTGATCCCTCGGATTCCATACAAAATAAAGCATTCCTGATAACAGCCGGACCCGGTGAGATAACATGCTATTATGAACTTGACAATTACTGGAACAGGGATATTTTTGCATTAAAAGGCAGGAATGCACTGGGTAAGAATTTTTATGTCTCCACCCAAAACTATTTTAATAATGGTGGTGAATACGGAGGAACTGCATGGAGTGGTTTTGTTATAGCAGCTACGGAAAACAATACACGTATTGTTGTTTATCCCAATGATGTCTGGCTATATCCTGATCCTCCGATTGCCGATTCGATAGTATTTTATCTTGATGCAGGTGAGACATTTGCATTCAGGGCTAAAGAAAGGACGGCAAACAGGCATATAAACGGGGTCAGGGTTAAATCTGATAAAAATATAGTAATTACGGGGTATGATGATTCCATGGCCCATGCCAGCGGCTGCCGTGACATTTTCGGGGATCAGCTTGTGCCCACAAAGTTGTTCGGACGTGAATATCTCGTAATGAAGGGGCAGTTATTTTCCAATGAAAGGTTCTTTATTACTACTTTATATCCCAATACATCAATATGGGTGAACGGTGTATTCCAGGAAACGATTGCCAATGCAGGGCAGGTGAGGAATTATCTTGTTTCTACCCCTACGGTTTATGTCAGAACGTCAGAACCTTCGATGGTTGTCCATATTACGGGCTATGGATGTGAGATGGGAGGAGCATATCTTCCTACAATAGAAGGTTGTACCGGCTCCAACAACGTTACCTTTACACGTACACCCAACACCCTGGATGGCTTTTTCATGAATCTTATGGTCAGGAATGATACTGCCACGGGAAGCCCTTTAAAGAATAAGAGTATAAGAAACTTTACTATCACGTGTAACAATAATATTGATACTATACCGTCAAATTATTTTGATTATGTTCTTGATTCGACATGGGCTGTCTTAAGAAACTCGATGGAGGTAAGGGACTATATAAGCAATAAGATTACTTCAGGAAGTGAGGCAAGAGTGAGCAATAAAACAGCAAGGTTCCATCTGGGTATAATTAACGGGGGAACAGGCACGGGCTGCAAATACGGTTATTTTTCAGATTATGCTGCAGCCAAGGGTAGTGCAGGTATTGGAGGAGCTTATGCACCCAAGCTGTATACACTTTGTTCCCTGGATCCCATAAGGCTTGTTGCAAGCGGAGGGATAGCCTATAAGTGGATAGGCGTTAGCAATCCGGCAGACACAAATAATCTCAGCTCCACCACGGTACCGGATCCCATATTTATTCCCGATTCGGCAGGCCTATATTCATTTCAGGTAAATATAATAAGGGAATGTTATGCAGATACAACTGTAAACCTTAATATATTTGCACTATATGGCCCGGTGGCACTGTTCAACATACAGGAAAAGCAGGGGTGTTCACCTTTCTCTCCCCTGTTTACGAACATGACTGACCCGTCCAGGGCTGAAACTATGATGTGGAACTTTGATACCCGTCATAATAACTGGGTGAACCAGTCGACCCTTACAAATCCCTTTACACGGCTCTACCCTGAAAATAATACGGATACAATTCAGCAGTACAGGATAAAACTGGTTGCAAAGGGTATTTTCGGTGAATGTCCTGACAGTATTGCCAAGACAATAAAAGTATTACCCAATGTAAGAGCAGGATTTTTTACAGACACTGTTTCAGGATGCCATCCGCTTCGCATCCGGTTTACAGACACAACATTAGGACCCCTGGATACTATAAGATCATACTGGGATTTTGCAACAAACCAGATGACCTATGATTCAATAATCAGTTTCACATTCAACAATTTTGCAAAAAAAGATACTATTTATCCTGCCCGGCTGATAGCCTATTCGACCTTTAATTGCAATGATACTGCAATGATTAATATAAATGTGTATCCCAATATCAATGCAAATTATTCTATCAGCTCGATAATCGATTGTTCACCGTTCCAGGCAACCCTTAATCCCATTATTTCAACAGGGGTTGACACATTTTTCTGGGACATTTATGATATCAAACATACGATAATTGACAGTTCCTTTGTGCGGACTTCTTATAATGCATTTAATTTCAACCATATTGATAACTCACAGCCAAATCCCGATACACTATATATAGGTATGAACGGAGTCAACAGCTATGGTTGTCGCGATACTGCAAACACAAGAAGATTAATTGTTTACCCTGAAGTCCATTCGCTTTTTAATTTGGTTCCTGACATTATATGTGATTCTGTGAGGGTGGATTTTACAAATAATTCTATTGGATACAGTTTAATGTTTGACTGGGATTTTGGAGACGGTATATCATATACAGACACATCAAAAGCACCTTTCACTCACAGGTATTTTAACCGGACTGAGAACGATACTTCATATATAATTTCACTGGTTTCAATATCTGATTATATGTGCAGGGATACCATAACCGATACTGTTCTTGTTCACCCTTTTGTCAGGGCTTTATTCGGACTCGGATTTTTAAATAATTGCAGCCCCCTTGATGCAAAGCTTCCTAATACCTCGATGGGAGGTGACAGGTTTGACTGGTATTTCGGAGATGGCACCAACGATTCGGTGATATACTCACCCGACACAATGTATCATCACTTCGTCAATCCCTCGAATAATGACACTACATATTATATAAAACTTGTTGCCACAAATTTTGAGGGATGTAAAGACTCACTGACAAGGCATGTGACATTATATCCAATGGTGATAGCAGCATTTGATTTTGCCACGCCAAATGCAGGATGTAATCCTCTCACAGTTGACTTCATAAATAACTCACAGGGTAAGAATCTCAGCTATTTGTGGGACTTCGGAGACGGAACAAGCTCAAGCAATACAAATCCGGTGAATAAAGTTTTTGCTAATTATGCTAATAATGATACCATATATACAGTCGAGTTAACGGCAGCCAACCTCTATGGCTGCGACAGCAGTTTTTACAGGGACGTTGAAGTTTATGCCAATGTGTATCCCGAATTCACAATCAGCAAAGTTGATAGCTGTTCACCTTTTAAAATAAGAGTCAACAATAGTTCACACGGAAACATAGATGATTATATATGGAAGTATACTCCTGATGATTCTATTGTTTTAAATAATCCTTCCAATCCTGATATTCCGGCATACATTAATACGGGTACTGATCCTGATGTTTATGAAATCGTACTGCGTACGGTAAATGGTTATTGTGAGGATTTTTATGCTGATACAGTTATTGTATATCCCCAGGTAATAGCAAATTTTAATCCGGATCAGACTGAGGGTTGCCAGCCCCTGACTGTTGCTTTTACAAATAATTCCAATATTAAGACAAACACGTATTTTATATGGGATTTTGATGACGGGACTTCTTATAATGGTGCAAATCCGAATCCTCATACTTACAGTAATTCAAACTCAAGCAGTACATTTTATGATGTAAAGCTGGAGGCTACAACTCAGTATTACTGTTACGATGATACCGTAGTTCAGATTGAAGTATATCCGTTTATCAGGGCCCGTTTCATACTGGACAAACCTTTTATTTGTTCCGATGAATCTTTTGCAATTGACAGAACAGGCTCAGGCGGGGGCATAAACCAGTACTGGTGGGATTTTAACAATGATGGTATATATGACTCAAATAACGGTGCCCCGGTTTTTAATCATACAGTAACAAATACAGGCACCTCATCACTGAACAATACAGTAAAGCTGAGGGTAACAAATGTCCAGGGTTGTGAGAATATATATACAAGATCAATACTGGTGCATCCGCAGGTCAGGGCCAACTTTAGTATAGACAACAGTGGTCCGTGCTATCCGCATGTTACTGAACTTACAAATCTGTCTAACAATATTGGGGTGGTTTCCACTAATTTTGACTGGGACTTCGGAGACGGTTCAAGTTCGAATGATGCTAATCCTGACCATCTTTACAGGAATTTCAGCTATACTAATGACAGGCAGTTTAATATCACTCTGACAGCAACTTCTGATTATGGATGTGACAGCACAATATCACGGCTTATTTCAATACACCCCAAGCCATCTGCTGAATTTGACTTTGAAGATATATCTGCAGACTGTCCCCCGTTCACTCCCGTGATAAATAATTTATCGCAAGGTACAAGCCTCTCGTATGCGTGGACCCTGGAAAATGGATCACCGGGCACAAGCACAGATTTTGAACCGGCGGGTACCTTTATGAACACCAGCAATAATATTCTGACAAATAGAATAACATTAATTACCACGACCGGATTTAATTGCAAGGATACTGCCGAAAAGGACATACAGGTTTATCCCGGTGTGACTGTAGATTTTTCCTCTTCACCGGGATGGAGTGGTTGCGATCCCCTGGTACTGGATTTTGATGGATTATATGACGGAAATGCAATAAATTTTATGTGGCAGTTTGACGATGGAAGCATAAGCACCATGGAAAATCTACAGCACCTCTTCACCAATACCGAAGCCACAAACAGAGAATTTGAAGTAAACTTCAGGGCATTAACAAGTTATGGATGTGAGGATGATACGACAAAAATCGTGACAGTTTTCCCGAGTCCGGAACCAGAGTTTGTCCCTGAACCGGTGCTGCAGCAATATGATACTGTTAACGATATGACAAGCATTACGCTTACAAATTATACTTTACACCAGGATAGCTGGAACTACGAATGGGATTTTGGAAATGATGTAACCAGCAATAATGGCGATTACACATTTGTATATACATATGATAACATGTTCTGGGGTGAGCCGGAGGATAATTATGCCATACCGGTAACTTTATATGCAGGCAATATAAACAACCCCGAATGTAATGCCAGTGTTTCCCATAATATATACATTACACCCCCTGCACCACAAATATATATTGGAGAAGATGAAACCGGATGTGTGCCTTTCGAAGTGAGTTTTAGAGCTACGGTAAAATATACAAACAATACATACGACTGGAATTTTGGATTTGAAAGTAATACATCAGCTGAGGAAGAGCCGGTTTTTGTATATACTGAACCGGGAACATATATGGCAAGGTTGCTGGTTACTGGTCCGGGGGGAGCAAATGTTGATTTCAAGGACATCACTGTTTACCCTTTGCCTGAAGTTGATTTTACTTTCGCCCCAAGTGAGGTACTTAAAGAAAGCCAGACAGAACCATCTGAAGAGATAAAATTTTACAATAACACCAAGTATGCCGAGACATATGAGTGGTATTACAGGTATGAGGCTGATGATGAAAGGATTGAAAATCCCTTCTCAGTAGAGAATGAACCATTCCTCGTGCTGTACGATACAGGCCATTATTATGTCACACTGGTAGCAGAAACCACTTATGGATGCAGGGATTCGCTCATTCATCCCACTCCTATATATGTCAAGGGCACAAAAGAATTTGAATTGCCCGATTACTTCTATGTTAACCCGGCTGATATTGCCAGCGGCACATATGATCTGAATGTGCCGGTAGACGGATTGTTTTATCCAAAATCGGAAGGAGTTGAGATATACAAATTTGAAATATATAACCGCTGGGGTGAATTGATATTCAGCACTAACAATATTAACACTGGCTGGAACGGTTGTATTGATAATGATCCTGCCCGTCCGGTCAGTCAGGGTGTCTATGTCTGGAAAGTGAAAGCTACGTTTACAAACGGCCAGACAAAAATCTATGCAGGAGATGTTACCCTTCTTATTAATCCTGAAAGAATAACCCCGGATAACTAATAAAACCTCATTAACAGTAAAATTTCCTGCATATAGGATTGATTAAATGGACTTTCGGGAAAATATGTTTATATAAAAGGGACATTAATTTGCAGAACTAAAATATTAATATATTTTTAGCCTTTTATTATTTGTTAACAATGTTCATAATTAGTTAAAGAATAATAAGTTAACAATAAAAAAAATATTTAAATTTCAAATCGTCTAACATAACTTAATACCGGACTATTTCGTATTAAGTTATAGGAAATGAATATTTAAAAAATCAATGACCGTTTATGAAGAGACGGATCTTCATATTTGTATTTTTTTTCGGATATACAATAAATATATATGCGCAGGATCCTCAGTTTTCGCAGTTTTATGCCAATCCGCTTTATCTGGCCCCGTCTTTTGCCGGAGCAGTGGAAGGAAGCCGCATAACTGCAAACTACAGGAACCAGTGGCTTACGCTCGTTCCCTTTATCACCTATAATATTGGATATGATCAGTATTTCTCAGATTTTAAAAGCGGAGTAGGCATAATATGTATGAAGGATGTTATAGGTAAAAGCGAGTTAGGTACATTCAGGGCAAGTTTATTATATTCATATAATTTTCAAATATTCCATGCTGTGAATATCAGGCCCGGACTGAGTTTCTCTTATATTGAACACGGACTGCACAATTATGATCTTAACAGTATATTCGATATACTGGGACAGCCTAGCCAGGGGTCGATATATGATTCTGACAAAGCCAGGAATGTTGATGTCGGTACATCTTTGCTTGTTTATACAAAAAATATGTGGTTTGGAACCACATTTGACCATATTATAAAACCTGACATATCCTTTTCTACCCTGCAGGCCCGTCTGCCAGTGAAATTTTCCCTGTATGGAGGAATAGAGCTTATTAAGAAAGGTAAACTCTTAAAGCCCAAAGATGAGACTATGACTCTTGCATTTTTGTTTAAGAACCAGGGAAAGCAAAACCAGCTGGATCTTGGGATTTACTGGTATAAGGTGCCTCTTGTTCTCGGAATATGGTACAGGGGACTTCCGCCCTTTAATTCACAGCGCGGAGATGCATTTGTGCTGCTTGCCGGATATAAAACAAGACATTTTAATATAGGCTACAGTTTTGATCTTACTATCTCCAACCTTATATCACACGCTTACGCTACTCATGAGGTATCATTAAGTTTTAAGTTCAGGTTGCCAACAAGAAGGAAAAAAATTACAGGCGTTCCCTGCCCCGAATTTTAAAATCCTGCAAATCGACATATACCTTTTCGGGATTAACAAATTTTCAAATTAATAGAAGATAATTTATATTTGCTGACAATTTTATGCATAATATAAACTTATAATTAAAGAAATGAAAAGATTACCATTAATATTAAGTATAGTATCCCTTGCCGGTGTAATAGCAATAGGCATATTGTATTATATTGATAAAGGTGCTAAAGTAACTGCAACAGGGAAATCAGCAATAGATGAAGCTGGTCCTTTTGATATATCATCAAATTCAATAGCCTATATCAATATTGATACAGTTGTTAACAATTTTGATTTTTATCATGATCTTAAACAAAAATTTGAAAATAAATATAAGACCTCTGAGGCTGAGTTAGCATCAAAGGAGAGAGCATACAAGAAAGAGGTTGAAGACTACCAGTACAAGGTTCAGCGCGGACTTGTAACCCGTGCGGATGCTGAGCAGCTGGAGCAACATATTCTTAACGAACAGCAGAACCTTATGAGCTTACAGGAAAATTTAAGAATGGAACTGGCAGAAGAAGAACAGGTGATGCTAAGACAAGTACTGAATTCCATTACGGTTTATCTTGAGGAACTGCAGGCAGAATATAAATACCAGTTTGTTTTTGGAACTACTACAGTTGGCGGGAATGTTCTGTATGCCGATAAGAATCTTGATATTACCAGTCAGGTTGTTAAGGGGCTGAACGAGAAATATAGAAAAGAATTAAGCAAAAATAAGTAACCCTCATGTTTAATGGGTTTTGCCGACCAATATTTTCAAAAGCAAAAGGATTTCAAGCTTCATATAAAGGCTGAACCTCAAAAAGACCTGCGGTTTGTTGTTGTCATACCATGTTATTATGAGAATAAATTAATCCGTTCACTCAGCTCTTTATATAACTGTTCCAGCCCACAATCTGCAGTTGAAGTAATTATTGTGATAAATTCATCGTCAAATGCAGGTAGTAAAATAAAGGAACAGAATTTAAAGACGTTTAGGGAAGCAAAAAAGTGGGCTAATGCTCATTCAGATAATAAATTTCATTATTATTTCATTTATGTCCCTGATTTACCGCCAAAGTTTGCCGGTGCCGGACTGGCCAGAAAGACAGGGATGGATGAGGCTGTCAGCAGGTTCAACCTAATACAAAACAAGTCCGGCATTATTATTTCTTTTGATGCAGACAGTATCTGCGACAATAATTATCTGACGGAGATCGAGAATCATTTTAATAAATATCCTGATACCAACGGATGCAGCATCTACTTTGAGCATCCCGTATCAGGGGATGATTTCCCTGTCGCTGTATATAGGGCAATAATCCTGTATGAGCTGCATCTCAGATACTATGTACAGTCATTAAGGTATATATTATTCCCCTATGCTTACCATACCATAGGTTCATGCTTTGCTGTAAAGGCGCTGACTTATACCAGGCAGGGAGGAATGAACAAAAGAAAAGCAGGTGAAGATTTTTACTTCTTGCATAAAATTATTCCCCTTGGTAAGTTTATTGATATAAATACCACGCGGGTAATTCCTTCGCCAAGGCCCTCGGGAAGGGTGCCATTTGGCACAGGATCCGCGGTTAACAGGTTCCTGATGAAGGATGAATCACCTTTTATGACCTATAATCCAGCCAGCTTTGAAGCATTGCGGGGATTCCTTAAAATAATTCCCCGGCTGTTTAAAACTAAAGGAGTTGATTTGGAGAGAAAAATTGAACAATTATCACGGCCAATGCAGGAGTTTCTGCAACACAACCATGCTGTTAATAAGATTAATGAAATAAACCATAATTGTAATAATATAAACTCATTTTCCAAACGTTTCCTTGGCTGGTTCAATGCATTTAACGTTCTCAGATTCCTGAATTTCTGCAGTAAGAATTATTATCCTGATGTGGATATTTTATATGCTGTGAATGTTCTTCTGAGTAAGCTTGAATTGATATCTCATGAAATAACTGACGGGCAGGAATTATTAAGTCTGCTACGGCAGCATGAAAGAGGTCAAATAAAAAAAGCCCGCACTATCTGAACTATTTGCGGGCTCCCTGTTATAATATCTGTTACTAATCTGAAAATATGATTTTTACCGTTTCAACAAAATTGTCTGTTTCTATTTGTACAATATATATCCCATGGGATAAACCAAGGTTTCTCAGGTTCAGCTCATCATTATTTCCTGTAATGCCTTGATAGACGAGCATTCCGTTTATATTATACAGTTTAACAGTAAACTGCTGGTATTCTTCAGCAGAATTCATGCTTATGATTATATAATCCGTTGCCGGATTCGGATAAACGGTGATATTACCTCTTTTAATTATCTCAGGCACAAATATACCGGTTAGGCCGTCATCATCTTTAAATGGAGAGCCATTGACAAGCAAAGAAGAGCGCCAGTACAGCGGATCATTGGGATCTCCTGTAGGATTAAATACCGTTGACACCAGTGAAAATCCGAGTCCGTCCGGCCTGTTTGGCCACGGACTGTTGTCATAATATGTAAAGTGAATAATCTCTTCAGATAAAGAATTTGTAAGCAGCACCTCTTCTGATGAATTGGAGAAGTTACCTTTGAAATTTCCTGATGGTATCATCCCGTAATACTCATAAAACTTGGTTGGCTTGGAAGCGATAACAAAAAAATTCTTGGGCCCGAGGACAGCATTATCAGGGAATTCATAATATACGGCCGAATCAAGTACCAGTCCGCTTAAATTAATCGATGTTTCGCCAATGTTCTTGAATTCAATAAACTCAAGGTCCTTGCCCGAATAAATTGTATCTGTTCCGACAATATAATCTGCGGGGTGGTAGTGAAGCTCTGTAACTTTAAGGTTGGAGTAATCATCTTCCTGTCCGAGGAATATCACATTTTTAAGGGCGCTCCAGGTCCCGTTATCATATATGCGTGCCTTTAGAATTGTTGAATTGTCTATTTCCATCTCTTCACCGTCTCCCATTGCAGTTGCAGAGGATGATATCCCTCCTCCAATAAGCCGGGGATCGTCATTATTAAGAGTATAATATATTGTTCCTGAAGAGTTTGGGTTTTCAACAGTGACATTCATGCTTGAATTTAGTGAATATTGGCTTTCTTCAAGCAGTCCTTCCGAATTTCTTACATCAGGGGGCTCTACTGCCGGGTAAAGGTTCTCTGCTTTAAGCTGATCCATAACTATACCGGTTCTTACCGGGAAAAACATGGTCCGCACTGTCTGAATTTCAGGCCACCAGTTATTGTCTTTTGTGTAGGGGCTGCTGGTTTTTGCATCGCCCCAGCGTGCTGATTCAGCGATGATGGCAGTATCAATCTGCCTGACCCTTTTATCAAATCTTTCCAGGCATTTCTGTGGTGTATAAACACCATTGCCCGTAAGGAGCTTATGTGCCCTGTCTGCAAAGTGCATCCTGTATTCTGCATTCTGTGATAACTTGTAATGCAGCCATTGCGGGTGAAAGGATCCGAAACCATCAACCTGCATTTTGTATGTACTGCTTATAGAACCTATATTAACCCTGTTCTCATCAATTCCTATGCCCGGCCATGCACTATAATAAAACAAGGCATGTTCGGCATCGTGGTTATAGAAAGTAAATCCTTTTGATTTGTCCTTCCTGTCAAAAATAGCATAAAAGTTATTCGGCCCTTTGTTACTTCCGAACGAAGATGTCGGGGCATCAAAATTACCCGTATAGAATATGCCTATCATGTAATCAATAAGGTTGTCTATATCTACAAGGACTTCTGAACCTTTCACAGGTTTGCCGTATTCGTTTTTGCCCTCAAGGGCAAAATAATCGCTGTTATTCTGAAAACCCGTGCCGCATTTATTCCATAACAGCTGCCATGTGTCAAGGTTGCCATCCGATGCCTCAATCTGGTATACATAATTTTCCGTATTGACTTTCACTACATCATAATCTTCCCTGTTATCGCCGAGATAGTCGGCTGCAAAGCGGGCATCCGAGCGTTCCTGTGTCTGAAACAGGCCCCAGTACATTCCGTCAAGGTAAAGATGATAGTAACGGCTTCTTGTATATGGCTGGTCCGTCGCGCCCTGCGAATCGCGTGAAAATACTTCGCGCACCATAGTATTGCGGCTGTCGCCGGTGCTCCATGCATAATTTTGTGATGTTCTCAGATCAACCTTGTCGTATTCCATGGCACCCTCGTCATCGAATAAGGGAAAGCGCAGTTTGGCATCCCCGTATTGAGATCTGAAGAACAGCCTGAAAGCATGCTTTGGGAAATCATTATGGCGGCTCCATCCCCCCCGTATCCTGAGTCCGGCATTTACGTTGAAACCAGGCGATCCGTCAGGATTAATAAGTTCGACCGAACATTCCCTTTCCCACTCTTCGCCGTGGCCCTCAGCATTCACATAAATTCCTGTTGCAGGGTCAAAAAGGTTGGCCAGGTCAGTGACCACGGATATGGTTGGAATTTCACGCAATGCATCGTCAATAAGGCTCGAATAGCGGCTGTCGTTGACAACATCAGGATCCATATCGAGATCAATCCACTGTCCGTTTACGTCTCCGCTTGGCCAGTCTCCTCCCGGATATGACTGGGTTTTTACTTTGTCAATGAAAATATAAGTTCTTGTTTCAGGTATGGAAGGCAGGTAACCGTCTTTGGTTAGTGAAGCCCTGATAACCACACCCGGTGTTGCCGGACGCCCTACGGTGGAAACCGGATTTATGGTAACCGTTACCTCTGAGCCACCGGTAAACGAATTAGCCGAGCTGCGCGGATCGCTGCCATCCAGCGTATATACAATACCTGCTGCAGGATCAGGCGAATCCATGGTAAGACTGAAAAAAGTTTCGTAAAATCCTGCATCATGACTGAATGATATGCCAACGGTATCAATAAGCTCAGGTATGCCGGGCGTTGCATCTATGCTCATATCAAAATGAAAGTCGCTGCTTCCCGAAAGAGTTATATTTAATCCCACTATTGCAAGTGTATTCTGCCCTTCAAACAGCGTTATATCACCGGCATCAACAATAAAAGATTCCGGCGTCCCTGATTCATGGAGTCCGGTAGCCGAGTCATTATAAAATATAACTTCCGGGGCAAACTGACTTAATGCTTCCTCTCCGTTTATCCAAATTACGAAACCATCATCGTAATCCACAGACAGGTTCAACTGGTGTATGTTGGCAGCATTGGCAGCATTAAACGTTGTGCGCATAAAAACCGTTGTATAGGAACCCTGCATATCATTAAGGAGGGTGCCCCCTGAGCCATCCCCATACCAGAACGGAGCGTAACCCGTTGACCATCCCGCATCATTAAAACCGGGATCCATCCAGTTTGCAGGTAATCCCGAAGCATTAATACCTTTCAGATATTTATACTGGGATTGAAATCCGAAATTGATCTGGGCATTAAGTGTAAAAAATAATGCTCCTGATAAAACAAATATGAAAAATGATTTTAAAATAACTCTTTGTACCACGATATTTCCCCTGTTTATTAAGTATTTGACATTTGAATTATGTAATAATTATACGAATTGTATAACGAACTGTTACTAAATAAGTTTAATATATTTCACTAAAGGAATATTTTAAAAAATGTGAAAATAATCAAAATATTTGAATGTTTTTATATCAGCAACAAATAGCATTTGCTTTATTATAAACACAGAATAAATCAAATTGTACTCATAACAAATATAATAATGCTTGCCTGCCGGTAAAAACCGCATTAAGCTATAAATATTTTAAATAATAGTTGTCAGATTAAAACACTCACTAGAACAGATGATCTTGCAGAGATTTACCCCATACCTAATTTTCTTCAACGATGACAAATATATCTTCGTTCTCTTTTTTCATATAGAATTGTTCCCTGGCAAACTTTTCAAGATTTTCTTTATCCGTTCTCAGCTCTTCCAGCCGGTTTTTGTCGTCTTCTATCTTTTTTAAGTAGTATTCTTTCTCCCTGAGCAGTTGTTTATACTCTTTAACGTTCCGGCGTCTTTCGATTAAATTGTTTTGATCAAAGAAAAGCAGCCATATTATAAAAAACAAAGATGTTAATATATATTTGTTTTTGAGAAAAGTGAATTTATTTAAAAATTCAATGATTTTCATTGTATTGATAATATACTGCAAAAATACTTAGTAAGGAGTTAATTTATAAATGATTTTATTAAAATAATTTAATAGTAGTTATTATTTATCAACAAAATATTCTTTAAAAAAATTAAATAACAACTAACTTAGAACTTAAAACAAACAATTCATTTGTAAAAAGGTTATAATATTATCTGTCTATTCTAATTAAAAAATTGAAATTAAAATGGCAAAAGATTTTTATACAGTACCATTTCCTGAAAACGAACCCGTATTTGAGTACGGGCAGGGATCAAAAGAGAGGACAGAACTAAAGGGAGCTATAGATCTTGATTTGCAGTATAAGGTTGAGATACCTATGATTATAGGGGGCAAAGAGGTTGGTTCAGGTAATTTATATACTATAAGAGCTCCTCATGATATAAGTCATGAGCTTGGCAAATATCACCAGGGAGATGAAACTCATGTTAATATGGCAATAAATGCCGCATTGTCAGCAAGGGAAATGTGGGCTGCACTGCCATGGGAGGAGCGTGCAGCGATATTCTTAAAGGCCGCGGAATTGCTGGCGGGGCCCTACCGTGCAAAGATAAATGCAGCAACAATGCTGGGACAGTCAAAAAATGTGTATCAGGCTGAAATTGACTCTGCCTGCGAATTAATTGACTTTTTGCGGTTTAACGTTAAATATATGACTGATATTTATAGTATACAGCCTGAGTCCTCTCCTGGCTCATGGAACAGAATGGAGTGGAGACCTCTTGAAGGTTTTGTTTTTGCTTTGACGCCATTTAATTTTACGTCGATAGCAGGCAACCTGCCCACATCTCCTGCAATGCTTGGCAACGTTGTTGTCTGGAAACCTTCAAAATTGCAGGTTTATTCGGCCAGCGTGATTATGGAAGTCCTCCTGGAAGCAGGCCTGCCGGAAGGAATAATAAATATGGTGCTTGTTCCGGGACCGGTTGCCGGGAAAGCTATTTTCGGAAATCCTGATTTTGCAGGTTTTCATTATACAGGTTCAACAGAAGTGTTTCAGGGGATATGGAAGATCATTGGACTTACTATTAATAAATATAAAACATATCCGCGAATCGTCGGCGAAACAGGGGGTAAGGATTTTATATTTGTCCATGAATCGGCTGATCCTAAGCAAACGGTTACAGCCCTGTCAAGAGGGGCTTTCGAATACCAGGGACAAAAATGCTCGGCTGCCTCAAGGGCCTATATACCCGATAGCCTGTGGCCTGAGATAAAACAGCTATTGACTGATGATATATCATCTTTCAAAATGGGAGGGCCCGAAGACTTTACTAACTTTATTAATGCAGTGATAGATGAACCTTCATTTGACATTCTTTCAGGGGCAATAGAAAGAATTAAAAAAGACAGGGAAGCAGAGATAATTATCGGCGGTAATTATAACAAATCAAAGGGTTATTTTATCGAGCCTACAGTTGTTGTAACAAAAGATCCACAATATTTTGCCATGCAGGAAGAGTTTTTTGGCCCCATATTGACCATATATGTATATTCGTCAAAGAGATTTGAAGAAACACTCGCGTTGTGTGACCGGACTTCAATATACGGATTGACAGGTTCCATTTTTGCAAATGACAGGCTGGCAATAAACCTGGCAACACGCAAACTCAGAAATGCAGCAGGCAACTTCTATATTAATGATAAACCTACAGGCGCTGTTGTATCACAACAGCCTTTCGGGGGTTCAAGAGGTTCGGGGACGAACGACAAGTCAGGGTCTATGTTAAACTTGTTCAGGTGGCTGTCACCCCGCGTCATTAAAGAAAATTTCATGCCCCCGACAGATTACAGGTATCCGCATATGGAAGAGAACTAGAACTCAACCATTATACCTATTGTCGGCAAAATTGTCCCTGACGAACTGTCAATTCTTTTTAACCGGTACTCTGTGCTATCATTAAGAAGAATATAGTTGCCGGATTCATCTTTTTCCCTTACAATATAGTCAGGTTGATCGGCCTGGTAATTATAGAGGTTCTGGATATCAAGGTACAACATTAAAGACCACTTATTAAAGAAGTATTTTTTGTCCACACGTATATCCATCTGATGAAATTCTTTGAGCCTTTCAGAATTAAACCGGGAGTTATCAGGAAAAGGCCTTCCGCGTGAATCCCAGGCTTCCTTTATTTCAGAGGTTTCCAGATCATACGGTGTATAAGGCAAACCTCC